>NZ_CP103057.1:2085000-2385000 GCF_025231525.1 Sphingomonas endolithica
TGTCGAACCAACGCAGCTTGTAGTCGAACTTGGGGCCGGGGCGCGGGTTGCCGTTGGGCAGGTAGAGCCCGCCGATTAAGATACCGTTCACCGCAGCCTCGATGTAGCGGCTTTGCGCCGGGTCGGGATCGTCGGGCAGACCACGCCGCGTCTCGTGGATCTCGCCGACGCGGCTTAGCATCGCCACGCCGTTCCAGCTCTTCTGTCCGTGCCAGATCGCCTTATATCCGAGGTCGCGTATCGCCGCTTCGGGGAACTTGTCCTGCGGCGCCTTCAGCTCCTGCAAGACGACAACGTCTGGCTGGCTCTCCGTAAGCCACCGCAGCAGCACGGGCAGCCGGCCGTTTACGCCGTTCACGTTGTAGGTAGCGATTTTCATGCAGGCTGCCTCATAGGTCCGGCAGCATCTGATTGGCACGTCCCCATCCGGCCAGCGCCTTAGATCCGGCACGCTTCACCAGCTCTGCCGCATCACCAATATGATAGTGGTTCGGCGCATCGATGATCTCCATCTCCTTCCACGTGATCGGCGCGGCAACCGGCGCCTCCGGTCGGGCCCGCACCGCATACGGCATCACCGCCGTCGCGCCGCGCTGATTGCGCAGATAGTCGACGAAGATGCGGCCCTTGCGCTGTGCCTTGGGTAGCGCGGCGGTGAAGTTGTTCGGATCGCTCTGCGCGACCGCACGCGCCAGGCGGTGCGCGAAATCCTTCACCTCCGGCCATTCGGCTCGGGGAACCAGCGGGGCGATGACGTGCACGCCCTTGCCGCCGGTCACCATCGGGAAGGTTTCAAGCCCGATCTGCTTCAGAATGTCGCGGAAGTGGAACGCTGCCTTGCGTACGGCCTCGAAGTCGAGCCCCTCGTCGGGATCGAGGTCGAACACGAGCCGGTCGGCCTTTTCGACGTCCTCGATCCGCGCGCCCCAGCCGTGAAATTCGATCGTGCCCATCTGGACGCAGGTGAGCAGCCCGTCGGCGGTATCGACAAACAGATAGGGCTCCTCATGGCCATCCTTCTCCAGGATGCCGACATGCTTGACGGTGTCGCCGAAGCTGCCCGCGTCGTGCTTCTGGAAGAAGCACTTCTTCGCGCGACCCTGGGGGCAGCGCACGAGGCTGATCGGGCGGCTTCCAACCCAAGGCAGCATGGCAGGGGCAACGGCGGCGTAATAGTCGGCGAGTTGGCCTTTCGTAATGCTCGATTCAGGGAAGATCACTCGCTCGGGATTGCTGACCTTGACCTTGCTCACCGCAGGCGCGGCAATCTCGGCGACGGGAGACTCCTTCTCCAACACCACGGCCTCAGCCTTTTTGTCCTCGCGCAGACCAAGGTAGCTCGGGTGGCGCAGCGTGCCCTCGTTGGTCATCTCGGCGTAGGCGATCTCCGCGACCAGCACCGGCTTCAACCAGTGTGCGCCTCTCACTTCCGCGCGAGGCGCCTGCACAGTAGGGGCTTCCTGCGCCAGCGGCTTCATCCGCTCCATCAAGCGCATGATCTCGTCCATGCCGAACCCGGTGCCGACCTTACCCGCGTAGCGCAGCACACCGCCGTCGTGCACACCCAGGATCAATGACCGGAACGCACGAGACTTGTCTGACGGGGTCCAACCGACGACCACAAACTCCTGCCGCTTGATGCACTTTGTCTTGAGCCAGCCGCCGGATCGGGAGCCGACATAACGTGCGTCAGCCTTCTTCGAGATGACGCCCTCCAAGCCTGCATCGCAGAAACCGTGAAGGAGGCTCTCGCCGTTGCCGACGATGTGGTCAGAATAACGAATGCGCGACCCGCCCTCGGGAAGGATCGCGCGGAGTTTCGCTTTGCGTTCGGTGAGCGGCAGGCCGGTCAGGTCTTCGCCGTCGAGTTCGAGCAGATCAAATGCGACGAAGTCGATGCTGGCCGGCGCGCCTTTCAGAGCATTCTGCAGCTTCTGGAAGTTAGAGCGGCCATGCTCGTCCATCACGACGGCTTCGCCATCGAGCAGCGCTGATCGAACATCCAAGGTCGCCGCTTCCTTGACGATGTCCGCGAACTTATCCGACCAGTCGAGACCCGAGCGCGTGTAGGCACGCGCCGTGCTACCGCCCACCGCGACCTCCAGCCGATAGCCGTCATACTTCATCTCGTGGAGCCAGCGGTCGCCCGCCGGGACGCTATCTACCAACAGCGCGAGCTGGACCTGCCGGAAGGGCGGCGGCGCGAGCTCGGAAGCGGACGCGCGAGCCGCGGTTCTGGACGCCTTCGATCTGCCTGCCGCCGCTCTGCTTGCCATCCACCATAGACTCGCGCCGGTGCAGACTCGTTCCACCGCACCAAAGAACATGTCATCGACGCTTTTCCTCAGCCGCGACCGCTCAAACGCTGCTGTAAATGCTGCGGGTGTTTCGGCATCGTGGGAGAATCGAATGGCTGACGAAAAGCCTGCTCGCAGGCCGCAGTACGCCGCGCTCTTCCGATGGAAGGAGATGAGGCGACGGACTGGTCCGACAAGATCGGGGGATCCGCAACGAGCTCCAAAGGCGACCGACACTGCCGGAGCAGCGTTGCGGGTCGAAAGCAGCTAAAGGGCTGACTTGAAGGGAGCTTTCCGGGTTGCGCCGGCAGCGCGGGAATGCTGATGACGTCCCATGACGGCCGGCCAGCTCCAAGAACTGCTCATCGCTCGACTGACCCGCTCGTCAGGTGGCACAGCGCGCGGGTGGCGGTTGGCTATCGGGCTGATCAAGGTCCGCAACACGGCCACGCACGCGCACTGTAACTGGGAAGTCGAGCCATCAGGCACGGTACGTGAGCTTGCCGCGATCGAGCGCCTGCTCGACGCAGTGCGGCTCGAACATCCGTTCGTCACTGCGCGTTGAACCCGTATCGGCACATGTAAGCGGCCGAACCACATGCACTGCCGTCATGTCCAATCTCTGAATCGTGAGCAGGGGCGCAACAAAAGTTGCCGCATTTCAGCAGCGGGCCCCATCCGCGCCAACGCACGCTGATGACCAGGTGCTGCCGAAACGCTCCTGCTATCGACGCCGCTTATTCGAGGTCGCCCTCGTCGATAATCACCACGTTCGCAGAAGGTCGTTGCACAGCGGCCTCTACGCAGACGTCGATAAGCTCGTCGCTAAACCGCTCGAACATTTCCAGCGCGTCAGCCTCAGGCTCGTCACCGCTCAGCTCTTTAAGCACCGCGTATTTGACGGCAAAGTCCCGTTCGTCGCCGTCGAGCTCAGCCGTGAACTCCACGTGGCGAGCGATGTCGTTGTCGGTAATGCTGGCTTGGTCAATCTCGAGGCGCAACGCCATATATCAGCTCCTATAAACGCGGTCGTTTGTGCCTAAAGGTCAGCGGCCGCAAGCCGAAGATTAAGGAACAGCCACAGGTGTGTATGGCAAGCTCCGCGCTCCACATCGGCTTGTACCCGGTTTGCTTACGACTGATCGCGATCAGGAGGCACTCTCTGGCGTTGGTGGATCGCCCTCAGCCTCGGGAACCGGGGCGCCCAGCTTGCGCGCGACACGGGCGACCTCCTCGTCGGTCGGGGGCACTGGAAGCTCCTCGCCGGGTGCCAAGGCGTCATCGGGTATGCCGGGGCCGGTGCCCGCAATGGACTCGTTTATAGCTCGCTCGTTGGCGCCATCGCTGATCTTCTCTCTCTCCGGCATGATCGTCTCCTTGTACCCACGGTGCAACGATCGTGTTCGCTTTGGTCTCCCCAACTATACCCGACACATGACCGCTGCTAATCGGCGTTGATGCTTAAATTCTCTGCTTTCTTGTCTATGATTGCGGCCCTCGCCGCTACTCCCCCAGCTGCTGCGGCGCCGAACAGCGCGTTGAGCGAGGCATCGGCAAGTCTCGACCGCAAGGCGCAGTGCGTACCGTTCAAGTGGCTTGCCAACGACAAGGGATCCGCACGCGGTGCGATCACCGTACCTGTCGACTTGAACGGCCGAATGCTTCGCATGCAGCTCGACACGGGTGCGGACGCCACCAGCCTCTACGGCCATTTTGCGGAGAAGGCCGGCTGGGCGAAGGCCGGGAACGAGACCTTCAGAGCGGCGACCTTCACTGTCGCTGGTGCTGTCAGTCTAATGCGAACCGCTCTCCACACGATGCAGTTCGCTCTTTGAGCACGACACCCTAGCTCGCGATCATGCTCCACTCAGCCAGCGCGGCTGAGCGGCGTTCCTTGTAGGTCTGGCGGTCGACTAGGTGGCGTTCGAGGTTGAAGTGGTTGTGGACGTTGGCGTGCACGCTGGCGAACTTCTGTAGCGACTTCATCCGCCTGAACCTGAGCATCGCCCGTTCCCGTCTTCGGAAGGACAGATGGCTGTTCTCGACCCGGTTGTTGGCCCAGCGTCCAACCTCCTGCTTCTCGGCGTTACCGAGCTCTTTCATCGCTGCACGGTAGGAGCGCAGACCGTCAGTCGTGATCGCCTCGGGGCTGCCATGCCGCTTCAGCGCCTTCTTCATGAAGCGTAGCGCTGCCTCCTTGTCGCGGGTCCTGGTGATGTAGCTCTCGAGGATCTCACCTTCGTGGTCGACCGCTCGCCAGAGGTAGACCATCTCGCCATTCAGCTTCACGTACATCTCGTCCAGGTGCCAGCGCCAGTGACGAAAGCCGCGCATCCGCGAGAGGCGCTGCCGGCGGATGTCGCCTGCGAACATCGGGCCAAACCTGTTCCACCACATTCGCACCGTTTCGTGGCAGATGTCGATACCGCGCTCGAACAGCAGGTCCTCGACGTTGCGCAGCGACAGTGGGAACCGCACGTACATCATGACCACCAGGCGGATCACCTCGGGTGATGAATTGAAGTAGCGAAACGGGCTGGCGGGTTTGCGGGGGCGGGGCATGCCGACGCCTACCCCGCTCTGCCTAACGATCGGTGCATTTGGTCTGACAGTGCCCTTGAACCACATGGACGTTTCCAACCCTGACCGACTTTGGGCGTTGATGGGGCTGGTGGTCCTGCTCTCTATCTCGATGCACGGCCTGACGGTGACACCCATCATGCGACGGCTGGATAGGCTCCAAGGGCGGGATCCAGACGCCGATGACGATATCGCGGGCGAGCCAATCGCGGCACGGTGAGCGCGTTCGACCTTAAGCCGGGTAGCCTCTTCGGCGGAGAGGAAAACGGCTCGCCCGACAGCTGATTGCCGAACGAGCCGCCCCCTGTTCAGCAGCGCGGCAGGGGGGACGCATGCGCTGCTGACAGCGCTTTTGAGCATCATTCCTAGAGGACATCAACAGCCGGAGACCGCAGGTAGAGGTGCCACCGAGCAGGAAATTGCTAGAGCATAATGCTGGGCACGACCACCAAGGTCCTTTGCGCCTGCGGGAACACCGACGAGCCACCGTGGCGTGGAACGAAGGCCCCCCCTTCGCCACCCGCACTCGGTGTTACTTAAGGTGATTTGCCACGCG
The DNA here is from genome assembly GCF_025231525.1 of Sphingomonas endolithica. Classification (NCBI taxonomy): domain Bacteria; kingdom Pseudomonadati; phylum Pseudomonadota; class Alphaproteobacteria; order Sphingomonadales; family Sphingomonadaceae; genus Sphingomonas; species Sphingomonas endolithica. The sequence continues at coordinate 2,090,434 of NZ_CP103057.1, forward strand.
AAAGCGTCTGAAGGTGGTGCCGGCTGGCTTACGCGTCATATGGCGCCCTCCGGGTTGCCAAGGCATTCACTGGAGTAAAGCGATCAGCCGCTCAACGGTTTAACGTGGCACGCCCGACGATTTTCCACGATCTCAAATGGGTGCCCGGCTCCGGCGAAAAGCCGGGCACCTTTTTTGTTACATCTTGTCTGCGATCTTGGCCGCGTCGTTGACGTCCTTGGCTCCGCCCAGATCTTCGCCACTGATGAGCCCGGCGCCCGGTCCTGCGCCCAAATCAACACCGGTTTCTGGATCGCTGGATGGATCGGAAGCCGTACGCTTGGCGAGCTTTTCTGCAACTGCCGCATCCGACTTGCTAAGACCAACCGTGGCCGTTCCGTCGCCTTCGTCGATCGGCATCGTCTCTTCGAGATTGTCGATCCGCTCCCACTGCTCACCAGTGTTCCACGGTCCGTTCTCGTCTCCCTCGCCCTGCGACGTGTTGACATAGACGTTCGCATATTTCTCGATGCCTGGCAGCTTGCCGGCCGGAAAGTTGTTCTCGATCGCATACAGCGCCTTCTCGAACGACTTCTGGTGGGCGACTTCGCGCGTCATCAGGAAGCCCAACGCCTCCTTGATGCCGGGATCGTCCGTAATGTTGATCAGCCGCTCGTAGACGATCTTGGCGCGCGATTCCGCGGCGATGTTGGAGCGCAGGTCGCACGTCGGATCACCGCGGCTATCGATGTATGCAGCCGTCCATGGCACACCAGACGAATTAGTCAGCGACGGACCGCCACCGTATAGTAGCGACTGGGTATGGCTATTACCGCCAGCCGTCATCGACAGGTACAGTTCTGCCTCGGTCATCGCCGCCTCTGCAAGCTGCGCCTTCGCGCCCTTGTTGAGCATGGCGACGATCGAACCGATCACCTCCAAATGGCTGAGCTCCTCGGTCGCGATGTCGAGCAGCAGGTCTTTCCGACCGGCATCGGTTTCGCCCAACCCCTGCGTAAAATAGCGCATCGCTGCCGCCAATTCGCCATCGGCCCCACCGAACTGCTCCAGCATTAAGGATGCCAGTACCGGATTGGGCTCGGATACTCGGACGGTATATTGCAACCGCTTATTGTGCATGAACATATTCAGGATCCTTCAGCCACAACGACTGCGTGTCGAGCGCACTGCGGCCTTCATCGTTCCAATTGCGATTCAGTCGCGTTGGGATAGGCTAGCAGCGGCAGCGCAACTCCTTAGGCGCCAGCACGTCGTAGTTCACGTGTCGAGCCCGCGCCTCTCCACCTCAGCAACCAACGCATCCGACCAAGGATCACCGCCCTCTCCATCCACGGCGTGGTAATGCGCGACAAGATCGCGGTCGCTCAGCAGGATCGCGCGCATCCGGTCGCACTGACGCATGGCCTCGTCGGCGTCTGCGGTGCGCCCCTCGGCTCGCATGCCTTCCGCAAACGAACAGATTGTGTCGATGTACGGCAGTCCGTGCTCATCGAGCAGAGCACGGTCGACTTCGTATAGCTGTAAGGCTTTATCTTGCTCGCTGCTGTCCGCCATGCCGATCCTCGTTTCTCGTTAAGTCTGGAAGCGGTATATACCTTTGCCAAAGACGATCGCCTGCTTACTTTAGCCGCGCGCCAGGGCTGATTATGGAACAGCCCCAGACGCCGCCCAGTAAACTCCCTATATGTTCAGGACAGACTGCTGGCGAAACGTCCGCGCGCATTGTTGAGCCGAGCTGCCAAGTTCTTCTTGCCGATCGCCTCCACCCGGTCAGCCAGACGGCAAAGGACCGCTTCGAGCGGACGGGATTGAGGACCTTTGTACTGTTCGGCGACAGCGGCCGACAGTAGCGCAAAGCCGTCCACCAAATCCCAAACCATTGCTGCCGTGTCTTCTTGGGTTCCTGCAGGGCCTTCCATGATCGGCATCGCTCATCTCCTGGTGCGGCGGGTTCGGCCCTGAGGTCAGCCTCATTGCGTCCATGCACAACGCTCCGATTACGAAGTCGATCAATCATTGCACGCGACCGACCGCCGCAGCAGGTACTGTCAGACTAACCGGAATTTGGTTCGTTTGAATGGCGACCGGTCGTAATCTCGATCCCGAGCCGGCGCGGCGGCGAGAACGAAGGCTGGCCTTCAAAGGAACAAAACTGCAGTGAGGCTGATCAATTGCTGCTCTAACCAAATAGGAAATCAGTGGTGCATTTGGTCTGACAGAGCCGTTCCACCACATCCGCACCGTTTCGTGGCAGATGTCGATCCCGCACTCGAACAGCAGGTCCTCGACGTTGCGCAGCGACAGTGGGAATCGCACGTACATCATCACCACCAGGCGGATCACCTCGGGTGATGAGATGAAACGACGGAACGGACTCGGTGGAAGCGCCCTTGATTTTCGGCTCATCCACGCCCGCTAGCAGCGTCCGCTGCGGCTTCCACATTGGTCTGACAAAGCCCTTGATCCGCTCAAGCCGACTGCCCTGGAGACAGGGGCGCGGCCGAGGCGGTCGGAGCAGAGATGAAACCCGCGAGCCTGAGGGCGCCGTCCAGGGGATCGCCGAGCGGGCTGCTCAGGCGCTGCATTGTGCGGGCACGGAGCCACGAACTCATCCGCGGTGCCAGGCCGCCCACCAGCGTGCAGCGTGTCACGCCGCGTTCGAAGATCGTCTCGATAAAGCGTTCGATATGACCCGCAGCGTTTTCGACAATCGAGCGCGCGATGGGGTCGTTCGCCTCCGCGTATTCCATTACCAGCGGTGCGAAGGCGCCATAGTCACGCGGCGTCGCCTGGTCCATCCAGGCGATGGCGCGCGCGGTGTCGTGGCCGAAGCCCTCGGTAATCGCGGTGCTCAGCGGCGTCTTGCGCGTGCGGCCGTCGAGCGCACGCAGCGCATGGCGCATCGCGCTCAGGCCAAGCGCCGCGGCGCTACCTTCGTCGGAGATGGGAAAGCCGTAGCCACCGATGGTGAAGTCCTTGCCGTCGATCCGCAGCCTTGCCGCACTGCCCGTACCGATAATGAGGATCGCGCCGTCGCCACCAGCGTGCGCGCCCAGATTGGCGATCGTCGCGTCGCTGGCGAAGGCGACCGATGCAAAGCCGAACTCGAGCTCCGCCAGGGCCGTGTGCATACCCAGGCGGGTGATGCCGGCGATGCCCATCCCGGCGTGGATCGTGCCGCGCTGCGCGAGCGACAGACCGGCTTCGGCCAAGGCCTGGTCGGCGGTATCGAGGAGCGTCCTGTAAAGCGGTTCTATGCCGATCCGGGCGTTGGCCGGTCCCGAGCGTCCCTGCCCGATCACCACGCCCTGCGCGTCGACCAATCGGGCGCGGCAATTGCTGCCGCCGGCATCGATACCGAGAAAATAGGTCATGGCGTGTCTCCGTTGACGGCCGTTGCACCCCAGTCCCGCGCTCGCACGGTCTGGCCGATGCCGGGGTTAAGTTGGTTGCGCGGGTCGATGCTGCGATAGAATCGCGCGAGTTCGGGTCGTGCGACGTACAGGTGACCGACGTTGTGCTCGGCCGGGTATTGCGCGCCGCGCGCATCGAACAGCGCCCACAATGCGTGTTCGAAGGCAAGCGGGTCCGAGCCCTTGCGCACGATATAGTCCTGGTGGAACACCTGACAGAAGAAGTGGCCGTAATAGAGCGCGTGGATCACCTCGCGCTCTCGTTCGGGGGGCAACTGCTCGGCCCATTCGCGCGTGTTGCGCGGCAGCGCGACGTCCAGCGCGACGATGTCCTCGACGCTGTCGGCGTGCACCGCGCGGTAGCGCACTGCGGCGCCTGCGGCCACGAAGCGGTGAAGGAATGCCTTGGCGGCTTCCGGCGCGGTGCATTCGAAGCGGTCGCCGGCATCGTCACCGGGAAACACGCGCGCGAGCAGCGCCCGGACGGACGCGGCCTGGCCGGCACCCACCTTCAGGATCAGATGGTGCTCGAAGCGATCGCGATACCGGCGCATGCGTGCGGGAAGAGGATCCGGGATGAAGCGGCTGGACCATTGCAGGAGGCGGTCGCTCAGGCCCTTGCCCGACCACTCGGTCGCCGCGTCGAACCATGCCTTGGCCGCGAGCAGCGCGGGCAGGCGATCCGTCCCGAGCCGCTCGATAGCAAAGAACGTGTCACGGCCGTAGCGGTCCGCCACGTCGAACGCAGTGCGGTGCATATATTCGCCCGCGATCGGCAGCGTGTCAAAATCGCGCAGCATCGTGCGGCGCAGCTCGGTCAGCCGGGCGGGCTCGTTCGTGCCGATGTAGAAGGTGCAGGTCTCGGCCTCGCGCGCGAACGTGTCGAGGCGCACCGCGAAGACGATCAGCTTGCCGGCACTGCCTGCACTCTCGAACAGGCAGCGCGGATCGGCGTTGAACCGCGCGGGCACCGCGCTGTCGATGTCGCGGACATGGTCGGCATAGTCGTGGTCGTGCGCGCGCCGATCACCGGCCGGATCGATGTCGGCTTCGGTGAAGGCGCCGCTGTCGAGTCGAGACAGCATGGCTTCGGGATCGTCGCCCAGCGCGATGCCGAGATGGTTCACTAGGCGGAGCGTGCCGTCGGCTCGCACCTGTGCGAATAGGGCGAGCTCGGTATAGGCCGGGCCGCGGCGGATCAGCGAGCCGCCCGAATTGTTGCACACGCCGCCCACTACCGACGCGCCGAGGCACGACGAGCCAATCACCGAATGCGGCTCGCGGTCATAGGGGCGCAGTGCGTGTTCGAGCCGGTGCAGCGTGGTGCCGGGCAGGCAGAGCACCTGCTGGCCGCCACGGATAACGCGAAGGCCGGCGAGCCGCGTGGTGCTGATGATGACGAGCCCGCCGGGATAATCCGCGCCGTCCGGCGTAGATCCGCCGGTGAGGCCGGTGTTCGAGGCCTGCACGATTATCGACACGTCCGCCGTGACGCACGCCTGCGCGACGCGCCACAGCTCGACCAGGCTGCCCGGCCGCACCACGGCGATCGCCGGCCCTTCGCCCGTCCGATAGCCCCTACAGAAGCGCGCGGTGCTGCGGGCCGAGGTGAGCACGTGCCGCCTGCCGACCGCCGCCCGTAGGGCCAGCAGCAGATGCGTTTCGCGCTCGAGTGTCGATCGGGCCGTCGTCATCGCGTTACTGCGTCTGAACCTCGTCGTCGGTCATCAAGTCGTCGCCGTCCAGCCAGTGCAGGATCTCGCGCGCGGCGGGGTGATCGATGCCGGCGTAGCGCGCGCGCAGCTGTTCGGTCCGAGCGCCCAGCCGTTCGAGCCCAACATCCTGAAACGCCGGAAGATCCTGCTGCAGCATGCGGGCGAACGAGGCGCCGAGCTGTTGTATCGCGGCCGCCGCAAAGGCCTGGCCATAGGCGTAATCGTCGGCCTGTGCGTAGGCCATCGGCAGCGTCAGCGCGGGGATGCAGCCGAGATGCGCCTGGATCGCCGGGTTGATGGCGTGGCCCGAGACATGATCGGCGATGCGCGCCGGCCGGCCGGTAAAGGCGCGCAGGTGCAGGAACCTCGACATGCGGGCGCCGTCGTTCACCGGGTAATTGTCCCACAGGCAGACCGGGCGGCCGAGTTCGTCCGCGACCCGCGCGAGATGGGCGCCGCCGATCTCGCGCGAGCAGACTTCCTCGCCGGTCCAATAGACCTGCACCGCGGGATCGAGCCTGCGGCCGAGATCGTGGAGGTAGTCGCGCGCGCGATCGCCGAACACCAGGTCGAGCACCGGATCGTCGGAATAATAGGTGGGACAGGTATAGACGCGCGAGGCGCTGGTCAGACCGGCGCAGAAATCGACGACGTCGGCCTGCCGCTGCGCGAGATCCGGCATGTCGCCGCGCAGATCGTCGAACAGCACGGCGAGATCGTCCACGCCGATCGCATCGAGATCGGCGACGCGCCGGCGCAGGTCGGCGCGGGTGGCGTCGTCGAACGGATGCGTCGATCCCACCGGGGTGATGGCCATGCCGAACCGCATGCCGGCCGCGCGACATTCGGCCGAGAGCCGGACGAGGGACTCGGTGCGATCGGCGTCATGGGTTAGGCGCCACTCGCGGCGCAGCGAGCGATCAGCCTTCGGACCGTAATGGTAGAAAGCGTAGCCCGCCGTCGCGAGCGTGGCGACAACGTGGCTGCGCTCGGCCTCGCTCCAGATCCGGCCGAAGCGGCCTTCGATCAGGCCGAGTTCGGGCGTCACTCGCCGTGATCCTCGCGCATGCCGCCGATCCAGGTGGCGCGGACCCGCCGCGCGTCGTCGAGCAGGACCAGATCGGCGCGCAGTCCGGGTGCGATCGTGCCGGTCTCGTGCGCGAGCCGCAGGAAGGCCGCCGGATTGCCGCTGGCCATGCGCGACGCCGCGACGATGTCGCAGCCGAGCATGTCCATGGCATTGCGCAGCGATTGCGCCATGCTCAGCGCGGAGCCGGCCAGCGTCCCGTCGGGGCCGCGACAGGTTCCGTCGATCACGACGATCTCCTGGCTCATCAGCGTGAAGTGATCGCGCGCGCCGCCGACCGGCGGCATCGCGTCGGTCACCAGCATCGCGCCCTCGATTCCGCGCGCGAGCAGCGCCACGCGCAGCGCCGCCGGATGCACGTGGAGACCGTCGACGATCAGCCCGAAGTGGCTGGCGCGATCCTCGAGCGCGGCACCGACCATGCCGGGTTCGCGGCTGAGGAACTGCGTCATCGCATTGAACAGGTGGGTAAAGCCGGCGAGGCCATCCGCCAGCGCGGCACCGGTCTGATCGTAGCCGGCCAGGCTGTGCCCGGCACATACCAGCACGCCGGCATCGGCCAGCGCGCGGACGGCGCCAGGTGGTGCGAGCTCCGGCGCGAGCGTGACGATCCGGCGACCGATCGTCGGCGCCATCAGCCGGGCGAGCACGGCATCGTCGATCGGCGCGAAGCGGCTCTGATCGTGGATGCCCTTCTTGGCCGCGTTGAGATGCGGCCCCTCGATATGCACGCCGAGGACGCCGGGAACGCGCTGTTCGAGCGCTGCCTCGCCCGCGACGATCGCGGCAGCGACGACATCGGGATAGTCGCTGATGAGCGTGGGCAGCAGTCCGGTGGTGCCATAGCGGCGGTGCGCGGCGGCGATCGCGCGGATACCCTCGACGGCGGGCATGTCGTTGAACAGCACGTCCCCGCCGCCGTTGACCTGCGTGTCGATGAAGCCCGGCAGCAGCCAGCCGCCGACCTGCTGCACCGCGCAGCCCGCGGGAACCGCGCCGGAATCGGCCAGGCCGACGATGCGGTCGCCGTCGACGATCAGCGCTTGCCCCTCGACCACGCGGTCGGCAAGGACGATGCGCGCCCCGACAAGAGCCTGGGCGGTCATAAGGTGCGCGTCACCTTGTTGAGATGCGGTGGCTTGTCGGGATCGTAGCCCCGCGCCAGCGACAGCGCGTTGGCGAGCCCGTAAAAGCTCTGGATCTGCGCGATCGCGCCCAGTACCGGATGCACGTCGGTTCGCGAGGGCAGCACGAAGCTGGCCGGCCCGACGTCCTCGGCCAAGCCTGCGGCGATCACCGTCGCGCCGCGTGCCGCGAAGTCCTCGAGCCGCTCGCGCAGCCCGCTGCGCGCTACGTCCAGCGGCGCCAGCGCCAGAACGGGATCGCCGTCGCCGACGAGCGTCATCGGGCCGTGCGCGACTTCTGCACTGCTGAAGGCTTCGGCGTGCAGGCTGCAGGTCTCCTTCAGTTTGAGCGACGCCTCGCCGGCGATCGGGAAGGTGGGGCCGCGGCCGAGCACCAGCATCTGGCGGGCATCCTTGAGCGAGGCGACCGCGGTGGTCCAGTCGGCGCTCGCCGCGTCCTCGAGCACGGACGCGATATCGTCGAGGGCGGCGAGCAGCGCGGCGTCCTGGCTCCATTCGGCGATGAGATGCGTGAGCGCGACGAGCGTGCAGACGAAGCTCTTGGTCGCGGCGACGCTGGTCTCCGGCCCGGCATGGACCGGGATCACGATCTGCGCGCGTTCGGCGAGCGGCGAGTCGGCGTCGTTGACGATCGCGACGAGGATCGCGCCCTGTGCGCGCGCATCGTCGGCAGCGGCCAGCAGGTCGGGGCTGCGGCCGGACTGCGAGATCGCGATCAGCGGCACGCCGTGAAACCGCGAAGATGTCGCGTGGTACAGCGAGCCGATCGACGGCGCGTGGCTGAGCGTCGGCATGCCGGCGTGGGTTTCGAGCAGGAACTTGGCAAACGCCGCCGCCTGATCCGAACTGCCCCGCGCCAGCGTGGCCGCGAACGGCGGCGCCAGCTCGCGTAGCGTTCGCCCGGCTGCGCGCACGAGCTCGGCATTCCGGCGCAGCTGCTCGACGCACCGCGCGGGCGCTTCGCGCGCCTCCTTGGACATCTGCGTGTCACGTCGGAGCATCGCGACAGACGGTTCGATCACGGCCTGGGTCATTCTTCGTGTAGATACCAGTTAAACGTCAGAGGCAAGTGGCATTAGAATGGTTTGCATCTGGTTGGGACGGTGATACTCTTTGCGATCTGCACCTGGGAGGATCTGCGCTGATGCTGGTGATGGGATATATGAGCGGCACCTCGCTCGACGGCGTCGATGTCGCCATGATCGAGACCGATGGTGAACGGATCGCCGCGTTCGGCCCGACCGCCCTAATCGACTTCTCCGCCACGGAACGCAAAACAATCGAGCAGGCGACGCGCGACGCGCTCGTCTGGGACGGCGACGGCGCTCCGCCGACCTCCTTCCGGCACGCCGAGGCAGTGATCGACGACGTACACCTGCGCGCCGGGCGCCATGCCATCGAGCAAACTGGGCGACACCCCGATCTTGTCGGCTTCCATGGGCAGACGCTCCTTCACCGGCCCGAGCGCGCGCTTTCCGTTCAGGTTGGGGACCCCCAAGCGCTCGCCGATGCGCTCGGAATACCTGTGGTCGCCCAGCTGCGGCAGGACGATCTGAGGGCCGGCGGGCAAGGCGCGCCGCTGGTGCCTGCCTATCACGCCGCGTTGGCCGAGCACCTCGGCCTTCCGCGACCCCTCGCGTTTCTTAACGTGGGCGGCGTCGCGAATCTGACGTGGGTCGGTGAGGACGACACGTTGGTGGCGTTCGACACAGGGCCCGGCAATGGACTTATCGACCTGCTCGTGCAGGCGCGTAGTACCGGGCGTTACGATGATGGTGGACGCCTCGCGGCTGCTGGCAAGGTCGATCACCGGGTCCTGCAGACGCTCCTTTCCCATGAGCATTTCCGCGCAAGGGGTCCAAAGTCGCTCGACCGGCACGACTTTCCACTCGAATGGACCCGGGATCATTCGCTCGAGGATGCGGCGGCGACGTTGACCGTTTTTACCGCCGAGGCCATCGCGCTCGCGGCGACCACCCTGCCCGCCCCGCCGGCGATGTGGGTCGTTTGCGGGGGTGGCAGCCACAACCCGACAATGATGCGCGCATTGCGCGAACGGCTCGGCCACTGCCAGACCGCCGACGAAATCGGCCTGCGTGGAGACTTTGTGGAAGCCGAAGCGATGGCTTTCCTAGCGGTACGCAGCCTCCTCGGACTTCCTCTAACTTATCCGGGTACTACCGGCGTGCCGCGCCCCTCCACCGGCGGACGGCTGTTCAAGCCAGCATCGCTTCCGGACGTACAACCAAATTAATACCACCTCTTTACAGATCAGCGACAGGTATGCATAAACCACCCAACCGGTAAAAATCGGCACGATCCTTGGGGTGGCGTCGCCACCACGATGATTATGGTCAGGGAAGTTAAAGTGAGGAAGTCTAATGGTTAAGTCACATCGACATACCTTGGCCGTAAGCGCGCTGGCCATTGCCCTCGTCCAGGCGCCGAGTATCGCTTTTGCTCAGACCGTGCCCGACGCCACCGCGGATGCGGCGCCGCCGAGCGACGACATCATCGTCACCGGCACCCGGATCCCCATCCCCGGCCTTACTTCGAGCAGCCCAGTCGCGTCGATCGGCGAAGAGCAGATCAAGCTCCAGTCCGCGCTCACGATCGAGGATTTCTCGACCAAGATCCCGCAGCTCTCAGGCGGCGTGCGCCAAGGCTCGCAGGGCAGCGACGCGTTCGGCGCCCAGGTAATCGAACTGCGCAACTTCGGCCAGAGCCGCTCGCTCGTGCTGATCGACGGCACCCGCGCGGCACCCTTCAGCTTCCGCAACTCGGTCGACGTCAACGCGATTCCGGCCTCGCTCATCAAGCGGGTCGACGTGCTCACCGGCGGCGCCGCCGCGGTCTATGGCGCGGACGCGGTCGCCGGCGTCGTCAACTTTATCCTCAACGACGACTATCAGGGCATCCGCTTCACCGCCTCCACCCGCCTGTCGGTCAACGGCGGCGCGCAATATGGCGGCTCGCTGATGATGGGCACGAAGCTTGGCGATCGGGGCAACATCGTCATCGCCGCCGACTATACCCAGCGCGACCCGATCCGCGCCGGCCAGCGCGACTGGGCCGCAACGCCCAACCAGACGATCCCCAGCATCGGCGGCGTCTTCACCGACGTTGCGAGCGGCCGCAGGTTCGGCTTTGCCGACGACGGTGCGTTCACCACCAGGCCTTCGGCCACGTCGAACATCTCGGACAGCTATCCGCTAATCTCGCCGCTCAAGCGCATCAACGTTGCGGCGCTCTACAAATACGAGATCACGCCACAGGTCGAGCTCTACGGCCGCGCGATGTATACTAATTCACGCACGGAGGAGACCGGAACGCCCGGCGCAACCCCGGCGTCGGTGAACCGCACCGTTTCGATCAGCCAAAGCAACCCGTTCCTGACCGATGCGATCCGCAACCAGCTGACCTTCGTCAACGGCGCCGCGCAGGTGAACGTGTCGCGCTCGCTGGCCGAACTCGGACTCGTAACTTATAAGACGGAACGCAACACGCTGCAGTTCCAGTCGGGGCTGCGCGGGCCGCTGACCGACGCGGTGAACTGGAACATCTACGCGCAATATGGCCGTTCGACTGAAAATTCGCTGATCAAGGGCGACGGTCTCGTCACCAACGCGGCGGGTGCGGACAATTTCACGTCGATCGTCAACACGGTCAACATCTTCGGGCCCAATCAGGATGCGCTTGCAGGTGCGCTAGGTAGCACGATCAACGGCTTCAACCGCAAACGCGACCAGTTCGTTACGGCGGGCACGATCAGCGGCACGCTCGAAGAACTGTTCTCGCTGCCCGCCGGTCCGATCGGCTTTGCCGTCGGCGTCGAATATCGCCGCGAGACCGCGACCATTGACCAAGATTCCGCGCTGCTGACCGGCAATACCTACCGGCAGGGCGTACAGGCCGCCTACAGCGGGTCGTTCGACGTCGCAGAGCTCTACGGCGAAGCATTGATACCGCTGATCCACGACACGCCGTTCATTCGCAAGCTCGATATCGGCGGTGCCTATCGCCTGTCCGATTACAATCTGTTCGGCACGCACGGCACCTGGAAGGTCGAGGCCAATTGGGAAGTCGATCGCAACCTGCGGTTCCGCGGCACCTATCAGCGCGTGTTGCGCACGCCGAATTTCGGTGAGTTCGCCGCCAGCACGTCGTCTTTGCCGTTCAACAACCTTGTGACCGTCGATCGGCTCAAGCCGCGGTACGGCGGGGATCCCTGCGTGCTAGGTACCGGCAATGGGGAGCAATGCGCCCGCTTCGGCGCCCCAGCGGCCGGGTCCGCGAACTCCAACGCTGCCAGCTACCTGACCGGCAATTATTATTACGGCGGCAACCCGGACATTGAACCCGAGACCGGCTACACAACGACCGCAGGCGTGGTGATCACACCGTCGTTCCTTCCGGGCCTCAACGTCACGGTCGACTGGTACGAACTCGACCTGCGCGGCGCGGTCGGCGTGATCCAGCCGATCGCGGCGATCACCAGTTGCTACATCACCAACCCGACTGCGGGCAATCCACTGTGCGCGCTTGTCACGCGTAACGCGAACGGCACGTTCAAAGACGCGTTCGTCAACAACCAAAATCTCGGACGGTTGCTGCAGCGCGGGCTTGACATCACGGGTAGCTACACGCTGCGCGGGGACTGGTTGCCGGGCAGAGGCGTGCGCGCAAGCTACCAGGGCAACATCGTCACGTCCTATCTGATCCAGGCCAACTCCACCGTCTCGGCGGTGCAGTGCAAGGGAACGTTCGGCGCCACCTGCTCCAGCGACGGCACGACGCTCGTCCAGCCGGCGTATCGGCATACCGCCGGTCTCGGCGTGCTGCTCGACAAGGGCGTGATCCAGTTCGACTGGCAGCGTATCGGCAAGGTACGGTCGAGTGCCGCGGGATCGACCGAGACGATTAAGGCCCAAAACACCTTTGACCTTTCTGCGTCCTACGACTTCACCGACGTGGTCACAATGACCGCAGGCGTCTACAACATGTTCGACAAGGATCCCCCGCGCGTGTCGACCGGCGGCGTCTTCAACACCTTCCCCGATACCTACGACATCCTCGGGCGCACGATCGGCTTCTCACTGACAGCTCATCTCTGATCGCCCATCGCACGCGTCTGTAGCGCCCGGTCCGTCCTGCGGGCCGGGCGCACTTTTTAATAATCCCAGCTAAAATCGCGGTTTTGGCCGGTCGGAGACCCCTTCGATGATGTTGCCGTTCTCGATGGCCGATTGGCTGGTGATCGCCGCCTATCTGCTGCTGCTCGTCGCTGGCGGCTGGATCTTCACGCCGCGCAAGACCGAAACAGCACGCGATTATTTCCTCGCCGGCGGTAACGTGCCAGCGTGGCTGGCGGCGATCTCGGTTCTGTCCGCGACCCAATCGGCGGCGACGTTCCTCGGCGGGCCCGATTATGGCTATCACGGCGATCTCACCTATCTCAGCGGCAATATCGGTGGGCTGATCGGTGCGATCTTCGTGGCCCATGTCCTGATCCCGCGCTTCTACGCGATCCGCGCTACCACAGCCTACGAACTGCTTACGCTGCGCTTCAGCGAAACGGCCACGCGCTGGGCCGGTGGCATGTTCCTGATCGGCCGGGTCTTCGCCGGCGGTGCACGCGTCTACCTGGCCGCGATCGCGCTGGCGATGGTCATCACCGGCGGCGTCGATGCATCGGGCATCATGATCGCAGCCGCGGTGCTGGTGATCGCCAGCGTACTCTTCACCTTCGTCGGCGGGCTCAAATCGGTGCTCTGGAATGACCTGATCCAGTTCGTCGTTTACCTTGGCTCGGCGATAGCCGTCCTGGTGTTCCTGCGCCTGTCGATACCGGCCTCGAACGGTGAGATACTGCAGGCGCTGGCGCATACGCCGGAGGGCGTGAATAAGCTGAGAGTGTTCGACTTTTCGATCGACTTCTCCCGTCCGTTCTCGATGCTGGCGATCGTCACTGGGCTGGCGCTGCTCTACATCGCCAACGCCGGGATGGACCAGGACACCACGCAGCGGCTGCTATCCTGCCGCGACGCCAAGACCGGGGCGCGCAGCCTCTACCTCTCGGTACTGGCAACGGTGCCGGTGGTCGGCATGTTTATCGTCATCGGGCTGCTGCTCTACGTCTTCTATGATCGCTCCGACCTAATGGGCGGGACGGCGGCCATCGCCGCCAACGAGTTCGGCGGCGAGAAGATCAGCATCTTCATGCACTATATCCTCACCCAGCTGCCCGGCGGTCTGCGCGGGCTGGTGACAATCGGCATCTGTGCCGCCGCGGTTGCCACCACCAATTCGGCGCTGAACGCGATGTCGTCGGTGCTAATCCAGGACTTCTACCGCCCCTGGCGCGAAAAGCGCGGTGAAGTCGCCGAATATCATTATGTGAAGGCAGGGCGCACCGGCATGGGCGTGATAGGATTTGCGATGTTCCTCATGGCCGTGGTGTCCTATTATTGGCAACGGTATAGCGATATGGGGCTGCTGGAATTCGCGCTTCAGGTCATGGTGTTTACCTATGCTGGCATATTGGGCGTATACTTTACGGCATTGTTTACCAATCGGGGCACGACCGGCTCGGTCATCGCGTCGCTGTTGATCGGGTTCCTCGTCATCGTCCTGCTGCAGCCGGGGATCGCGCGCGCTATCGGTCTGCCGGGTACGCTGAACGAGCTCTCGTTTCCGTTCCAGCTCTGCATTGGAACGCTGGTGGCGTTCGTGGTCTGCGCCCTGCCCCGCGGCGCAGCGGCCTCGCGCGCATAATGACGCTCCGACAGAAACAAGGAATATCATGAGTACCGAAGCGCTCGACCCTCGCTACCTCGGCCTCGACCTTTGGCCCACCGAAACCGCCGTGGAGGCGATGCTCGAAGGCCAGATGGCAGCGATCGCAGCGATCCAGTCGCAGACCGCAGCCATTGCTCGCGCCGCCGAAGCCGCCGCCGCCCGCCTTGATCAGGGGGGACGGCTCGTCTTCACCGGCGCGGGCACCTCTGGCCGTCTTGCGGTCCAGGACGGAACCGAGTTGCTCCCGACCTTTGGCTGGCCGATGGAGCGAATGGTGTTCCTCATGGCGGGCGGCATCGGTGCACTGACCGAAGCTCGCGAGGGCGCGGAGGACGACGTGGCTGCGGGCCAGGCGGAGATCGTCGCCTGCGGTATCGGCCCGTCCGACGTCGTGATCGGCGTCGCGGCCAGCGGCCGCACACCTTACACGGTCGCCGCGATCACGCAGGCTCGCGCAGCCGGTGCACTGACGATCGCCATTGCCAACAATCCGGCCACCGCGCTGCTCGAAGCGGCCGAGCATGCGGTGATAGCAGTCACCGGCAGCGAAGTGGTCGCTGGATCGACGCGCATGAAGGCGGGGACGGCTCAGAAGGCGGTGCTCAACCTGCTGTCCACCGCGATCATGATCCGCCTCGGCCTCGTCTACAAAGGCCGCATGGTGGCCATGCGCATTTCGAATGCCAAGCTCTTGCAACGTGGCCGCCGCATGGTTCAGGATATTGCCGGCGTCGAGGCAGATGTGGCTGCGCGCGCGCTGGAGACGGCAGCAAACGATATTCGGCTCGGTGTGATCGTCGCCACGGGTATTTCTGCCGAGGAAGCACGGGCGCTTCTAGAGGACCATCGGGGCAGTCTACGCGCCGTCTTTCGAACTCTGGAAGAACGTCAATGACGACAATACGCGACATCGCCTGGACGCGAGATGGGGAAGGCACACCGCTCTACTTGCAGCTTGCTCGCAGCCTGCGCGAGCATATCAGCGGCGGTGGCATCGATCCCGGCAGCGCGCTTCCCTCCGAGCGCGATCTGAGCGAGTTGGCCGGCTTGTCGCGTGTCACCGTTCGCAAGGGCATCGAGCAACTGATCGACGAGGGTGTGCTAATCCGCAAGCAAGGCTCGGGCACCTTCGTGGCGGCGCGGATCGAGACGCCAGGCGCTAAGCTGAACAGCTTCAGCGATGACACCCGCTCGCGCGGCGTGGATCCGGGCGTAGTGTGGATCTACAAATCTTATGCTCCGCCGACCGAGGAGGAGGCCGTCGCATTGGATGTTTCCTCCACAACGCGCGTGGCACGACTCGGTCGCGTACGGCTGGCGGATGGGGAACCGCTGGCGATCGAACATGCGGTGGTGCCGGCGCAGTTCATGCCCGAACTCGAAAGTCTAGGGGACTCGCTGTATCAGGCCCTTGAAGCGCACGGTTTCCGCCCGACCTCCGGCACACAACGCCTGCGCGCCTCCCTGGCGACGCCGACTGAGGCCGGCATCCTGTGCGTGCAGCAGAATTCCGAGGTACTTCGCATCGAACGAAGAACCCGCATTCCCGATGGCCGCATCGTCGAATTCACGCGATCGGTCTATCGCGGCGACCGGTACGAATTCGTCACGGAGCTTAACGAGGTGTGATGCGGAATATCACTCGCCGCGTCGAGTTTGTGGCATCGTCAATGGATTACCCAGCCCCATGGCTGGGCGCTGTCGGTCTAACGCGTACCGCTCTCCACACGAAGGGCACTGTAAAACTAACGCGCCACTAATTTCCTATTTGGTTAGTGCAGCAAAACCGCGAAGACGACTGGCCAATGCTCGGCACCGCGGTTCATCAATTCTGACAAAGGCTTCCTGTCTCTGATTAACCTTTTACAGCGCGGGTTCTGCTAAAACGATGTATGATGCTTAGCACCCGACGCGAGCCCGAGCCGACTGCGGTGTACGTTGAGCTGATTGCCGCGACATTCACGATGTTGGTGCCCGCGGCTATCATGTCAGCCATCTTTCTCGCAGTAGGCTCGTTCTGCGCCATGGAAATTGGCGGCGTGCTACCCTGGGTGGCAATCGGCAGCGGTATGGTGGCATCGGCTGGCCGCCTCGGAGTGATCCTCGCCTATCGTCGGCAATCCCCGCTTCGACTCGCGGATCGCGCCGTAAGTGCAGCCTGGCAGTTCAGGTTGGCACTCTCGACGTTGCTGTTTGCGGCGTCGCTTGCGTTGCTTGGCGCGGCGAGCTTCTTGTCTCCCAAGCCGCTGCCGCAGATGCTGGCGACTGGTCTGCTGTTTGGTTTCTGCTCGGGGGCGGTAGCGAGAGGTTATATCCGTCCGCAAATCTGCGCCGCTTGCGTGACGCTAGCTACCCTACCTGTCGCGTTTGCCACAGCGTTGCAGGGCGGTTGGGGCCATCTGATCCTTGCAGGCATGTTTCTCGCGTTTCTTGCCGGCAGCCTGGAGACGATCCGCTTTGCATATCGGCTGGCCCGAGAGCAGATCGCAACCCGCAATGAAATGACGATGGTAGCGCGTCATGATCCCCTGACTGGCCTCGCAAACCGTTTCGGGCTGCGCGAGTCGTTCGGCGACCTGCTAAAGGCGCATCGTGACCTGCCAATGGTAGCAGTGCATTGCCTCGACCTTGACCGGTTCAAGCCCATCAACGATCGGTTCGGACATCCAGCCGGAGATGCGCTGTTGCGTGAGCTTGCCACTCGTATCCTTGCGATAGCCCGCGAAGGCGACATCGCCGCGCGTTTAGGCGGCGATGAATTTACCGTGGTGCAGGCCGGCATCGCTCATCCAGAGGAGGCGGAGCTGTTCGCTCGGCGCCTCGCTCGGGCGATTGGCGCTCCCTACGACATTGGCGGGAAGAGTATCGAGATTGGCGTCAGCCTCGGCTACGCAACCTCTCCGCCCGAAGTCGCGTCACTTGACGACTTGCTCGCAGCAGCCGACGTCACACTCTACCGAGTTAAGCGTGCCGGTGGAGGGGTTGGCTCAAGCGCAACCGCGCCTAATCCTGCGATCGTAAAGGCAGTCGGCTGGTAACGTTCGCTGAGTACGATGCGACCAGCATCTCAGACGATCCCCGCAAGCGAATTCCGATATCATATCTTGTCCACGTCTCGGCTGTATCAGCGCCAAGGACCCGACACGCACCTTCAAGCACACGTCTCTAAATCCCACGCAATAACGTCGAATGCTGCATCTCGAAGCTCACGCAATCCTGCCGCGTCGCTACCCGCTTCGAAAACTGCGCGGATCTACCACGCATTACACTCGCCGCTATAGTTTTGTGCCTCACGTGACGGTCCGATCTACCTAAAGTAACCTGTCGCGCCCGCAGGCCAGTTTAGGCGGCTTCCAATGGGCGGGGAGCCTTACCCCTGATCGCGATGAGCGAGGCCAAGCCCGCGCAATCAAGCGGACGGCTGATCAGGTAACCCTGGACGGTATCGCATCCCGCCGCGACCGAAAAGTCGAACTGCTCCACCGTTTCGACACCTTCAACAGTCGTAGACATGCCAAGGCATTGAGCCATCGTTATGATGGCACGAACGATCGCCGCGCTTTCTGCATCATGGGGCACTTGCCGCACGAACGACTGATCGATCTTGATCTTGTCGAACGGAAATTTGCGCAAGTAGCTAAGCGACGAGTAGCCGGTTCCAAAGTCATCCATGGAAACGTGGACGCCCAGTGATCTCAGCTCGTTGAGCGTCTCGAGAGTCCCTTCTTCATCTGACAGCAAAACGCCTTCGGTAATCTCCAGCTCAAGGCTTCCAGGCGCCAAATCAGCGGAACGGAGAGCCTCCACTATGAATGGCACAAGCGACCGCTGGCGAAACTGAGCCGGTGAAAGGTTTATCGCGACGCTTATGCCTTCTGGCCACGTCGCTGCCTCGGCGCACGCCGTCCTGATCACCCACTCGCCGAGCTGCACGATGAGACCCGTCTCCTCAGCTACGCCGATGAAGTCCGCCGGTGGCACCAGGCCCCGATCCGGGTGGTTCCACCGCACCAGAGCCTCGGCGGACGTGATACATCCGCTCTGGGCATCCACGAGCGGCTGATAATGCAGTTCCAGCTGCCCTTCTACGAGCGCAAGCCGCAACCCGGCCTCGATCACACGACGCTCGCGCATCTTCTCGTCCAGCGAGACGTCGTAGCGCCGGAAGGTGCCCCTGCCATCCGCTTTTGCTGCATAGAGTGCGAGGTCGGCATTGCGCATCAACTCCGCTGGATCGTCGCCGTCAGCCGGCGTTACCGCTATACCGACGCTGGCACCCAGATGAACTGCCTGCCCATCAAGCATGAAAGGTCTTGCCTCGATAATCCTGACGATGCGTTCCGCCAGCGCTGCGGCCGCATCTGCTTCCTCCGTTGTCAGCTGCAGGACCGCGAACTCGTCGCCACCCAGGCGAGCGATCACATCGTCACCGCGCAGGGTGGATCGCAAGCGATCCGCGACCATCCCCAGGATGATGTCGCCTGCTGCATGGCCGAGCGTGTCGTTGACAGCTTTGAAGCGATCAAGATCGAGCATTAACACCGCGCTGGCAGCGTCCCGCTCACGGCGCGACGAAGTGTGCAGTGCGAGAAGATCAAAAAAGCGCGTTCGATTGGCGAGGCCGGTCAAGGGGTCGGTGAATGCGAGCAGCCGCATCTTGGCCTCGGTTTTGAGACGCTCGCGCTGATCCCTGACCGCGATTACCGTGTGAATCCGGTGGCCAAGCGCCACCTCGCGCCGCAGGACACGAACCGGAACCTCCTGCCCGTCCGCGCCAATGAGGTTGATTTCGCGTTCCTCGCGTTCGGGGAGACTCGCGACATCTAGGCCAGGTAGTAGCGAGCTGACGAAGCTGCCAGACAGTGCGCCTGGCTGGCGTCCCGACAGTAACTCCACGCTATCGTTTGCCGTCACGACTATGTCCCCCTGGCAGATCAGCAAGCCCTCGAGCGCAACGTCGGCCAGTTCGCGGAGGCGGCGTCGATCCTGCCGCAGGCGAGCCTTCGCCGCGAGATCGAAACGCCATCCAAGGATGGCCAGCACGATAAGCGCGAGCGAGACACCAGCGACGACCGGCGTGATAGCCTGTGGAGAAACGGCGTCATCGGGGAACCGTTTGGTCGGATCGAAACGGAGTGTCATCGCGGCCATGCCGCAGAAGTGGAGCAAGGCAATCGAAAGCAGCAACAGCGGCGCCGCGGCTGAGCGGATCCGTCGATCGCGGCTCCCCACCGCCATCATCGCAGCGCCCGAAATAGGCAGGCTGACAATGATGGAGGGCAGGACAAGCCCCAGGTTCCAGGAGAGAGTTCCCTGCACAAGGTACGCGGCCTGTCCCACATAGTGGAGCGTTGCCACACCCACGCCGACGATCAGTCCAGCTATGAACTGCTGCCAGTGCTGCCGCACCCTGATGGAGATCGAGACGCCCAATCCAATCCCGACGATGGCGCAGGTCAGCGATATGGCGGTTAACACTGGCTCGAAGGCCGCTGGCATGCCCGGCTTGAACGCGAGCAGGACGATGAAGTGGGTCGCCCAGGCGGTGCTACCACTTGCGATGATGCTGACCACACCCCACCGGGTGCGAGCGGCGCCATTTGCTCTGGCCGCGTGGTGGCCGATCGCGAACGAGGCATAGATGCCGATCGCGCAGACAACTCCGGCAACGATCATCAGTCGGGCGTCGTGCATGTCTCGCATGCATTCAATCACAGACGACAAGGTAGCAGCCATGCACGTCGCAATAAGCTGCAATCCTTAATGAAAATGCGGCAGGCTGACCATGGGAACGTCTCCGTGCCATTGGAAGCGAAGCAGGAATGTCCGCTGAATGCTCGGCAGACGTGCATGCCCATTCTGCACCGCTTGGGCGAACCCTGCATCGTGGGCGGCTCACACCCTAAGCGGAATAGCAATCGAGCGGCTGGCTGATCGCTTGCTCGGCAGGGTATCTGGGTAGGCGTGGGAAGCTGCAGTTCCTGCGTCTTCATTACCTGTTATTAGCTTTGGACCATAGTCTGCGCGAAGGAGATGGACCCTGCACCATCCGTCAGCTCGCCGGCTCAGTAGAAAACAAATGGACCTGATCCTGGTCGTGCTGGGAGCAGCTTTTCTAGGCATTTTCTGCGTTAGAACCGACGCGTTCGCGCGACTAACGGCCTTCGTCGAAGGAAATGAAGCCTGGCAGATCGGCGAGGCGATCATCGTCCTGCTTTTCGTTGGCGCGGCGTCGCTCTTCCTGTTCGCGCGACGGTCGCGTGAACTGCACCGAGACGTGTTCAGGCGGCAGGCAGCCGAGCTCACGACGGCGGAGCTTACCGCCGAGACGCTCGCGGCTGGAGTTGCTGAACGCCGCTTTCTGGAAGAGGCTGTACGCGCCAACGAGCAGCGCCTCCAGAGCATCCTGGAAACTGCTCACCAGGCGATCGTCACCATAAATCAACACGGCATGGTCACCGGCTGGAACCGTCACGCAGAGCTAACCTTCGGATGGACGTCCGACGAGGTGCTGGGACGGCTTCTGTCGGAGATCATTGTCCCGCCTGAGCTACGCGCGGCGCACGAGGCCGGTCTAGCGCGCTATATGTCGAGCCGGTCCGGGCGCTTGATTGGCAGCCGGATTGAAGTCACCGCACTGCGCCGCAATGGCGACGTCTTTCCCATTGAGCTTGCGCTCAGCGCCACCAATATTGGTGAGGACTGGCAGTTCACCGCGCTGATACAGGATATCTCCGAGCGGCGCGCACAGACCGAGTTGTTCGAAAACGCATTCGATCACGCCCCGATAGGCATGGCGCTGGCGGCGCTGGACGGCCATCTGATGAAATTGAACTCGGCCTTCTGCGACCTGATCGGCTATGAGCACGCTGAAGCTACGACGCTAGATTTTCAGACGATCACCCATCCCGACGATCGCGCAGGCGATCTACACCTGTTGGAACAGCTGGTCGCCGGTGACATTCCGTCATACCAGCTGGAGAAGCGGTTCATCCGCAAGAGCGGACGTGTCGTGTGGGTACGGCTCTCGGCATCTCTGGTGCTGGATAGCGATGGCGCACCCAAGCATCTGATCGCGCAGATCCAGGATCTTTCGGCCGAACGCGAGTCCGAAGACCGCTACCGACTGCTGGCGGACACCGCCAGCGACATGGTCGGCATCTATTCGGCAGGCGGCCGTTGCTCATACATGTCACCGTCCAGCAAGAAAATTCTGGGATATGCGCCGGAAGCCTTGACCGGCAAAACGGTGTTCAGCTTTATGCCACCCGAAGAGCGCGAGCTGATGGCTAGAGCCACGGTGGCTCTGCAAGCCGCACTCATGGGCACCACCGTAACGCACCTCACTCGGTTGCGCCACAAAGACGGCCATCTCGTCCACATCGAAATTGGCATGCGCATGGCGTTGGGCGAGCATGGCGCGCTGCACATCGTCGCGGCATGCCGCGACGTCACGGCTCGTATCGAGGCAAAGGAGGCGCTGGAGGAACGTACACGGGAGCTTATCCGCGCCAACAGGGTCGCTGAACAGTCGGCGGCGGTGATCCAGGAAGCTCAGGCGCTCTTCAAGGGCATCTTCGAGAGTTCACCCGACGTGAACATTGTCTACGAATTAGTGGGTAACACGTTTACGATGAACACGATGAACGAAGCGGCGGAACGGTCGCTGGGGTTCACCATCGCAGAGGTGCGAGGGAAGGAACTTCGGGACTTGTTCCCGCCCGCACGCGCACATCGCGCGCAGCTTAATATGGAAGAGGCGATCGCTTTAGGAGAAGGGCGGCATACAGCCGAGGAGCGAACTGCTTCGGGGAACGACGTCACTTTCGACGTTAGGGTGGTGCCGCTGCATGACGCCGCCGGCCACGTCCGCCGCGTCTTTGTCGGCAAGCGCGACGTTACCGAACTGAAGCGGGCGGAGGTGGTCGCACTGCAGGCCAACGTGCTGATGCACACCGCCGAGAAGATTGCGCACATGGGCTATTGCACGCTCGACCTGATCACGCAGGAGGTGACCTGGTCAAATGAACTCGGGACCATGCTCGAACTCGACCCGCAACACAACGTCCCCACTATCGACCAACTGTTAGAGCGTCGCCATCCCGAGGATAGCGAACAGGCGGAGCAGGTTATGGCGGACGCGATCGCCAATGGTGCGCACGACTACGAGAGCAGCTATCGCCTGCTGTTGCCCAGCGGCAAAATACGCCACATTCTAGCGCGGGGGACGATCCGCCGCGAAGGCGGCGTCGCGCTCAGCGTCTTCGGCGTGCTGCTCGATGTCTCGGAACTCAGGCGCGCCGAGGAGAAAGCGCGCGAGAGCGACATGCGATACCGACTGATGGCCGAGAACTCTAGCGACGTCATCGTCACCAGCGACCTTGAGGGCCGCACTACATTCGTCTCGCCATCGTCGGTCGCGGTTACCGGATACACCAGCGAGGAGCGCATGGGTCACCGGCCCGCAAACATTACGCACCCGGATGACCTTGCGGAGTTACTGGCGACCTTCCGCAGGCTGAAGGGGGGCACGACGGGAGAAAGAGTCCGCTGGCGCTTGTGGCACAACACCGAGGCTCGCTGGGTATGGGTAGAATCAAGCCCGGCCCTGCTGCGCGATCCCGCGACGCAGGCGGTAACCGGATATCTCGACGTTATTCGCGATGTGACAGCCCAGAAGGAGCAGGAGGATGCATTGGGGGCGGCCAAGCTCGCCGCGGAAGAGGCGATGCACTCCAAGGAGCACTTCCTGGCAAATATGAGCCACGAGCTCCGTACGCCGCTCAACAGCATCATCGGCTTTTCGCGCCTGCTAGACGAAAGCGGCGGCCTCGGCCCGGAAGTTCAGCGGCGCGTGGGGCTGGTGCACAGCGCCGGCCTTGCGCTGCATGCCGTTATCGACAACGTGCTCGACTTCTCGAAGCTCGAGGCTGACAAGCTGGTGCTGGATTGCAGCCCGTTCAACGTGGACGCTTTCTTCACCAACACTGTCTCGCTGCTGGAGCCGCAAGCCGCGTCGCGGGATGTTCGCCTGCACGTCGATGTCGATCCACACGTACCTGCCAGGCTCGTTGGGGATGCGGGCCGATTGCGCCAGATCCTGCTGAACCTGCTGTCGAACGCGGTAAAGTTCACCCAGAACGGCTCGGTCACCACCAAGATCATGCTGGTTGAGCATGCGGATCGCAAGGCGCGGCTTCGGATCGAAGTCGTTGATACAGGGGGCGGCATACCCGAAGACAAGCTCGCGACGCTCTTCAATCGGTTTGTTCAGGCGAACGCGTCGGTGTCGCGCCATTATGGAGGCACTGGACTCGGTCTCGCCATATCGCGCCAGCTCGTTTCTCTCATGGGCGGCGAGATCGGGGTCACCAGCGAAGTCGGGACGGGATCGACCTTCTGGTTCGAGATCACGCTTCCCATCGCAGATGCACTGGATGGCAGCGAACATGAGGTCTCAGCGCCGGGACCCTTGTCGCTGAGCGGTAAGCGGATCCTGGTAGTCGATGACGTCGACCTCAACCGCGAATTGATGCTTGCTCTGCTATCCCCATATGGCTGCACGGTACAACTAGCAGAAGATGGGCTGGACGCGCTAAAAGCTCTGGAGACACAGAGCTTCGATCTCGTCCTCATGGACTGCCAAATGCCGGTAATGGACGGCTTTGCCGCGACGCGGGCAATCCGCCAGCAGACCGGAGCCACTGCGAAGATGCCGATCGTTGCGCTGACGGCCAGCGCTCAGCCACAGCATCTGGCTCGGTGCCGCGCTGCCGGCATGAACGAACATCTGACCAAGCCCCTAAGCCCGAACGCTCTAGAAGAGGTGCTACAACGCTATCTCGGCGAAACGGCGGAGAGCGAACCCGAGCCGGAGCCCAAGGCGGCGCCCCAAACCGGCCTGTCACTGCGCGAGCGCTATGCAATCAGGCGGACGGCCACCCTTGAGGCACTCGACGCGCTAATCCGCGCCGGCCGGTTTACGGACACCGAGGTGAGCGAAGTTGCCAACATGGCGCACAACCTGGCCGGGACGGCGGGCATGTTCGGGGAGGCCGAGTTAGGTGACGCTGCGGCGGCGCTTGATGCCGGCATCGGCCTTTGGTCGATGGAGGATCGTGCCCAACAACTTCGCGCGTCCTCCGACACGATGCACCAGCTTGTGCGCAAAACCGCTTGAAGGACGACACGTCGCAATTGCGTTCGGAGACCTCCGTGGCCTCAGGCGTATGGCACCGGCACCGGCGGCCCCTAGTTCGCGAGGCCGCGGGCGCGTTGTTATCGAAGGCTTTGTCGGCGATCAGCCCGTCGAAGGCGATGCCGTGGATCAGCGGCGGCACCGCGATGCTAAACCAACGCGCTTGTTCCTTGGATCTCCTCACAAACCATTCGACTTGTGCTGCAAGCAGAGCAAACGTCGGCGTACTGGATCGCGGCCCGGATGGAGCCGCCCGCCCCGCCGATGAAGGTCCGCGGGGCTGATGATGGTGGGAGCAGCAAGGTGCTGCTCACCTTGAACAAGGACCACCTCCATGACCAAGCTGACCGATCTCGACGCCATCCTATTGTCCGGCGCAGCCAAGCGCGACACGGGCAGTCTTCTACCCGTACCAGAAAGTGTGAGCGGCGCCGGGGCACGCCTGACCAAGGCGATCACCGGGCTGATCAAGCACGGCCTGGCGGAAGAACGTGAGACCCGCGACAAAACGACGGCGCGCCGCACCGAAGCTGAAGTGGCATACGGCGTGTTCATCACTGACGCCGGCAATGCCGCGATCGGCATCGCCGGCGACAATGGAGATGACCACGAAGGTGAAGGCAAGGTCGCTTCCTCCGCAAAGCCAGACACGCCGCGGGTCACCAAGGCGAGTTCCGTGCTGGCGCTGCTCCGGCGCGAAGAAGGGGCGACACTCGCCGACATGATCGCGGCCACAGGATGGCTGCCGCACACTACCCGCGCAGCGCTGACCGGCCTGCGCAAGAAAGGGCATACACTCAAGAAGTCCAAGCGCGGTGACCAGACCTGCTACCGCATCGTAGCGGTGGCCGCATAATGGCCGGTCTGGAGGACAAGATGCTTGCGCTGACGACGATGTCGTCGGCGCAACTGCGTGATGCGTGGCGCGCGCTGAGGACGTCGCCAGTACCGCTGGTTAGCCCGAGCATGTTGCGGCTGGCGCTCGGGTATGAGCTGCAGGCGCAGGCGCTGGGCGGCCTCTCGCGTGTCAGCCAGCAGCGGCTCGCCCAGCTCGGGAGCGCAAAGACTGTCACCCAGGCAGCCAGGCCCGGCACCCGGCTGATCCGTGAATGGAACGGCACTGCGCATATCGTGACGATCGGCGAGGATGGCGTGATCCGCTGGAACGATCGCGAATGGCGCTCGCTGAGCGAGGTCGCCCGCGAGATTACCGGTACGCGATGGTCGGGTCCGGCCTTTTTCGGTCTGAAGAAGAGGCTGGCGGCATGAACCGGGTGCGCTGTGCGATCTATACCCGCAAGTCGAGCGAGGAAGGTCTGGAGCAGGCCTTCAACTCGCTCGATGGTGCTGTCAGTCTAATGCGAACCGCTCTCCACAAGCTGCATTTCGCTCTTTGAGCACGACGGCCTAGCTCGCGATTCGACTCCACTCAGCCAGCGCGGCTGAGCGGCGTTCCTTGTATGTCTGGCGGTCGACGAGATGGCGTTCGAGATTGAAGTGATTGTGGACGTTGGCGTGCACGCTGGCAAACTTCTGTAGCGACTTCATCCGCCTGAACCTGAGCATCGCTCGCTCTCGTCTTCGGAATGACAGATGGCTGTTCTCAACCCGGTTGTTCGCCCAGCGTCCGACCTCCTGCTTCTCAGCATTACCGAGCTCTTTCATCGCTGCACGGTAGGAGCGAAGGCCGTCGGTGGTGATCGCCTCGGGTGATCCATGGCGCTTCAGCGCCTTCTTCATGAAGCGCAGCGCTGCGTCCTTGTCCCGCGTTCTAGTGATGTAGCTCTCGAGGATCTCGCCCTCGTGATCGACCGCTCGCCAGAGGTAGACCATCTCGCCATTCAGCTTCACGTACATCTCGTCTAGGTGCCAGCGCCAGTGACGAAAGCCGCGCATCCGCGAGACGCGCTGCCGGCGGATGTCGCCAGCGAACCTCGGCCCGAACCTGTTCCACCACATCCGCACCGTCTCGTGGGGTGCTGTCAGTCTAATGCGAACCGCTCTCCACACGATGCATGTCGCTCTTTGAGCAGGCCAGCCTAGCTCGCGATCATGCTCCACTCAGCCAGTGCGACTGAGCGGCGTTCCTTGTAGGTCTGACGGTCAACAAGATGGCGTTCGAGATCGAAGTGGTTGTGGACGTTGGCGTGCACGCTGGCGAACTTCTGTAGCGACTTCATTCGTCGAAATCTGAGCATCGCCCTCTCCCTTCGTCGGAAGGAAAGGTGGCTGTTCTCCACCCGGTTGTTGGCCCAGCGTCCAACCTCCTGCTTCTCCGCATTACCGAGCTCGTTCATGGCTGCACGGTAGGAGCGCAGACCGTCGGTGGTGATCACATCGGGTGATCCATGACGCCTCAACGCCTTCTTCATGAAGCGCAGCGCTGCGTCCTTGTCGCGGGTCCTGGTGATGTAGCTCTCGAGGATCTCGCCCTCGTGATCGACCGCTCGCCACAGGTAGACCATCTCGCCATTCAGCTTCACGTACATCTCGTCCAGGTGCCAGCGCCAGTGACGGAAGCCGCGCATGCGTGAAATTCGCTGTCGGCGGATGTCGCCTGCGAACAACGGACCAAACCTGTTCCACCACATCCGTACCGTCTCATGGCAGATATCGATGCCGCGCTCGAACAGCAGGTCCTCCACGTTGCGCAGCGATAGTGGAAAACGGACATACATCATCACCACCAGGCGGATCACCTCGGGCGATGAATTGAAGTAGCGGAAAGGGCTCGCAGGCTTGCGGGGACGGGGCATGCCGATTGCCCTACCCTGGGCCGCCTAACGATTGGTGCATTTGCTCTGACAGAGCCCGCGGCATCGAAGGCAAAGGGTATGTGGATGGGCGGCGTCCCGCCACTTGGCTACCGGCCTGACGGACGCACACTGGAGATCGTCGAGCCTCATGCCAACATCGTGCGCGACATCTACCGACGCTACCTGGATCTCGGCAACGTCCGTCTGGTAGTTGACCAGCTCACTGCCGAGCGGATCCACACGCCTGTCCGACGCATGGCCAACGGTCGCGACTTTGGTGGCTGTGCGTTCAGCCGCGGGCAGATCTACGCCATCCTCAAGAACCCGATCTATGTGGGGGACATCCCGCACCGTGACCAGCGCCATAAGGGATTGCACAAGGCCATCATCGGTCAGGATGTATGGGACGCGACACAGACTATGCTCGCCGGCCATGTGCCGGGTTTGCGACGGGCTGTGAACACGGCGAGCGGCAGCCTGCTTGCCGGGTTGATCGTCGACGATGCTGGCGAGAAGCTGATCGCGGCGCATGCCTGCAAGGGTAAGGTGCGCTACCGTTATTACGTCAGCCACTCGACGCACCACGGGGTCAGCGACAGCAAGGCGCTGCGTATCCCGGCACGCGAGATCGAGACGGCAACCGTCGAAGCTCTGGCCGCCGCGTTCGACGATCCGATCGCACTTATGGCGCGCGCGTCGATCCCGCTCGCGCCGGCGGACTTGGCGCGCGTTTTCGGCGCCGCATGTACCGCTGCTGCGGCGATACGGTGCCGCGATCCTGAGATGCTGCGCGCGCTGGTCGCCAAGGTGATCGTGCATCCCACCATGCTGCAGATCGAGCTCGTGACCGCGGCGATGGCGAAACACCTGTCGGTGGCAACGAGCGCCGAGGACGAGGCTACCTTGCTTCTCACCTGCCCGACACGGCTGACGCGGACAGGCCACAGGCTTCGGATTGTGCAGAACGATGGTCGCGCTATCGCAGCCGCACCACCTGACGCCTCGATGATCAAGCTTCTGGTCAAGGCGCAGCGCTGGTGGACGCAGCTTCAACGCGGCGAGATCACCGTCCAGGAACTGGCACAAGCCGAGGGGGTCGTAAAATCCTACGTCACCCGCATCGTCCGCCTGGCGTTCCTGGCACCTTCGATCATCGACGATGTGCTAGCTGGTCGCCAGCCCGCCACGCTCGATGCCAGACGGCTCGCGTTTACCGCTGACCTGCCCACCAGCTGGACCGAGCAGCTGCGGCATTTCGAAGTTGGTCGCCAAATCAGTTAGGCGGTCGTTTGCGCTGCACGTCAGCGAAGCGGACACCGGCGGCACGAAGTCTGCGCACTCTCCAACAAGGACTAACGCCGCACCCGGCCTAAGCGACTACTTTCAAAAGACACGACAGCCCCGGCGTTGTCGCCCAGCGGAACCTCAGCGATCCCGTAGACGCCGCGCGCACCGTTGGAGCCGAGCATGACGCCCATCTCGCCGTGAATGCCCCGCCCGCCGCTCAACGACACGCCCTGCTCTCCACGAGCTGTGGCGGCACTCTCCACAGTGTTGTTGCCGAGGATCGTATTCCGCTCCGCGTTAGTCAGACGAATTGTGTCTTCTGTTGCGCCCGGCGCGGGACGGGCGATCGTGGGTGCCGGTGATACGGTCGACTGGGCAAAGCACGGTGTCCCGAAACTGGAGACGCCCGCAAGGGCGAGCAGGATCGGGAGGACATGATGCGAGTGCGCTGATTTGGGCATTTCCCACTCTAGACCGGACAGGCAAGATCGCAAGCAGCGACTGACGACACACAAAACATGCAGGCTGCGGACCCGTGCCTGCCACGCCGGTTCTGGGGCGTGCGAAAGATCGTTTTTTGAAGCTGGTGCTGGGCGGTATCGTTGTAAGTAGCCGTGTCGCTCGAACGTGCGAACAGCAGGGAATGTCACCGCCGTTCCATCTTGTTCGGGATCTCATGATGATTGTTGTTTACCGCTTAGGGCTACAAGCACCTGATGATCAGAAGACGCATCATTCGCGCGCTCGCTGAAAGGCTTCCAAGCGGCGTTCATCGCGAGTTGGTGGCCATGCTCTACACCACGGTAGCGCCGCTCATCATGGTCGGCGTGATTGCCGCTGCCATTGGCGCTATCGTTGCGGTTCGCCTCCAGAGCCTGAGCATTGCACTTGTGGCCCTTGGCATCATCGCTTGGACAGCCTGTCGTCTGGCGCTTCTCCTCGCCTATCGAAAACGCGCGGCGACATACAAGATGAACGGCGTAGAGGTCCGGCGCTTCGAGGCACTCTATGCTGTTGGAAGCATCGGATCAGGCCTGCTGTTGGGCGGCATGAACTTTGCGGCGTTGCGCAGTGAGGACGCGGGCATTCACATGCTCACCAGCGCCTTGATCTTTGGCTACGGCGCCGGTCTTGTCGTCCGGATTTCGGTTCGTCCGATGATTTTTGCCGCAAGCCTTACTGCCGCGGTTTTGCCTTCTATGGCCGGTCTGCTGATGCATATTGGGGAGCCTTCGCGGCATGGCTTACCCTACGGGGTAACGGCACTACTTTACTGCGCGTTTGCGCTCGGCAGTGCCGAGTCCGCGCGCTTTCTCTACCGCTCTACCGTCAACCAGCTGGTTACCGCCCGAACCCTGGCGGGTCTTGCGCGCCAGGATGTGCTGACCGGCCTCGCCAACCGGTTGCTCCTTCGAGAACGGTTCGACGAGAGTATCGCCGCGATCTCGAGGGCCGGCGACCTGGTCGCGCTTCACCTGCTCGATCTCGATCGGTTCAAGCCGGTCAACGACCGATACGGACACCCGACAGGCGACGCGGTCTTGAAGGCTGTCGCAGACCGGCTCTCCAGCCTTATCCGTCCTGGCGACACCGTGGGCCGGATCGGCGGCGACGAGTTCGCCGTTATTCAGACCGGCATCAGGGATGTCAGCCAGGCGCAAGCGCTGGCTGATAGGATTGTCGCGGCGCTCGCCCAGCCATTTGAGGTCGGCGCAGCATCGATAAACATCGGCACGAGCATCGGGATCGCCTTTGCTCCCCGGGACGGTCTGGATCTCGAGCATCTTTCGTCTCGAGCCGACACGGCGCTCTATGCCGCCAAGCGCCAAGCACGCGGGACAGTGACCGTGTGGGATGAGAGTAGCGCAAGCACTGTTGCAGCGTAATCGCCCGACCCGGCCACTTTGCATAAACCGGTAAGACATAGCGTTCCCTGGACGGAGATCTTCAGCTTCGGTTCAGCCGCGTAGCGCCATACGGAAGCATGATTAGATCAATGCTTCTAGCAGCAGCCGCTTTCGCAACCCCTGTCGTTGCGGCCCCTCGCGATACTCCAGAACTACAATTGCAAAAAGTTCTCGCCGGCCGAGTTGCTGGCAAGCCCACCGACTGCATCAGCCTGTCGAGCGTGAACTCGACCCAGATCATCGACGGCAGAGCGATCATCTACAAGGCAGGCGGAAAGGTCTACGTCAACGAGCCACGCTCCGGCGCTGAGACACTGCGCGACGACGACATCCTGCTCACGCAGACATTTGGCTCGCAACTATGCAGCATCGACTCTGTCAAACTGCTGGATCGCGGGGCTCGCTTCCAGCGCGGGTTTGTGACCTTGGGCAAGTTTGTACCGTACAGCTTGGTGAAGGTGGCTGGCTGATCAACACTGGTTGACTTGGCAGCCGACCCACACACCCCAGCATAAACGACACATCCTCAAGCTTGGTTGGGGGGTTGGCTACGAACAGCGGCCAGGTCACGACAGCGCTCAACTGACGCTCCCATCCACTGAGTTCGTGCTTTCGAGTAGAATTGTGGGTCCGCCACCCGGCTAGACAGCTGATGTGATCCAGGTGCACAGATCCGGAGTACCGGCTCGCTGCGGAAGCATCGTTCATTGAGCTTCGAGATTGTACGACGGAGCGGACTTCGAATTTCGTTGCTGTCATGAAGTCGGACTTGGGTTCCCTCGCCGGGATGGCTCAGCGCGGCTGAGGGACCTTCGGATTGATGAACGTGCTTTGAAAATTTCGGATGCGCCACCCCTCTTTAGTCCGAACCAGAACATCGGTCACGCGTCCCTGCGGATCGGCATAGCGCGTCCCGTCGGGGTCAGAGTATGGCTTCAGCCGCCAGCGATATTGCAGGATCGCGACCTTTGGCGTGACCGCGCTCACGGTGACGTCGCTCGCCACGATGGGGTTGTCCGCATAGATCCGGGTCAGAGCAAACGCGATCCCCTGCTCGATCTCGTAGCGGCCACGCCACCACATCCCATAAGCGTTGATGTGCTCGGCATCCGGTACGAACTGCCGGGCATAGGCCGCCGCGTCGTGGGTTCGCCAAGCAGCTGCCATAGCCGGCACCATTGCTTCGATGGCGGCCACATCCTGGGATGATAGCATGGTTCTCATCTCCTGAGCCGGTGCTGCATGCGTGGTAACCGATGCGACGATCAACAGGGTACCCGTCATCATGGCTTTGATACACCCGGCGATCACGACTGGACGCCCTTCAGTGTCGGGTCGAAACGCTGCGCCTCCTCCACAATCGTGATATTGGCGCCGTGGACGATCACAAAGCGATCGCCTTCAGGCGCCAGCACCAATGACATTCTGTCACGGCTCGGCGGATTGAGGTGGCCATCCGGCGTCTTGAATGCGCCCAGCGACCACCGCGCGACGACAGTCACGGCCCCACCTGCGATAGGCACGATGGACTCGATCGCTTCTAACGACTGGTGCACTCCTTTGAACATGAGCTCGAAATAGACGTGGTGGGCATGCTCGACTTCTGCACGCCCCTTCCAGTGCATGCCAACAATGTTGACCCAGTGCGCATCAGCCCGGAACAGAGCGAACATGGCGTCCATATCGGATGCATTCCAAGCTGCGAGCCACCGGTCGAGTAGATCCTCGACCTTTCGCGTTACATCGTCTGATGCCATGGTCGCTCCTTTCGCCGCTAAGGGCATCATGGGTAACGCCATCAAACTGATGGCCAGATCGCGTCGTGTCATCACTTGTCACTCCCGTTGATGCGGGAGAACTAGCCAAGAGAAACTGGGCCGGATTGAACGAATCCGTCATGGGCCTGACCATTCCGCAAAGAAGCGCGCGGGCGTTGTGCCGCTAAATGCGTGGGAGTCGCGGATGAAATGCGCCTGATCGGCATACCCTGCATCGTGTACAAGGTCCGTCCAGACCGCTGCGGGATTTGCCTCCTTGGCCGCCAGTACGGCGTTGAACCGAATAGTTCGAGCATAGAGCTTCGGCGGAAGCCCGACCTGCGCTGTAAACCGACGTGTGAATTGCCGCTCACCCAAGCCTGAGTGTCGGGCGAGCGCATCGATCCTGAGGCGCCCGCCGGTCCGCGACAACAGCCAACCTGCATGAGCGACTGCGTCGAGCGGTCGGGCAATGGCAACACGATCATAGACCCACCGCTCGGCACTGGCCACGCGCGCGTCGAAATCCGCCGCGCCGAGCACCATGCTACGAAGCACTTCAGATGCGGCGCCGACGATATCCATAGCGTTGACGCCTTCATCGACGATCTCCGACATGTCGATGCCGAATAATGCGTGAAAGCCGCCTGGCTGGAACCGGATCGTGAAGACGTCGATCTCGCCCGTCATGAACAACTGGGTGCTGCGGTAGCTTTGCGGTCCGACGACGACCATCTCGGGTGAGGCTTCCCGCTGGCCATCGCCGTGCGACACACCATAGCGCTCGGCGAGATAGATCTCGATGAACTGATCGGGTCGCGCCGGAAGGGGCTTAGTGATCACGTCGTCGTTCAGAACTGCGCGGCGTTCGCTGAACGAGCGAACGACGGACCTGATCGCAGCACCTGCCGTTGCCTTACAAACCCGCATGATCCTGGACCAATCCGTAGGGGGTGCAGTAATGTCTACTGATCTTCCCTGCGATGGCCATAGGCAACACTGGTGCTTAGCTTGACCAGACAGAATGCAGTATGGGGATCGAGGGTCACCGCACACGCGTCTAAGCACCTAATGAGCAAATGATAGCTAGTCACCAGGCGCCATTTAGATGATCGATGTCGCGGCCCTCTTTGGTTAGCTTCTCCGCCTTGCGGGGATCGTTCGTGTCGGTAAGATCAGCGGTGGTGGTTTCGCCCGGGTTCTATCCTTCCAAGTGTCGACCAGATCAACGCTTGGGCAGTGGAGATGGGCACGGACGATGCAACCGCTCGGTATCGACGTTTGGGCTGAGTCCGCTATCTTTCAAGGGGTAGATAATGGCCGCCAACGCGACGGCGTATCAAGGGATGACATGGCAGACGAGAACGAACCAGAAAGCTACCGTCACCAGCGCGAATCCTTTGCCAGCTGGCTGCTCGCACAGCGCAACCGCGGCGATTGGGTGGACGATCTCGCCAACGCCGCGCGTGCAGATCACACGTTCCCGGCGGACGGGGACGCAGAAACAGTGCGGGCCCATTTATTCACGCAGCAGGTCGACGACGACACCTTCCTGGCGATCGATGACGCCGAAGCCGCCTGGCGGAGCTTGACCCCATGAGCGATCATTCGACTCCTGGCCAGCTGTACGAACTCGGCCGCGCTCTGCTCGACGAACATGGACCGTCATACGTCGGAACCATCCAATCTTTTGCCGAGGGTGTGCGCACTGAAGGGCGGATGGCGGATGCAGACGAAGCGATGCTCCAATGCGACCGTATGCACGCGATCCTGCTGAGTAACCGCGATCTGGTCGTGCAGTACTGCGTTAGCCACGGACAGGCTGGCGACCCTTGGTCAGCCGCTTTGGCTGGGGAGCTGGAGCGCCGCGGGATAGACACGTGCTCCGGAGGTGATCAATGACGCAGCCATTGGTGCCCCCACCTGGGCCAGTCCAACTTAGTGAAGCTCTCGAGCGTAACATCGCGGCACTCGAACGGCGTCAAGCGATGGAGGCTGCATCGGCATCGTTGGAAGACCGGGTCGCTCAGGCGATCACCGCCTTCACTGGCAGCATGCGCTTCGTGTACCTGCACCTGGTTGTTTATGCCGCCTGGATTGCAGTGAATTCGGGCATTGTTCCTTGGCTCAAGCCATTCGACCCAAGCTTCGTGATTCTGGCGTCTGAAGCCTCCGTTGAGGCTATCTTTCTCTCAACCTTCGTCCTGATCAGCCAAAACAGGATGCAGCAAGCGGCTGACAAGCGAGCGGATTTGGACCTGCACATCAACCTTCTGGCGGAGCATGAGTTGACCAAGCTCGCCGTCGTTGTGAACGCAATCGCAGAAAAAATGCAGGTCTCTGTTCCTGCAGAAATGACTGAAGTTGAGCGGGATATCGCCCCAGAGGCGGTTCTGGACGAGCTTGAAGGGAGAAAGCAGGGCGGCGGCGAGACCAACTAGAGCATCGGCTCACGTGCACGTAGCAGTCCGCTTAACGGGGCCTGCGCAAATGTGCGATGCTTATCCAGATCTGAGCGCCGCCGCCTAGCAGCGTCGCAAAGACGCCGATCCTGCGCAGCATTCCAAAGTTTTCCGGAGACACAGATGCGCCAAGGATGATCAGAACTCCTGCCAATGTAACTGCGTGGAGCCACACGAGGCGTTTTCGGAAGCGTTCCCGCAGCTCGGCTTGCGATTGCCGGAGCATCAGCCTCCCTCGTGCTCGGCACCAGTTTGACCCCGCCGGCGTAGCAGCCGCTGCATCGACGGCACCTGGTCGAAGATCGAAACTGCCTCGACCTCGAACGTCAGCAAGACGATAGCAGCGAACTTCGGTAGGTCACTCATTCAAGCGCCTCGATTTGCTCTGATGCACGCGCGATCGCTTGGCGCACGTGATTCGGCAGTTTACACCGTGTGCGCGACAACGCGTCGACCCGTTCCAGTAGCAAGCGCCGTTCGACCCTGCCGGGCAGCAGCGGCTCGACACCACGCAGCATCGTAAAGGTCATGCCAGCGTGAACGCCGCTCCCCTCGCGCGTCGCCGGGAGCCGTACCAGCGCAGTGGATGCGGCGCCAAGAACGTGCATCAGCTCGATCGCGGCGCTCATAAGCGAGGCCTGATCCCGCTCGATCTGGTTGCCCGAACGAGCGAAGCACTGGACGAGGCATCGCAGCAGCAACCCATAGGTCGAACACGCAAAGTCCAGCAGTTCGGCCGCCTGCGGATGATTTACGAACACCTTGCCCTCGGGTTCCGGCGGCTGGCGCAGCACGGGGCTGTTAGCGGCTGGCCAGGCTGGGGCAAAGTTAGGATCATCGGCGACAGCAGCATCGAGCTCCCGCTGGATTTGCAGGAAGCTGCGATAATGCGACTCTTCGCGATCTGCGCTCGATCCCTCGCCTTGCTCCACAATGATATCGATCGCCCGCCCGGCCCCGGCGATATCGACGATCGGCTCGACTCCATCGAGATCGATAGCCGGTGGACCTATTTGGCTCGCCTTACCACCGAGGAACAGCACGTCTCCGCCCAGTTCGCGATTGACTGCGATCAAATTGGTGCGGATCGCTTCGTACAGGTGGCCGATCGTCGCATAATCCTGCGCACTCGGCATGAGCCCGAGATGCGCCTGTTCGCGGCAGTAGTCATCCTGTTCGAAGGCGGCGCTGTCTTGGCCGCGCGTATCCTGGGGGCGTTCCAGGAAAACGAAGTGCTTGAGCGTCTCGGCGTTGAACCCGGTCAGCCGTACTGCAACGCCAGATGGGAAGTAGCCGGGCGCCACGGGAAAGTTGGGGCGTCCGAAATGGGGACGTCCGCCGATCGCCACCGTCAGATTGGCGACTATCATTAGATGTCCCATCTCCTCGACGGCGACATCCATGATTACCTTGCGCCACCGCTCGAGCGTCTCGCCCAGTTCAAACGAGACCCCAGGTTCACCTGCACGCTTCAGGCTGAAGGCCGCATAGAGATAGCTGCACATTAATGTGTGCTCGATCTCCGATGCCTCAGCGAGCAGATGCAGCAACTGCTCACGCGATCCGATGACCACCGCTTGGCCGGAAACCTCTTCTATCACCGCTTCAAGGGGCATCCGCTTAGCGTCCGAGCGGCAATGGTAAGATGGCTTCGATCTGTATGCCGGAGAGGCGTCGAGCAATTGACATATTTTTCCGTTTCATCACGCACAAAACCAGCTGAGTCGCGTGCCACTGCTTCAATTCAGACAGGTAACAACCCGAGCCTCCACAAGCTCCAACCGTTAGGTATAACGCTTAGCAACGTGATCGGCTGACTTGGATCGTTTGCTGCTTACCCTTAACGGCATGCATTTGTGACCAGCCGATATCGCGCGACCCCATCGCTCTGTATTCGGCTCAGATATTTGCCCAGCACCTCGCTTCTCAGCGGAGCCGATCGCGTTAAGCTAGAAGAATGACGCTTCTCAGCGCAATGAGCTCGCATTCGAGCGATCAGCCAACCTCGACGATTGTCTCGCCGCAGCAGCGAACCGATATGGGCCGAAGCATCTAGCACACGCGAGGTGACCACGAGTGACGCCCCGAACAAGCCACACTCACCCATTGCAGATACCTTCCGTCACACCGGGCGAAGGGATTGGGCGTATCGGCATCAGCTTCTGCCCGGGCAAGTGGCAGGCAACCGCGATGACGGGCG
The DNA here is from genome assembly GCF_025231525.1 of Sphingomonas endolithica. NCBI lineage: Bacteria > Pseudomonadati > Pseudomonadota > Alphaproteobacteria > Sphingomonadales > Sphingomonadaceae > Sphingomonas > Sphingomonas endolithica. The sequence continues at coordinate 2,127,159 of NZ_CP103057.1, forward strand.
CATGGGCGCGCGACATCGAGATCGACCTTGACGCTGTAGCTGAATGGGGCGCGGCCGCAGTGGTGACCCTCGTAGAGGAGAAGGAGTTGATCGCACTACGGGTGGAGAGTATGGGTATGGCTGTCACTTCCAGAGAGATGCAGTGGTTTCATCTGCCGATACCGGACGTTACGGCCCCAGGTCCGTCATTCGAGGCGACTTGGATCGATGCGGGTCCTGCACTGCTGAAGCTGCTGCGAAGCAGGCGTGATGTCTTCGTGCACTGCAAGGGCGGCCTCGGTCGAGCTGGCACGATAGCGGCCCGGCTTCTAGTCGAGCTTGGCGTTAACCCCGAGCAGGCAATTGCCGACGTACGTGCCGTGCGTCTCGGCGCCATCCAAGTACCCGAGCAGGAGGCGTACGTGCGTGCGCTGCGCAGAAAGTGTCGTGCTCAGCAGGGCTGACGACTTTGCTTTATAAGAGCGGCGGCCGCCCAACCAACAAATACCCACAAACGGCCATTCAGATTATGCGCCCGGGCCACCGGATCCTACCGGCTCGTTCAGCCGAAGCTTATGGCTGCGGGGGCTTCCGACCGGTCTCGTCAGCCCGGAACCAACCGAGTCGCCCCTCGTTCGCCCTCCAATGGAGCCGATGTTCGGCGTCCAAGAGATCACGGAGCATCATATGAGCGGCACCGAGCCTTTGAGCCCTGAAGACGTCGTAGAAACCGCCCCGGTCGAGACATCGACCGTAGGCGAGGCTCCGACGCCTGCGGCAGGTTCAGAGGCGCCCATCGCGGCGATCCCGCCGGAAGCGTCGGCAGGCGGTGCTGATCTGGCGCCGAGCGCGCCAGCCCCGCAGAGTCGCGGGAAGACCAAGGGCGTGGCCGACATCGTGTTCGTCGTCGACGTCAGCGGCAGCATGGCACCGTGTATTGATGCGCTGAGGCAGAACATTGAGGCTTTCGTGGACTCGCTGAGCCGCGGCGACGCCAACAATACCGCTCCGGTGAAGGACTGGCGCGCCAAGGTCGTCGGCTACCGGGACTTCGAAAGCGCTGAGAGCGAGGGCCTGCCCTGGATGATCGACAACAGCTTCGTGCGTGAAACGGCTGAGCTCAAAGCGCAGCTAGCCGCCCTTGAGGCGAATGGTGGCGGAGATGAACCGGAGTCGCTGCTTGATACGCTGTATAAGGTCGCGACAATGGAGGCGACTGCGAAGGGCGCGCAGACCGTTGAAGCGACCAAGTGGCGCTACCGCAGCGATGCGGCCCGGGTGGTTGTCGTCTTCACCGACGCTTCGTTCAAAGAGACGATGGGAATTCCTGAAGCAAAGGGTGGATCGCTGCAGGACGTCGCCAACGTGGTCATGGCGAACCGCATCATCCTGAGCGTGTTTGCTCCTAATTTCGAGGGCTATGATCGCCTCAGCCAGATCGACAAGTCAGAGTGGGAGGTCGTCGAGTTTGATGGCTTGACCGCGCAGGAAGCCTTGCAGAAGTTCACCGCCGATCCGGTCAACTTTCGCAATACGCTCAAGCAGCTTGCTGCCAGCGTATCGCGCTCGGCAGAGACGGTGGCGCTTTGATCAGCCGGAAGCGGCTGTAAGAGCGGATTATGGCAAAGAAGCTCAAGGTCGGCGACACCATTCGGGGCTACCGCATACTGAATGTATTCGGCCCCGGCATGATGGCGATTTCCTACGCCGCACAGGCGCCTTCGGGTAGGAAGGTCTTCTTCAAGCAGTATAAGTCACCGGCTCCGACAGTGGTTTGGTACCGGGACTTTGTGGCCTATCAGAAGGAACTGTCCGCTCGTGTTATAAAGGGCAAGGCGGACAATTTTGCCGTGGCACAGGTCGACGCGTTCGAGGAGGTGTGGGGCGGCCCCTGCTATTTCCAAGCATACACGTTCGTTGAGAACGGCGCCGATCTGCAGCAGGTGATGGATGAAGAGCGCGAGCAGCACCGACTGACCAGAAAGGCGCCAACAAGCGATCCAGCGGTTTGGGCGCGCCATGCGACCTGGGCCAAGGTACTGGTTGCGGCCATCGGCGCGCTGCACGACGTCAAAATCGTCCATGCCGACCTCAAACCTGCCAACGCCTATCTGATCGAGGACCCCACGATTGCGGCCGAGTACCAGCTGAAGCTGATTGACATGGATTTCTCGGTCCTGGCCGATCGCCGTCCCCCATGGCATGGTCATCAGGGCTATGTCGGCACGGATAATTACCGCTCGCCCGAGCACCTGCTGAAAGGCGCCGTACCCAGCCTCGCCTCCGACATGTTCACCTGCGGGTTGATGCTCTACGAGTTGCTGGCCGGACGGCATCCGTACTGGTCGGAGGACCAGGCCGACTACGCCCGACTGGTCCAAGGCTACAAAGCTGAACCTCCGGCATTGGTGGGCAAGATGCCGTGGCCGGCAAGCAATGCGGAGGTAAGTGCCGCGCTCCACCGCTGCCTTTCTCCGGACCCTGCGGCGCGTCCGACCGCCGCCGAGTTACGCGCGACGTTGAGCGGCCGCGACAGGAAGCCTGCGGCCGCATTCGTGCCGTCCCCGCCCACGGTCGCCGTGCCGATCAAGCCAGCACGGGTCACATCACCGACATCTGTTCCAAAGCCGGCGCCTGTGGCGACAGCGACCCCCGTGGCGCGCATGCCATTGGTTTCTAACGCAGTTGAGCTTGTTGCCTCCAGCGGCAAGTCTTTGCGAATTGCCGTGCGGACCGAACTCGGCAAGTTGCTGATGCGCCAGTTCGGCCCCGATGGTGAATACTGGGACGATCGACAGTGTGTGATCGAACGCAATCCGAGCGGTGAGTGGATGATGACGCCCGTCGGCACCTCTACGAACCAGACGCTCGTTAACGGCCGTGCGCTTACCGGGGCACGCGTCCTCAATAGCGGCGATCTGGTAGCCGTCGGCAATGAAGCCAAGGGCGTCGCCAAGCTCCCGCTCACAGCCCGGGCTGTCTGATGGACGAGGTTCCCGAAGCCGAGGCGAACTTGCCGCTGAACGATCCGCCGGCCGAGACACCGAGCGATGTCGCGCATGACGTGACGGCGGCGTCGATTGAGATTCCAGCTGATGCGGCAGGGAGCGCCGCAAACGCGCCAATCGATCCGCCCGCTGCAGCCGGCGTTCTCCCGGTCGTTGACGCCTACGACGTCGACTGGGCGGCTGTCCATAGTTCGGTCTCTCCGACGGCAGTCCGGGCGCGGATGCGTACCACAGTGGAGGCATTCGAAGCACTACTCGATCGCGCGGACGGACCAGGGCTGCTGTTCGATGCCGACCGCGCGGAGGCGGCCGATCGCGCTATTCAGGTGAGCGCGCTGGACCCCGCAGCTCCGCTGTGGATCATCGGCGACCTGCATGGCGACCTGCTCGCGCTCGAGGCGGCATTGGCGGTAATCAACGATGACCAGGCCCCCACTGCATCCAACATTATCTTCCTTGGGGACTTCTTCGACGATGAAGGAATGGGCCTCGAGCTGCTGCTGCGCGTCTTTGAACTCATCCTCAACGCACCCGACCGCATCTGCGTCGTTGTCGGCAATCACGACGAGGCGTTAAGCTACGACGGCAACCGCTTTTCTTCGAGCGTATCCCCGAGCGACTTCACCGACTTTCTCAATAACAATCTCGCACACGAATGGATTGAGCGCGCCGGCAAGCTTGCTGTGAGACTGTTTGCGCACGCACCCCATGCGCTGTTCTTGCCTGATGGCCTGCTAGTTGCTCATGCCGGTTTTCCTTTGAGCGACTTGCACGCGCGACTGGAAGAGACCGGGAACTGGAGCGATCCCGCATGTCTGTCCGACTTCACCTGGACTCGCGCCCATCCAACCGCACGGCGCAAGATGCCCAACCGCTTCACGCGCGGAAGCCAGTTCGGCTATGAAGATTTCGGTGCGTTTTGCGAACTCGCGGCGCGGCTTGGCCGGCCCGTCACGCACATGGTGCGCGGGCACGATCACATGGAGGAACGCTATGCAATCTACCCTGCATACTTGGCGCATCCGATGCTGACCACGGTCGCGCTGTCACGCCGCCTGCCGCGGGAGTCCTTCGGCCCATACGCGCGTATTCCGACCATTGCGCGCTTCGTCGAAGGCTCGCTGCCGCAGGTTCATCGGCTGCATATTCCTGCGGACATCGTCGAGGCCGTGTTTCCGCAACCTGGCGACTCCCATGAAGCGGGCGAGATCGCCGAGGGTGCGGATCAGCAATGAGCGGCGTCGTCCTTCGCTGTTCGAACTGCGGAACTGTGCAAACCAGCGCGGGTGAATGCGAAGCGTGCCACGAGGCGCAGGTCCGGTACTTCTGCACGAATCATACACCAGGGCTGTGGCTAGACATGTCAGCATGCTCGCAGTGCGGAGCGCGTTTCGGCGAGGCCTCCCCTACCCGGCCAGGACTACGGCGGGCTGCCGATCGCCCCCCGGGTCCGCCTTCGCTGCCCGAAGCGGATCCCGCAGCAAAACTTGATGACCGATCGAGCGCTCGGGATATAAAGCCCTCACGGCCACTCGACGGTAGTGTCCCCGACGGGATCCGCCGCCCCACTCCGGGGCTGATAATCGAGGCCTTGGCCTATGCAGCCCGCGCCAGAAGCATCCGCAAGGCGGCGAGCGACGACGCTCCCGTTGCGCCGGTTCGTGCAACCGGAGGCGGTTGCGTCGGGCGGCTGCTGTTGCTTGCGTTGCTATTAGCGGGGCTGTTCTTGTTGGTACCGATCCTTCTTGGAGGTGCGTTACTCCAGATGCTCTGAAGACCCAGACCCAGTCACTCAAAGCGCGTTTCCACTCCCCAACTTCGGTCGCTCGTTCAGAATTCGTTGGGCAACAGTAGCGACCGGCTGGACTTAGCGGAGCGTTACCGCTTTCCCCGCGGGGTCGTTTTGAAAACTGCTATTCGGCGGTGATCCACCTTGCCCTTCCCCCAACATTCGGGGCAGGTGCTAGGAAGCAACTGACGCCTCCCGACCGCGGTCGGCGTCGATGGTGAGAAGTGGAGAAAAATCGGGAGAATATCACGAGTTCGTCCGACTTTCGGTCCCCTGCAGCGGATAATGCACAGCGACTTCATACTGCGCGCCGGACGCCAACAAGTGGCTCTCGAACAAACTGAATCCATCAACTTGCCAGTTCGCCCGCAAGCCAGAGTTGTGCGTCAACCAATCGACAATCGGGCCGGTGTGATTGTTCAGACGCGCGATCGTGATGTGTGGCGTGAAGCGCCGGGTTTCGCCACCAAGTCCGGCCAGGGCACACGCCCGCTCGGTCTTCGCCCGGAGCCGCTCAAGCTCAGGCGCGGGCCGAACCCGCGCCCAGATGGCGGTCGGCATGCCCTTGCGCTCGAACTGCGACACCCCCTCAAGCTCCAATTCGAAGGGCGGCAATGCGATGCTCGCTAAGGCGGCGGCAAGGTCGTTTGCGGTCTCGCGCTCGACTTCGCCGGCGAAGCGCATCGTCAGGTGCAGTTGCTCGTCGTCCTGCCAGCGTGCGCCTTCCAGCGCTTCCATCGTGTCGATCAGCGCTTCTCGCACATGGGCGGGTGGCCGGATGCCGATGAACAAGCGGTGGGACATCGTCGCCACCTAACACGCTAAACCCGACCTGCTAATGCCCTACCAAGAAGAGAGGAGAAGGGGCGGTTTCCTAGAAGCGGGATATTTTAGCGCTCCCCGGACCGCCTACGGAATTTGCGCGTTGACCTGCCGCAAGGCGCATAACGCGACTGATGGAGAAAAACATGACCGACACCGCTGCCACACCGGAGGCTTCAACGAGCAACGGCAAGACTGGTCTGTCTGACGCATTCCGAACGCACTTCGCCGGCGACGCGCCGATCACCGAAAAGGCGACGAATTTCGCCAAGGCGCGCCCATGGACCAGCGCTGCCTTCCTCGGCGTGGCTGCGATCGCCGTGATGAACAGCCTAAGAGGTCGCGGCTGACCGCAGCCCGGTGAATAGGCGTTTCGGGCTGAGGCACAATGTTCGGTGGCCGTGCCGGTGACGGCAACCCGTAGGGTCAGATCCTGGAAGGTCTGCGCTGATCATGTCGAAGCGATTACGAATGTGGTCGCTTCGCATGTACACCTCAGGCCTCGGGTGCTGGAGCAGACCAGAATGACAAGTGACCGAAGACGATGAACCGACAGGAACGCCGCGCGCTCGCGGGCCAAACCAAACGTCCTGCGGCAAGCCGGCAGTGCGCCTGCTGCGCTCCGAAAGAAGATTTCCTAAACACGCCTGAGACGGTCGAACTGACGCGTTTACCGGTGACGGTGCTGTCAGTCTAATGCGAACCGTTCTCCACACGACGCACTTTGGTCTTTGAGCGCGATCGCCTAGCTCGCCACCTGACCCCACTCAGCCAGTGCGGCTGAGCGGCGTTCCTTGTAGGTCTGGCGGTCGACGAGATGGCGTTCGAGATTGAAGTGGTTGTGGACGTTGGCGTGCACGCTGGCGAACTTCTGTAGCGACTTCATCCGCCTGAACCTGAGCATCGCTCGCTCCCTTCTTCGGAACGAGAGGTGGCTGTTCTCAACCCGGTTGTTGGCCCAGCGTCCGACCTCCTGCTTCTGCTCGTTACCCAGCTCTTTCATTGCTGCACGATAAGAGCGCAGGCCGTCGGTGGTGATTGCCTCAGGGCTGCCGTGACGCTTCAGCGCCTTCTTCATGAAGCGTAGCGCTGCCTCCTTGTCGCGGGTCCTGGTGATGTAGCTCTCGAGGATCTCGCCTTCGTGATCGACCGCTCGCCAGAGGTAGACCATCTCGCCATTCAGCTTCACGTACATCTCGTCCAGGTGCCAGCGCCAGTGCCGAAAACCGCGCATTCGCGAAATACGCTGCCGGCGTATGTCGCCTGCGAACATCGGCCCGAACCTGTTCCACCACATCCGCACCGTCTCGTGGCAGATGTCGATCCCGCGCTCGAACAGCAGGTCCTCAACGTTGCGCAACGACAGCGGAAAACGCACGTACATCATCACCACCAGGCGGATCACCTCTGGCGATGAATTAAAGTACCGAAACGGGCTGGCAGGTTTGCGGGGGCGGGACATGCCGATCGCCCTACCCCGCCCCTCCTAACGATCGGTGCATTTGGTCTGACAGAGCCCGCTTGGCACAAAGAGGCTGCGCATATCATTAAGCTCGCTATTCTCAACGTCATAGCGGACCGAAACGTGTTGTTGCCCGTTCGAGGACCGTGGCTGAACCAAATAACCAAGACATCGACGAATTGAAGGCCGCGGACGCCAAAGAGCTTCATCGTGCGGTTCGCGAGGAGGGCGAGGCAGAACTGGAACGGCCAACCGGCTCGTTGCTGTGCTCGGGGATTGCTGCTGGATTGGCCATCAATGCGTCGCTGCTCGCACAGGGTGCAATACACGGCATGACGACGGAAGCACCGTGGCGGCACCTGATCGTGAGCCTCGGCTACCCGCTCGGTTTCATCATTGTTATCCTCGGAAGAATGCAGTTCTTCACCGAGAGTACAATAACCGCGATGTTGCCGCTGGTCACGCGGCCAGCATGGCAGACCGCGCGCCGCACCGCCCGCCTTTGGCTGATCGTTCTTACCGCCAACCTGATCGGCACTGCGGCTGCTACCTTCGCCTTTGCGACGCTACCGGTAATCGACCCCTCGTTGCGAAATAGCATGATCGAGGTGTCCGCAGTCATCTTGAAGCATGATCCATTCACGACGTTCTGGATGGCAATTCCGGCCGGATTCATGATTGCGAGCCTGGCATGGACGCTGCCCAATGCCCGCGAACAGTCTGTCCTGGTGATCTTTGCCATCACCTATGTAGTGGGCGTTGCCGGTCTCAGCCATTCGGTGGTCGGCTCAGCCGAAGCGTTTACTCTGTTGTGGGCTGGGCGCATCGACGTGATCACCGCGCTGGGAAAATCAAGTGCACCGGCCATCCTCGGCAATCTCGTCGGCGGTGCGGGCTTGTTCGCATTACTGGCGCACGGCCAGGTTCGGCAGGAGATGGTGCAGGATAGTCAAATACCGGAGAATGCCGATTGATGTCGCGGGCACTGTAAGAGCAAGTGCACCGCCCGCTAGGAGATGGGAGCTAAGGGCGCTGTCAGACTAACCAGAATCTGGTTCGTTGAGGGTGACCGGTCGGGATCTGGATCCTGACTTAGAGCCGCAGCGAGAACATAGGCAGGTGTTTCACTGAACAAATGATTGCGGCACGATAGGAGCGAAGAACGTCAGTCGTTGTCGCCTCAGGGCTGCCGTGACGCTTCAGCGCCTTCTTCATGAAGCGAAGCGCTGCGTCCTTGTCGCGGGTCCTGGTGATGTAGCTCTCGAGGATTTCGCCCTCGTGATCCACCGCTCGCCAGAGCTAGACCATCTCGCCATTCAGCTTCACGTACATCTCGTCCAGGTGCCAGCGCCAGTGACGGAAGCCCCGCATGCGCGAGACGCGCTGCCGGCGAATGTCGCCTGCGAACATCGGCCCAAACCTGTTCCGCCACATCCGCACCGTCTCATGGCAGACGTCTATCCCGCGCTCAAACAGCAGGTCCTCGACGTTGCGCAGCGACAGGGGAAACGGACATACATCATGACCACCAGGCGGATCACCTCGGGCGATGAATTGAAGTAGCGAAAAGGACTGGCAGGCTTGCGGGGGCGAGGCACGCCAGGCGCACTACCCCGTCACGCCTAACGATCGATGCACTTGGTCTGACAGAGCCCCTTGATGCCCTAAGCCTACGCTATCGGCTTTCAAAGATTTCGTTCAACCGCAGCCGTGCGCCCGGGATCGGCTCGAGGTGCGGAAACCGATGCCCTCTTTGATAGTCCACATTGACTTCCCGGGCGCGAGACTGCGATCGCGCCTTCACCGTCATGAGTAATGGATCACCGTTCCGTGAGGCTTGGATCGCATCGCCGATCGCCTCCTCGCTATATTCCTGTCCGTTAACGCTCTGGATCAGCGCGCCCGACGTCAGGCCCGCGTCGAACGCCGGGCTTCCCCACATTACTTCCTGCACCGTCCCGCTCGTGGCGATGTTCAGCCCGACCGAGAAGCGTAGATCGAACTGGCCCGCCTGCGCGTCGAAGCTCTTGCAGAAATCGGTGCGATGATGACGGTAGACGAGACGGTAACCGCCGCGTCCTAGACCTTCGAGCGGTGCGCCTTCCTCGCGGCGGTGCAACTGCGTATCGAGAAAGCCGGCCCAGTCATGCTCTAAGACACCATTAAGGGTGTCCACGACATCGTCCAGATCATAGGTTCGCGTCACCATGCTACCATCGTCGACGCCAAAGAAAGCGCTCGCGAAATCGTCGAGGGAACGCTGATCCCCCGAGGCTTCGCGGATGAGCGTGTCCACCGCCAACCACATCAGTTGGCCTTCCGAATAATAATCTTCGTTGCGCTGCCAGCTTGGCCACGGCAGTGGCGCACGGCCATTGATCACGGGATCCTCCGTGGTGTCGGCCATCGTCCGCCACAGTCCGCCGGGGCGTACATCGTAAGTCGCTGCAATCTTGGCGAGCGATTCGAGCGACGCTTCGGTCGACCACAGGCCCGCGCGCGTCGTTAGCACATGTCCCCAATACTGAGTTTGACCTTCGTACAGCCACATGAGGCTGTTGCGGATGGGGACCTCAAAGCTCGGCGTCCAGGAATCGGCGCCACGGCGGAACTTGCCGTTCCAGCTATGGGTAAACTCGTGCGCGAACACGTCGCGCTTGGTACGGTTGGCCTCCCACTGCGTGAAGTACGTTGGCGGTACGATAATCTCAGCCGAGCGGTGATGTTCGATTCCCCCGCCACCCAATTCCTCACTGAGGGCCACCAGGAACCGATAGGTGTCGAAATGACGCGCGCCAAAAAGCACATCCGATTGCTTCACCAGTGCTGCGTGCAGCGCGACCTGTTCGGACGTGATTTCCAGGTCATGTGCCTGGTGCGCGAACAAATTCATGTGGACGTCGCCATCGTCGGCGATCACCAGTTCGCGGCAATGTAGCCCTGCCACCACTGGTGAGTCGACCAGTACGTCCAGCGCTACCGGCGCGAAGCGAATGGTGTCCGCCTCTCGTCCTTCGACCTCCAGCACGGTCGCATACTGCCACCCATTTGGTAGCTTGATGCTGGCCTGTACCTCGACGCGGCGCGCGAAATAACCGGCCGGGTAGAGCAGCACCCGACCCCATTGCAGGTTCAGCATGTCTTCCGTCACGACGACATCGCCTTGGTTCGATGTCGTCGGAGAAAGGAATTGAAAACTCACGTCGAGCGTCGACGTGCCGGAAGGGATGTCGATGTGGAACGCATAGACTTCGACGGGATCGCGTATCCAGTCGAGCACCAGATCGCCTGCCTTGATTTCGAGGCCTGCAAAGAGTTCGATCGGATTCTGCGGCGAATGATAGCCCGGCATCCACTTGGGGTATAGCAACGTCATCGGCCCGCTTGCGGCGACGGGTACCACGAGCCTCGCTGAAACTATGCCTCGGATCGTGTCCGTGGCATCGATTTCCAACCCGAGCACGCCGCAATAATCCACGTCCTGCGGTGCAGCGATTACATCGGGCTGCGTCTTCGGGTAGTGATGCCCGGGGTCCACTTGCGCATTCGGCACAGCCCTGGGGGCCGCCAGCGCCAGCACGTCTTCCGTGTTCAATTGATTGACCATGCTGGCTTCCTTAATCCGTTTACCACGTCATTTTCACGGCAGCATCCGCTTCGCTGCCGCGACCACAGGCGTGGGCCAATGGTGGGTTTCCCTTGGGGGATGATGAGGCATGACAGAACTGACAGCCAGTTTGATGACAGCCTGACATCCCGTGGCAGCGATCAGTATCCATGTTCACCTCGGCCGGATCGGCTCCGGGATTGCCGCCCGCGCCCCTGATTTCCATAACCAACCTCCAACTAGAAATCTCGCAACCTGTCGGTACCGTTTCAGGTCCAGCTATTTGGCGGATCTGCCTTAGCGCAGCAGGGTGTTCTTTATCGCGCGTCCTCACCTGTCATTCGGCGGCCGCGAGGTAGAGTTGCGGTAGACGCTCTTCGACCGCTCTCCGCAAGCGTCGACGATCCGCTACGAAGCGCTCCAGAACAGTTTCCATCGGCGGGAGCTGCGACTGCGACACCGCGCTCGACGCCGTCGCCCATTCATGGAGCGCACCTGTATCGTAACCTGCGACATTCGCGAGCACGTGCCTGAACTGTACGCGAGACCATTGCTCGGCCGGGATGAAGCGCATGTGTCCGGCGGCACCATCCAGCAGCAGGTCGAGCACTCCGTCGATCAGCGAAGGTCCGTACACTCCCTTCCAAGGAGGACCCGGTTCTAACGAAATCGGCTGGTCCGCATCGAGCGCATCCAAGACACGTGCCGGAAGTGCAGTGTCGTCGTCCGCGATGAACACGGGACCGTGCTCGATCGCGAGGACGCCCGGCGCAGGCAATTGGCCCGGAACCGGAGCTTCGGTGGTAAAGAAAGCGCCGTAAATGCCGAACCGTGGGCAGACGCCGCCAGGATCGAGCGCGCTGCCGGGTGCTTGCACGCGTGTATCGAGCATCGCCCAGGGCCGGACCGTCTGTGATGCCCGTGCGACATCGTCCGACAGCATGTAGTGCAGCCCGCGCGCTTCGCACGCCTCGATCGCCAGGGCTGTCAGCACCCCGTCGTCACCCACGATCATCAATGGAGCAGCAGTGACGTCGACGCTGTGCGCGCTAACCGCGTAGCTGCCCTGATTGTCGCGTCGCTCTCCCCACCAGCCGGGCACCTGAAGCCCAGGTCCATCAGGGCACCGCCCCGACGCCAGATCCTTCAAGACCCTGGCCATCAGGGTCGGCCGCGGCGTGCCACCGCGCACATCGAACACCCCAGGCTCGTATTGGCCGATGAAGCGAGTGACCATGCGGTTCCAATCATAGGCGCCCAGCAGCGACCATGCCGTGACGGCGCGAAGATCCACTCCGCGGCGGCGCAAGCGTTTGCCATCGCTCCACGCTTCGATGAACCACCGAGCCTGCTCCTCCCGGGTCGCGCCGAGATGGCATTCAGTGATCGCCACTGGTATGCGGTATCGCTCCCAGGCTTGCTCGATCAGACCGGCGAGCCCAATCACATCGTCCGGAAGATTGCGCACGGCATCGACATCGACGTGCACCACGCCGTCGGTAGCGCCGAGCGGACCGTCGGCAAGCGCGCGGTCGCCATAGCGGTCGATGCGATGATCGAGCAGACGTTCGCTCGACAGGTAGTGGTTCACACCGATCACGTCGGGCGGACACGGATCATCGGCAATCGTCCGCAGCCGGTCCTCCAACCCGCAGGCGACAAGACGTTCCCACAAGGCATGCCCAGGCACGACCATGCCGCAGAGCAGATCCCACCCCATCCAGCGCCGCTCGTTCTGGAAATCGGCACTGTGCTGCAGCGGCGGCGAGGCGTGGCAGAAGCCGAGATCATCGGTCTGGACAAGACGCGCGGCGGGATTGATCCGCCGGATCGCCCGCATCGCCAATCGCGTCGCATCCGTTTCGTTGAGCAGCGCCACCCAGAATGCGGTCTCATTGCACAGATGCGGATACCAAAAGCCGTACAGCGCGCTGAACCGCGCCGTGGTCAGCGGTTCGTTTACCGGGGTATAATCCTCCACCCACGGATAACGCTCCGTAACTGCCGCGGCGTGGTGCGCCAGACCGTGAGCAAAACTGTCTTGTAGCAGGCCGGTGTAATGCGGGCCGCTGCCATGGTGGCAAAGGGTGAGGATCGGCTCCATCCCGAGGCGACGTATTTCCGGTAATCGCTCATCGGTCCAGCGGAAGTCACAACGTTCGGGATCGGCGGGTGAGATCCGCTCCCACAGGGCGGGATAGCGCAGCTTGCAAATGCCTAGATCGGCGAACAGCGCGAGATCCTCAATGCGGTGCTCGTGACCACTGCGGCGCGTTTGGTCGAACCACCTGTTGCCCACGCGATTGACGGTGCATTCATGGCCGCCCCATAATTCCATGGCGGGTGTTGTTTGCCGTCGTGCCAACAGAACCGACTGTACATCCATGTCCCGTCTCCGTTGCGGATTCCAGGCGACTAACGGAGACGAATGACAAAAGGTTCTCGAAAAAGTCCTTTTTACAACGTAGGTTAGGCAATATCCTATTCGCCCGGACCAATTGCGCGCCCCGAGCATCTTCCGGTACGCTAAGCTCGCATGTCTGAGGATTCAAACCTCGATCAGGATTTTCGCAGCTTCGCGTTGCGTTCTCGCCGCAATGTCGCAGTGGATGTTAGGATGGTTCGAGATCCGGTCCGAGTGCGTCTGCTTGTAAAATTCAAGCTAGTGCTTGTGTCCCGGCGGACGCCAAAACATGTCCTCGGTGACGGCTTGGCTGATGCACACAGAACCAAGCCGATGCCCAACGCGCTTGGGAGCTGAATTACGATCCAACTTAAGCACCCGCCTGCGCGTTCGCCCAGATGCTAGGCGCTGCCGCCCGGTTCTGGCTAGGAAACGGGATAGCACGCCGGAACTCCTCACTAAAGACTCCGTCCACGCGGATGCTGAACGAGAGTTTGCCCGTTGCGTCGGCACCGTGGAACTGGTTCACCGTATCGAACCAGGCCGCATGTCCGGCGACATAGGCCCGTTCACCGGTATCGGGGTCGAGCATGTAGAACGGCTTACTCCGGTTGGTGCGGAACCAGACGAATTCGTGGCACAGCTCGCTGCTGTCGTGATCTCTGTGGGCGGAAACGGCTCGTCCGCTCGCATCGTACATAATCAGCATCCGAGCCGTCGCAGCGAATGGCAGCGTGGCAATAAAATCCATTAGCGGCGCGAACTCCGCAGCCTCGGGACTTGGCTCCCACAATTCAGCACGATTGAGATCATAGTAGTTTTCCGGTTCGCGAGAGCGGGCCAGCTCTATCATACGCGATCCCGGCAAGTGCGACGCATCGGCATCGAGGAGGAACGGGCCGGTATAGAATTGCCGATCCTCTGCCGCGGCAAGCCGCCGGTTCAGGCGCTCCGTAATAAAGCCGTCAAGCGCTCTTAGGCGCTCCACGTCGATGAACGGATCCATGTTCATGTAGCTGGGATAATGCGGTCTCATACGAAGAACCTAGCGCCGATAGCGAACCATGACCACAGGCGAGAATTTCTTTTATCTTCTGTGGCTTGATCCGGGTTATAGCCGGAATTTTTAATTGTTTAAATAAGGCTCCATCGGCGTGTCTTATCGGAAGCTCACCTCGCGACTACTAGTCGCGGGTGCTGTCCGACCTTGTCTTTTGGAAATTGAATGAAAATCTATGTTAGCGGGCTCTATGCTGGCGGTAATCCCCAGCCGGGGGTAGGCATTGTTCGATCCGTTCGCCAAGGCTATCCCGACGCTACCATCGTTGGCGTCGAATATTCCAATCGGGTATCTGGCATCCATTACGACGAACTGGACGAACTTTGGATCCAGCGGCCGTGGGGTGAACTGGACCTCGACGACTATGGTGAGAAGGTGCGCGAGGTGCTTGACGCCGGCGGCATGTGGATCTCGGGCAGCGACCTGGAGGCAATGTGGCTGGGCAGCGTGTTTCCTGACGGGCACCCCAATCTGCTCGCGCCGCCCATGGCCGGTATCAAGCGCATCACCAAGCCCGTGGTCGAAGCAGCGTCCGGCTTGCCGATCAAGATCCCGACCTATTTGTCGACCGAGCATAGCGACTGGGATCTGCACGCGTTCTGCCGCGAACATAATTGGCGCGTGTGGTTGAAGGGCCCCTATTACGATGCTTCGCGCACGCCGACCTGGGATACGTTCACTGCGGTTCGCAACGCACTGAGCAAGGTCTGGTCGACCGAGAAGCTGTTCCTGCAGGCGCATGTCAGTGGCTACGAGGAATCGGTCATGCTGGCCGCCTACAAGGGCGAGTTGCTAGGCGCGGTCAGCATGCGCAAGCGCGACGTAACCGTCGAGGGCAAGACCTGGGCCGGTGACGTATCCAACGTGCCGCCCGCCTTCTTGGAGCCGCTGCGGCGCATGGTGCGCGACACCAACTGGACGGGCGGCGGCGAGCTCGAGATGGTGCGTGACGCATCCGACCAGCTCTGGCTGATCGAAATGAACCCGCGCTTCCCCGCCTGGGTGCACGGTGCGACGATCGCCGGGCACAATCTTCCGGCATTGCTGGTACAGGCGGCTAGCGGTGTGACCGCGCAGCGTGCGCCGGCGGAATCGGCCGAGTTCACGCGGATCGTGCTGGAGGTGCCGGTGCGTGCCGATTATCCCTTGCCCCCGCTCCCCGAGCCCTTCGCCGGCGCGGTCGGGCATTCGATGAAGCACCCATCGGGGCTCACCGCGCTCGCCGCGCGGCTGCACAAGATCGACCCCGACATGCTCGACGTCGCATTGGCGCCCGAGGGCGCGCCGGCGCCGAACGCCGTGCCGGAGCTTCCCGAAACCTATGTCACCGATATCGGTGCGCAGGATTTCGACAGCATGCCGACGCCGCAATACATCTACATGGAGACGACGGCGGAAACTTTGTTCAGGCAGGCGGCGGATCGCGCCCATCGGCTGAGCACCAACGATGTCGAGGTGATCAGCGGCTATTCGATCAAGACCAACCCGGACAAGCGCCTGATCAAGCTCGCATTGGACAACGGCTTCTATGCCGAGGCGATCAGCCTGAGCGAGGTGCAGTCCGCGCTCGAGGTCGGCTTCCGTCCCGACCAGGTGATCCTCAATGGCCCCGGCAAATGGTGGCCCGAAGGGCTGATGCCGCGCGAGCGGATGCACGCCGTGTTCTGCGACAGCGTCGCCGATCTCGACCGCGTCGTGGCGGCGGTGGAAGCCGGCGAGATGTCGGCCAAGCATATCGGCATCCGCATTCGCACGCCCAACATCGTGTCGCGCTTCGGCATTCCGCTCGATAGCCCGACCACGTTTGGCAAGCTGATCGCGGCGGTCAAGCGTCTGCCAACTGACAGCGCGTTCGGCATCCACTTCCACATGGCCAGCAGCCATGTCGGCGTGGCGCAATGGTGGCACCTGTTCGAATCGATGCTGCGCTGGTGCAGGTCGATCGAGAAGCTCAGCGGGCGCATGATCGAGATGCTCGACATGGGCGGCGGCTGGTACCCCGACGATTGGCACGAGGATGCCATCTCCAAGATCGCCCAAGCGGCCGAACTAGCCCGCGCGATGCTACCCGGCGTGCGGCAGATCGCGTCCGAGCCCGGCAAGGCCATGGCGCAGCCGTCCATGGCGCTGGCGATGCGCATCCTGGAAATACAGGAGCATGAAGAAGACATGATCGAGGCGGTTGTCGATGCCTCCATCGCCGAGATCCCGATGCACTTCTGGCAACCGCACCGCATGGTTCGCCAGTGTGGCGAAACGGGCGACTTGCAGCCGATCGGGCGCGGCAAGACTCATCTGATGGGGCGTCTGTGCATGGAGCACGACATCATCGCATCCAACGTTCAACTTCCCGAAGGGACCCGCGCCGGCGACCTTCTGATTTTCTGTGATGCCGGCGGTTATGACAGGAGCATGTCCTATGTATTTGGTCGAGGATAAGAACAGCGCGGAGGTTCGGGCATCGGAAGGCGGTGTCGGCGGCAGCTTCATGCTCGTGGGACAGCCCGGCTCGCCCGGTCGCAAATGGGAAACTTTCCCGAACAGCTATATTTCGCACCACGGCGCAGCCTGTTGCGACATCGCGCACGAATGGCTGATCGCCTTCGACTTCGCACAGCTGAACGGCGGCGACGTCCTGTCCGGCCCGCGCTGGATGCGCGAACATTCCAGCTGGGGCCCGTCCGCCTGGCCGATCCACTGGTGCGAGGCCGTGGATGCCAAGATCGTCGATTGTGGTGTCCACGCCGCAATCGCGCAGGAGGCATTCGTCGCACGCGGCGTGCAGGCCTTCCGCGCCCAATTCATCCAGCGTTACAGCGCCGAAGCCGCTGCCTCGTGGCGCGAGAGTTGGGGCAAGGAAGACGTGTCCGACCATTGGATCGATGGCGATGCGATCTACCATGAGGGCAATGCTGTACTTATTGGCGAGGATACGGTGAAGCTGTGGGACGGCTCGGCCGGCTGGTGGATCAACCCGCGGGGCGAGGGCGGCTATGGCAGTCTCGCCGTGGTGCGGATTGAGGCGGATCTCGGTGGCTTCGCAGACGGGCTGCGCTGGGGCGAGCGCCGGATCATGCTCAACCAATGGGTCGCCGTGTGATCGACCGGCCTTGGCTCGTCGTCCCCGACACACCGACGGATGCGGACCGGGCAGCGATATTGGCAGGCTTGGCGGCGTTCAATCGCGGTCACGTCGCGCCGGGCGCAACGGGTCCGCTCGCCGTCTTGCTCAAGGATGAGAGTGACTCGACAATCGGTGGCCTGTGGGGATCGACCTTGTTCGGCTGGCTGCGTATCGAATTGCTCTTCGTGCCCGAGGGCCAGCGCGGCGCATCTCTGGGCTCGGCGATCATGCAACAGGCCGAAGCGCTCGCGATTGCTCGCGGCTGCATTGGCGCTTCACTCGACACGTACAGTTTTCAGGCACCCGGCTTCTACGAAAAGCTGGGCTACAGCCTTGTTGGCGTCGTCGCTAACTGTCCGCCGGGTAATTCGCGCTATTTTATGCAGAAGACGTTTGCGCTCGCACATGACCAGTGAAATCAGCAACTCTCAAGCCACAGAGTCATGCCCCCCTGCCGGCGATCGGACGCAACTTATTGAGCGCGTCTGCAGAAATGTAGGCCACCTCACTACCCGGCATGCTCGCATGCGACACGTCCTCAGCGAATGTGCGCCGATGCTCCTGCATCCAAGTGCGTTGTGCCGCGTTGCAGATAAATGGCCGACGAACCCGTGATGCCCGCCCGGAGCGGCGGCTGCGAGAGCAACTATCGCGCAGCATTCGAGTCGATCGAGTCAGGGTTCTGCGTGGTTAAGGTTCTCTTTGACCAAGACCAACGATCGATCGATTACGTCTTCGAGGAGGTGAATACCGCCTTCGAAAAGCAAACGCGGCTGAAGGATGCGACCGGCAAGCGCATGCGCGAGCTGCGTCCCGATCATGACCAGTTCTGGTTTGACCTGTGCGGCCGTGTCGCGCTGACCGGCCAACCGGAGCGATGCGAGCATGAAGCGCTTGACACCTGGTACGATGCCAACGCGTTCCGTATCGGCGAACCCGAGGATCATCGTGTCGCGATTCTCTTCAACGACATCGGAGCACGCAAGGAAGCCGAGCGCGCGCTGTATGAAGGCGAGCAACACTTTCGCGCGCTCGCGACCGCTGGCAGCTACACCAATTACCGCATGAGCCCGGACTGGGCTCGGATGTACCAATTGGATGGCCGCGGCTTTCTCGTCACCACCGCCGAACCGATCGAGAACTGGGTGCACACCTATATCCTCAAAGAGGACCGGCCGATGGTGTTCGGCGCGATCGAAAAGGCGATACGGGAAAAGTCCATGTTCGAGCTCGAGCACCGCGTCATGCTCGCCGGTGGGGGTGTCGGCTGGACGCTGTCGCGCGCGGCGCCGATCCTCGGAGAGGATGGCGAGATCGTTGAATGGTGCGGTGCCGCGACGGATGTCACGGAACGCCGAATGGCGGTGGACCGCCTTCGCGAAAATGAGGAACGGCTTCGCCTCATCATCGATAGCGCTCGCGACTATGCCATCTTCACGGCCGACGCCTCAGGCAAGATCAACAGCTGGTATGCGGGTGCGCAGAGCGTGTTCGGCTGGTCAACCGAGGAGGCGCTCGGTTTACCGATGGAGATCACCTACACAGCGGAGGATCGGGCGGCCGCCGTCCCCGAAGCGGAGCGAGCGAACGCCCAGAGCGAAGGGCGCGCACCCGATGTTCGATGGCACTTGCGCAAGGATGGTGCGAGAGCGTTCATCGAGGGGTTTGCCGTACCGCTGAGGAACGACGTCGGCGAAACCACCGGCTTCCTCAAGATCGGTCAGGACGTCACCGAACGGCACCGCGCCCAGGAGCGCCAATCGACGCTCCTCGCAGAGCTTCAGCACCGGGTGCGCAACATCCTTGCGGTCGTTCGCTCGATGGTCCGCCGGACTCATGAAGAAGGGCAGAGCGCTGAGGATTTCATCCAGCATCTGGAAGGTCGGATCGGCGCGCTTGCACGTACACAGGTCCTGCTCACGCGCGGGGTCGACGCGGGGGTCGATCTGGACGCCTTGATCCGAGATGAGCTCCTAGTGCACGCCGTTGATGAGGATCAGATCAGTATTGCCGGACCTGACGTAGAACTCGCCCCAAAAGCAGCCGAGGTCCTCGCCCTTGCTATCCACGAGTTGGCGACTAACTCGACAAAATTTGGGGCGCTCGCACGTGATGGGGCCCGTATTGCAATTAGCTGGCAGTCGGAAGAGCGCGAATCGCGACCATGGCTTTCGATCTCATGGGTCGAATCCGGGGTTTCAGTATTAGGAGCGGCACCTCTGCGGCAAGGCTTTGGCACCGATCTGATTTCGCGACGCGTGCCATATGAACTGCGAGGTACGGGTTCAATCGAGCTCAGACCGGGAGGCATAGCCTGCCATATCGCGTTCCCACTTATGCAGGGGGCAAGCATCCTTGAGACGGGCGGATTGAAGCCATGACACCGATGACAAACAAACTGATCTTGGCGGAAGCCCGAGTCCTTATCTTGGAAGACGACTATTATCTCGCGACGGATCTCCAAGGCGTGTTGGAGAAGTCTGGCGCCACGGTACTAGGTCCTTGCCCCGAGCCGGAGGATGCCATCGTGATGCTCACCCGAGATAGACCAGACTGCGCGCTCGTCGACATCAATCTGGGCTCAGGTCGCTCGTTTGATCTGCCCCGTGCCTTGCTTGCGGCGAACGTCCCATTCGCCTTCGTCACAGGGTACGATCAGGAAAGCATTCCCGCCGAGTTCGCGAATGTCGAGCGCTTGGAAAAGCCCGTCTCGTCGGGCAGTGCGGTCGCCACAATGGCGCGGCTGATCAAGCGAGGCTAGCTATTGGACTGGTGCGGCAGATCGTTGAGATCAGCTGACGGTTGCCAGGTTAGAACTTAACCGTGATCTATGTTATTACAACGCGTTAACCGTCAGAAGAGTCGCACGCGGTAAAGACTCAATGTTTTATTGAGCTCCCGTTTGCAAACCGGGAGAGTGGCTATGAATCGTTCAACCACATGCCTACAGCCGTTCGTAGATCGCCTAATGACCCGCTCGGTCCTCACGGAGGAGGAGGAGCAGGCAATCCTCGCATTGCCGACCCAGGAAGTGGTCCTGCGCTCAAGGCAGGATTATCTGCACATCGGTCAAAAAACATCATACGCCTGCCTCGTCATCGAGGGCATGATCGGTCGCTTTGGGCAAACCTCCGACGGCACGCGGCAGATCACCGCTTTTCATGTGCCAGGCGACATGGCCGACCTGCTCTCCATTGTGCGGCCACTAGGTATCGGCGGGCTGAATGCCCTCTGCGAAACGGTGATCTTGCGAGTTCCACATTCCGCGCTTCGGGCAGTGGCCGCTCGCTACCCAGCAATCGCCGAGGCATTCTGGCGCGACTGCATGCTTGATGCCGCCATCCTGATGGAATGGGTCGTGAATGTGGGTCGACGTAACGCTCAAACCCGGATTGCTCACATATTTTGCGAGATGTCGATCCGATCAGGTCGTGACCGCGAAGCCTTGCAGGCATACGCCTTCCCGATCACGCAAGAGCAGCTTGGTGATGCCGCCTCGCTGACAGGAGTACACGTGAACCGTACCCTGAAGGCGCTTCGCGACGTTGTGACGCTAACCAATGGAATGGTGCACATACACGATTGGGTGAAGCTTACCCGCATCGGCGACTTCGACTCTACGTACCTCGTGGGGGACACCTTCGCTGAGCGGCAGAAGCCCTTGTGGGCTGCCGCTTGAGAAAACGCGTGCCACTTGCCTTCGGCGAAGCTGCAACAGCCATCGCGCCCACCGAAGGCTGTGGACCCACTTTGGGCTGAGCGGCGTTTATCCCGGGCGTCCAATCGAACCATAGGACGCCTGATCACAATTCGAAAGGAATGCCCGTGACCGCCGAGGAACCCGCCATCAACGACGAAGGTGCAGACCCGTCCAGCGACATTCAGAAGCAGAACCCGGACGAAAAGACGACCGCCGACATCGTCGGTAAGGACGACCCGAACAAAGCTGAGAAATTGACCAAGGCGGGCCGTGACATCAATCCTGATGCTGGCGGGGATTGATTGCACTCACCACAACAAGACGTGCGTCGTCGCGGAGGGCGCCCTAACGCGACGTACGGAACCGATATTGAAATGGACATCGATGGCGGGATATTGGCCGGCTCGCACAGGATCCAGCGATCGACTGCGTGCTGCTCGACGAGAAATCCGCGGGGAACTGGCCTTCTACGTAGCCGATGCGCGGTAGCAACGAAGAGTCTTCTTCACCTTTGTGACGGTTTTAATCGCGAAGCGCTGCCAATTGGTTTGGCAGCGGTGGCCCGGCTCGAAAGCCGATCCATACTGAGCAACTCACCGAGCTGCTTCGCACGGTGCCGGTCGCCGAGAAGCCGGTGGACAATATTTGATCACTGATCGACATTTCGCCTACAACGCCATCTACGGATGGATTGCGCGTCCGATTGCCGCAGTGATGCGGGAAATGTTGATCGGCTTGTTGCACTTCGGCACGTTTGCAAAACGTACCGGAAAGCTATCGGGGTCGTAGCCGGTGGTAAAGACCACGGGCACCCCGCGCTCGATCAGAGTGTCGGCAAGCGGAAAGACGGACACGCCGCTCAGGTTCACGTCGAGTATCGCGCCGTCCGGAGCCGGTCCTTCCTTCAACGCCTGTAGCGCCAGTTCGATCGTCGGCGCTGGCCCAAGTACTTCCGCGCCTGCATCCGTCAGTTCCTGCGCGAGTTCGTCGGCGAGCAGATATTCATCCTCGACAACGAGGATACGGCACGCCTGCAGGCTTCGATCAGCCATTGTCCACCTCATTAGCTTCGTTAGTCGCCGATACAGGCATGGATATGGAACAGTGAACGCCATCGCCTGCAAGGACATAGGTTGTACGCGCTGCTAGTTGATAGGGTAGCGCCCGCTCGATCAACTCGCGGCCTTGCCCGCCCCCCGGGGAAGTAGTTGCCTGTGGCAGCATCTTCACCCCACTCTCGCGCCAATCAATGTGCAGCCACGGCTGATCGCCGGGCGCCCCCGCTGCATCGACTTCGATACGCCACCGGACCGCAAGTTCCGCCTCCGGCTGTCCCAGGGCGCCATATTTGACTGCGTTGGTTGCCAGCTCGTGCAGCGCCATGGCGAGGGTCTGGACCGTGGTCGAGCGTAGTCGGATCCCGCTCGGACCCTCGATGGTGACACGGCCGTCTTGACCCGGTTCAACCCCGTGCGCGGCTAGTTCGGTGCGGATTAGTTCATCGAAGGTGACACGATCATGCTCGTTAAGCCGCGAGAGCAGTCCCTGAACCCGCGCCAGCGAGTCCAGTCGGTCGCGGAACCGGTCTCGGAAGTCGTCAAGGCTGCTGCTGCCGCGAGCCGTCTTTTGCGCCATCTGACGCACTACGCCGATGAGGTTACGGGTGCGGTGCTGGAGTTCTGCCACCAGCACGCCCTGCCTTCCTTGCAAGTCCCGAAGGTCATTGACATCAGTGGAGGTGCCGATCCATTCGACTGTTTCACCATGTTCGTCCCGAATTGGCGTGGCACGGGTCTGGAACCAGCGATAGGCTCCGTCGCTCGTACGTCGGATCCGGTACTCTACCTGAAAGCCGCCCTGCTCGGCCGCCGCGCTCCACGCCTCTTTAGCAAGCAACCGATCATCGGGGTGCAATGGCACCATCCAGCCCTGCCCGTGGCTGTCCTCCTCGGACTGGCCCGTATATTCTTGCCACTGCCGGCTCGCCCAGGTCCAGTTGCCTATGTCAACCGCGCGCCAGACGAGCTGGGTAAGTCCTTCAACGAGCGAGTGAAGCCGCTCTTCGCTTTCACGCACCGCCATTTCGGCCTGGTGGACCGCGGTAAGGTCGGTGAAGGTCACAACCGCACCGCTGATATAGTTATCGACCCTGCGATAAGGCAGCACTTTCGCGGCAAAGTGGCGCCCAGTGAGAGGATCGACCACTGTCCGATCAATCGGGGCCAGCGTCTTCAGGACACGCCGGACATCTTCCTGAAGGTTGGGGTAGGCGACCCGCGACACCACGTGGTCGAGCGGACGGCCGACGTCGGTCTCGAGCAGATGGAAGATCTCAATGGATGACGGCGTGAAGCTGCGGACGCGCAGATCGTTATCGAGGAACAAGGTCGCAATCTGGGTCGCCTCCAGCAGGTTCTTGAGGTCAGAGTTGCTGCGGCCGAGTTCCGTGACACGGTGCCCGAGTTCGCCGTTGACGGTTTGAAGCTCCTCATTGACCGATTGCAGTTCCTCCTTGGAAGTCTCCATTTCCTCGTTGGCCGACTGCAGCTCCTCGTTAATCGACTGATACTCCTCGTTTGAGGATTTGAGTTCCTCATTGGTCGATTCCAGCTCCTCGATCGTCGCCTGCAGCCGGTCCCGCGTGAGACGCAACTCGCTCTCGAGCCGTTCGACATGCTCGTCGTTTGCCCCTCCCTCGCTGTGAGCCACGCCCTGCGGCAACGCGCCCAAATCCTGGAACAGAACGATGAGCGAGGTCACGTCTCCGCCGCCGATGGGCTCGACAGTTAGGTTCACGCCGGTAGCCCGGTCATCCTGTTGAATGAGGAGGCGCGGCGTCTCGACCCGCTGTCCACTGGACAGGGCTCGGTGCAGCGCGGAACGGAGTTCAGTTCGCAGGTCACGGTGGATCAGGCTGATCAGGTTGAGCGTCGCTACCCCTGCGACTGGCTCAAGGAAGCGCCCGGTTCGCCCGGAGAAATGCAGAACGTCAAACTGACGGTCGACTACGACATAAGCGGGGGCGTAGCGCTCGGCGATAACCTCGGCCTGCCGGCTGACGGCAGCAGTCAGCCGTGAGGCAGCGGCCGGCTCGGCGCGCGCGATGTCGCCAAGGTCAGCAGCGCGTGGGCGCAGGCTGAGGGGAAAGTCCGGGATGACCCTGGTCGCTGTCTCCAACCTTCGGAACACGCGACTGCGACGATCGATTGACGCGAACAACTTCTGGTGTCGGGTGATATTCTCTGAAGAACCCAGGAACAGCACGCCCGCGGGTCTAATT
The DNA here is from genome assembly GCF_025231525.1 of Sphingomonas endolithica. Lineage (NCBI taxonomy): Bacteria > Pseudomonadati > Pseudomonadota > Alphaproteobacteria > Sphingomonadales > Sphingomonadaceae > Sphingomonas > Sphingomonas endolithica. The sequence goes on from NZ_CP103057.1 coordinate 2,151,394, forward strand.
GAGAAATGAAAAATCGGAATTACACGATTCTGCAGATCCGCATTCAGGTAGATGAGAAGGTTGCGGCACGACAGCAAATCGACACGCGAGAAGGGCGCGTCTTTTACGATATTATGGGGCGAGAAGATGCACATCTCTCGCAGCTCCTTCGAGACGCAATAGGTATCGCCCTCGCGCACGAACCAGCGCTCCAGCCGGTCGGCACGGACATGGTTCGCGATCGTGTCGGTGTATCGGCCGGCGCGGGCGAGCCCTAGTGCTCGCGCGTCGAGGTCGGTCGCGAAAATCTGCACCTGCGGCGGTTGGGCCAGCGTCGCCATATGCTCGCGCAGCAGGATTGCCAGTGAGTAGGCCTCCTCGCCCGTCGCGCAGCCGAGTACCCACACGCGGAATTGGTCGTCAGCTCCCTTCCCTTCGAACAGGCGTGGCAGTTCTCCTTCAAGGACCTCGAACTCCTGCGGATCGCGGAAAAATTGGGTGACCCCGATCAGCAGGTCCTGGAAAAGGTCCTGTACCTCTTGACGATCACTGCGCAGCCTGCCGACATAAGCTTCGATATTCTCGAGATGAAGCACCTGCAGCCGGCGGTGGACGCGGCGCAGGAACGTACCGCGCTTGTAGCCGTGGAAGTCGTGGCCGGTGACGTTGCGCAGGATGGTCGTGATCTGGGCGACGTGCGCCTCGATTTGCTCGGGTGCGACCTCACGGCCTTCCCGCTCCAACAGCGCCACGTTGCCGAGATAGCGCGTGATCTCGCTTGCGATGCGGCCGATCGGAACGTGCAGGTCAACCGCCCCAAACGGGCCGATCCCGCCCTGCGCGCCGGCGTGGTCGTCACCGGTTCCTGCCTCGCCGATGGAAAGACCGCCGAACTTCTTGGTCGCGGTGACGCCTGCCGTACCATCGCCACCGAGGCCACTCAGGATCACTGCGACTGCCCGGTCGTGGGCATGCTCGGCGATTGAAATCAGCATCGAGTCGATCGTGCCCCGATGTCCCACTGGCTCTGCGGCGGGACGGACGCCGAGATATCCGTTGCTAAGTGTGATCATGTCGTCGGGGCCGCCGACATAGATGCGGTCGCGCTCGACCCGCTCGCCGCCCGCCCCAATCGTGACCGGCAGCCGCGATTGGCGGGAAAGCACGTCGACCACGGTTCCGACGTCCAGCCCCTCCTGCTGGCGCACGGCGATGAGGTAGGCCGCGCCAACATCGGCTTCTATGCCGGCAAACAGCGTTTCGAGCGATCGGAGTGACCTGATACACACCCCGATGCCTACGACCGGAATCGACGTCTCTTCTAGGTCGGTCCGGCCCGCCTCCGAAATGATCTCCGCGACCTCGCTCACGCCTGCCATTCAAACCTCACACGTTAGGCGGTTCAACGTAGGCGCTGAGTGGCCATTAATGAAGCGGATTCAATCATATACTCCGGTCGCGCGGCACGTGGCCCAGTCGCATGGAAGTGATGGCCGCGTCACGCAACGTCGTGGCATAGCGGCGGTACTCTTCGCCGCGCGCTTCATAGAGCTCGGCGACGGCGCTGCGTCCGCTCTCACGCGCATCGAGAGCCATGCGCTCCACGAGCGTCACTCGCTCCTCCATGACGCGCATCGCCACGCGGATCGCCTCGTCCACCTCGTCGATGTTCGCGGCCAGGGTCTCGGCCGTGTAAGCGTCCCCGATCTGGCAGCGATAGCGCAGCGGCCGGCTACCGTTCACCTCCGACAGCACGCCTTGGCACTCCGGGCAGGAGAGCGGGCTTGGAGTTGCAATCTGCTTTAGCGCGTGGCTGCCCAGGCGCACGCCCGCCGCGATATCCACTTCCAGCCGGAGGCCATCAGATGGCGATATCCCTGCACCAGCATCCGATTGCGCAATATTCGAAAGCAGGTGGCCGAGGTCCGCTGCCGAGGCAACGTGGTCGACCTCGGTCGCCTCAAGCGCTGAGAGGGGCATCTGATCGGCCTCCGCGTCAAGCGGGTGCTGCACGACCGCCGTTCCGCCGCATGCCTTGATGGCATGAAGCCCGGCCGAACCATCGTTGAGCATACCCGTAAGCACCACACCGACTGCGCGCGGTCCGTAGGAGAGCGCTGCGGACCGGAACAACGGATCGATGGAAGGGCGCGCCATGTTCTCGCGCGGCCCCTCCCCCAAACGGATGGTGCCATCGATCAACAGCAGATGCCGGTCGGGCGCGGCTACATAGACGCGGCCTCGTTCGATCGGCTGTCCGTCTACTGCACGGGTGACGGGCATGGCGGCGCTTCCGTCCAGCATCTCGGCAAGGAAGCTGGTGGCATGGGCCGGAATGTGCGTGCTGACAAACACGCTTGCGGGCAGGTCGCGCGGGAGATCGCTCAACAGCCGTTTCAAGACCGCCCCGCTGCCTGCGGAGCCGCCGATAGCGATGATGTCCTTCTTTGCAACGCTCGCCATGATCTTTTAGGTCCTTTTCGGGGTAACGGGCGAAGTAGCCGAAAGGACCCATCCATGTCCGCAATGGGATAATGCGGCGCGATTTCGAAGGGGCGCCAGAAGATAACGATGCACTCGGCTTGAAGAACCGACGTTCATCGGTCCCGGAGACAAAAGATGCGATTAGATGTGCTTACAGCGGCGCCGCCGTTTCGGTGGACCATCGGAGACATCATCAGTTCCCTGCACCATGTGCGGAGGTCACTGGCCTTCATGCGCAGAACCGAGGGCTTCCCGCCGGCGGAGCGGGCTACACGTCACGTCCCGGAACGTCCATCAAGTGCAAGAACTCATCGGTGCTGATGCGGTAGCATTTGTACGATGGCGGCTCGAGGCGGTACCGATCGAGGATGTCAATTTCTCCCGGACGTGACGATCAGGCCGGCCCATCCGCTTTCCACCAGATTGTGCCGTTTGTGATGGGATCGGCGGAGCGGACTGTGATCACCCCCATCGCCGATCGCCCACCCGGCGGCACACGCCATTTTCTACATAAACGCTGGATGCCGGAAGGGTGAACCTGCCCCGTCGTCAGTCTTCCGACCTGCGACCCTGCACACGGCGCAGCCGTAACCTGATTCGCGCATCACGAAGCAGCGAGACCGGCACCGCCGTCGCATCGCGCAAGCCAGCGACACTGGAGATGTTGCGAACGCTGCGCAGCGTTTCACTTAACACCGCACTCATCATCTCGCGCGGCTCGATTTCGCCATGTTCGGCGACCAACGTGAGCCGGTGGATGGCGTACAGCCCGAGCAGCCCGGCGATCAGGTAATAGAAATCCCAGCTCGTCAATACAAGCGGCAGACTGACCACGTTGTGCGGCCCCGACCAGCGCACCAGCAGTTCGAGTCTGCGCAGTGCAAAGAAGTCGGCGAGCAGCCCGCCCAGGATCGGCGACAGCCCAGCCGCCACCGCGGTTACGGTGGCGCTCGCCGCGACATAGGCCGTGGCGCTGCCGCGCGGCGAGAGCTTCAGCGCGATGTTGTTCGAGGTCAACGTGACGCCTGCCACCGAAGCGCCCATTAGTAGGTGAAGCACGACCAGCCAGACCTTCATCAGATCGCGATCGCCAAACTGCGATGCTCCGATCATCCCGACGATCGCCAGGATATAGACCGGCGCGCATACCGCGAGCACCGATTTGTTGGCGAAGCGGTCGCTGAGCGCGCCCCACGAGCGCAGCGCCAAGATATTGGCGATCTGGCTGACCACGCTCAGCACCATGACGAAGCTGATATCGAGCCCCAATTGGCGGACGGTGAAGACGGTGAAGAACGGGGTGGCGAGATTGACGGCGAATTGCCAGCTGCCGACGAACACCAGCAGCCGGACGAAATTCAGATCGTGCAGCGGCTGGCGCAACAGTTCGCCAAGCCGAACGCGCTCGGCGGGCGGCGGCGGCATCGTCCGCTCTGGCATGCCGCTGACGACGCGAGCGCTGAGCAGCCCAGTCACGCAGCCGGCCGCGAACATACCGGCAAAGACCAGGCTTCGTGCACGCGAGCCTTCGCCTGTCCAATCGAGCGCCAGCGCGGCGCTCAGCCCGAAGATGAGGTTGATCGCGGTGAGCCACACGGTGCGCCTCGCGAACACCTGACCGAGGCGGTTTTCGGGCGCGAGATCGCGCAGCCAAGCGTTCCAGGCGCAAGTGCCGATTGCGCCCAGGCCGCACAACGTGAACTGCGCGGCCAAAAACACCAGCAATGGCTCCATGCCGGTATAGAATGCCGTCACCGCCATCACTCCCAGCATGAGGCGGCCGCCGATGCTGGTCAGCACGGCGATTCGCTTGCGTTGGCGCAGCCGTTCGACTAGCAGAATAGCGGGCAGCTGCAGCAATTGCGCGAGGAACGGTGCGCTGGCCAAGATTCCGACCATCACGTTGGAAGCGCCCAGATGCAGCGCGAAGGCGGTGAGGATGACGCCGGTGGTGAGCGCGGTCGCGCCGCCGGAAAATGCCGCCTCGACTACCAGCAACCGAATCCCACGCTCGCACTCCTCCGCGCTCACATCGGCCTGTGGACTGAGCGTGTAGATCGACCGGGTGGTGGCGGCCATCCGCCGTCAGTGCGCCATCACGAACGGAAAAGCCGCACCCGGCACGCTGATTGGTGCGCCCGCAGCGGACAGCGTCCCGTTAGCCTGCAGCGCGAACGGCGTGACCGTCCCGTCCTGCTCGTTGGCGAGCAGCATCTGCCGCTCGGCCTCAAGCAGCACGAAGGCGCGCGGCGAGGGGCCGCCACTTGGCACGTGCTGGAGCGGCGCGAGGATACCGGCCTCGTTCCAGCTATAGACCCCGACGCTGTCATGCCCGCGATTGGTGACATAAGCCCGGTCGCCCGCCGCATTCAGCGAGAGATGCCCGCAGATGTTCGCGCCGCCATACCCACTGGGCAGCGTCGACATCGTCTCCCGGGGGATCAGCCGGCCACCTGCCACCTGCAACACGATGAGCGTGCTGGCGAGCTCGCTGGCGAGCAGCGCAAGCGGTAGGATCGGGTGGAAGACCAGATGCCGAGGGCCGCTGCCAGGGGGCGCGGCGAAAGCAATTTTGCGCTCGCCGAGCGCCCGAGTGCGCGGGTTGAGCGGATAGGACAGGATCTGATCCGTGCCCAGATCGACATGGAATAACCAGCGATCATCCGGACTGAAGCACGCGCAATGGGCGTGGGGCCCCTCCTGCCGTTCGGAAACGGGTCCGCTGCCAAGGTTCTCGCGGAGCGCTGGGTGCTCGAGCGGCAGGCCGCTTTCAGAATCGAGACGGAACACCACGATGCTGCCGCTGCCATAATTGGCAATGGCGAGCAGGCTTTCGTCGCGGTCGAGCGCGATATAGCAGGGGTCGATGCCAAGGGTCGCGACACGCGCTACCGGTACGAGCCCGTTTGCGCCCGGGCGGTACACGCCGACCGCACCCACCAACTGCTCATCGACAAAATAATACAGCCCATGACGCGCGGAATGGGTGCCGAAGGAGGCGTTGGGCACGCCGTCATCCGCCGCCCCCACGGTCCAGCCGCCATCCTCGCCAAGTTGCAGCGTGCACAGCCCTGCCCCGCCCCCGTTGGCATAGGTGCCGATGCGAAAACGTGCGGTCACGAGATCGTGATCGCGACGAACACCGCTCCCGTTTGCTCCTTGGCCGCGGCCGTTTCGAACGCGTCGTTGATATGGTCGAGGTCGAAGCGGTGGGTGATCAGCTTCTTGGCGTTCAGCTTCCCGCTCGCCAGCAATTCGAGCACCGTCCCTTGCTCCGGATAGATATCGTGATACGCAAAACTCGCACTCATGATGATGCGGATCTCGGACATCTGGACGCGCTGCCATTCGAGAGGGATGGCGATCTCGCCCTTGTCGAAGCCGCCAACGACCACCACGGCACCGCCCCGCCGCACGCACTTGGTGGCGAGCGGCAGCGTTTCCGGCATATGCTCGCCGCCGACGCATTCGAACACCACATCGGCGCCCCGCCCGCCGGTGAACGCCATTACGCGCGACACCAGATCGTCTTGGCCGTTGTCAACCGTCTCGTTGGCGCCCAGCTCGCGCGCCAGATCGAGCGAGCTGCCGACGGGATCGGCGATCAGAACATCGGCGCCGGCGAGCTTAGCCAATTGCAACTGGCCGAGCCCGATTGGCCCCGCCCCGATGACGACGATCTTCTGATTGACCTCAACTGCGGCGCGGTGATGCGCGTGCAGGCACACCGAGAAGGTATCGATCAGCGCCGCTTCCTCGAAGCTGACATGATTGGGCAAATGATAGAATTTGCTTTCCGGCCCACAGACGAATTCGCCGTACGCGCGCGAGACATATTTGGTCCGCACATCGTACAGATGCTCGCAGATATTGTAGCGCTGCACTGTGCAATAATCGCAGATGCCGTCGCCCATGACGGTTTCGATGACCACCCGGTCGCCCGGCTTGAAGCGCGACACGCCATCGCCGACTTCTACCACTTCGCCGGCCAGCTCATGACCGACGATATGGCATTCGAGTTCGGGCTCGGCCTTTTGCCAGTGGCGCAGATCGGTGCCGCAGATGCCGGCGACGCGCACCCGAGCCAACACGAAATCGCGCGACGGAATAATCGGGCGTTCGACTTCGGTGACCTCGAACCGTCCACCCGCGGTTTTGAGTGCAGCCTTCATCCAAAAATCTTTCTGGTTTGTCGGAAAGGTGCCCGCTCAGTGCGTTTTCTGACGCACGGGTTCGATCCTCAGATTGACGATATCGGCGCCGGCGGAACGCGTCGCGGCGAACAGGATCGCCTCGGCGACGTCATCGGCAAAGAGCATCTCGTGATCAGCGATCGCCTTCGCTTTCTCGTCGTCGCTGCATTCCTGCATCGGCGTGGCGACCGATCCGGGCTCGATCACGCTGACCTTGATGTTCTTGTCGGCCACTTCCTTGTGCAGCGTTTCGGCGAAGGCCTGGATGCCCGCCTTGGTCGCGGCATAAACGCTTTCGCCGGGCTTCTTGATGTCGACGCTGATCGATCCGACGAAGATCAACTGGCCGCCGCCCTGCGCTTCCATCCGCGGTATCGCGCGACGCGCTGCGGCGAGGGTGCCGATCAGATTGGTCTCGATCACCCGGCGCCAATCATCTTCGGCCATTTCATATAGCGGCTCGGCGCCAATCGCAGCGCAGGTGACAAGCAAGTCGATGCCACCAAGCTTATCGTCAACCGCGGCGAACACCCGGTCCATGTCCTCGGCAGTGGCGACGTCGGCGATCAGGCCCTCTGCACTGCCAGCGACACCGGCCGCGTCGGCCAGCGATTCATCGAGGCTCGACTGATGGCGCCCGAAGGTCATCACGTGCGCGCCTTCCTTGGCGAACATAGCGACGGTTGCCCGGCCGATGCCGGCGGTGCCGCCGGTTACCAGCACGCGCTTGCCGGCTACGCTGTTACGGTCGGTCATGGCTTCACTCCCAGGTCAGCACGATGCGGCCATTGGCCGGCACGTTGAAATCAATGCGATCATCGGAGCTGGCATGCGGCCGCAGCACGTCACCACCTGCAGTCGCCAAGCGCATCTCGGTCAGCTTGCGGCGCTTGAGCCGCACGACGCTCAGTCCCGCCGTGCAGGTGTCGCCGCCATCGAGCGTCAGCGTCAGCGTGCGATCGCCGGTGCGCTCCATGCTGCGCACGAAGTGGTCGCAATAGAGCCGAAATGGCGAGTCCTGGACATGGTGGAAGGCGCGCGTGGCGAACACGAAGGCGGCGCCGGCACCATATACTTCCTGCCCCACCTGCCCGGCCTGCTGGCCATCGACATAGAGATCCTCGACCGGAAAGGAAAGTTTGCGATCGATATGTCCGTTGCTCTCGCGCTGCTCGGGCGAGACTGCTTCGGCCGGGAGCGCATCGGGATAATAGAACCAGGCGCGATACAGCGCGTAGCGGCAGAATTCGGAGATCAGCATGCGCGCGGCGGGCTCAAGATCGGGGCCGCTATCGGCGAGATAGCATTCGAACGCGGCGAACGAATCGAAGCATTCGTAGATTGCCATATAGGGCGCGTCCTGCAAGCAGGTGACGGCCATGAAATTGGTGTACTGCGCGGCATGGCCCAGCTCGCTCTCCCACATCACGCTGTTGTGGAAGAAGCTGGCGAGATAGACGTAGCTTTGTTCGAGATAGACGCGCTGGTTGGTGATGCGCCACAGGCGCATGCAGGCAGCGGCTCCCCAAGCGGTGAGATTGGCCTGGTAATTGACATCGAAGCGCAGGCCCATGGCGGCGTCGATCGCGGCACGCGCTTCGTCGAGGAACCGTTTGTCGTCAGTCAGTTCGAAGGCCTGGAGCATCGACCAGGCATAGATGCCGCCGACATCGGTCTGGCCGCGTCCGTCCTTGGCGCATTCGGTGATTACAGAAAAATCGGTCACCCTGTATTGGATCGGCCATTTATAGTCGAAATGATGTGCCGCCTCGATGCCGAAGTCGATCGACTTAAGCAGTAGCGCGCGCGCCTCCTCGTCGCCGTCGAGCGCGAGATGCCCGAGATTGATCATCGGATGATAGAGATACCAGCTGTCGACCGCATCGGCATCCTTGTTGGCACCGACATTGGGCAGATAGCGGCGCAGCGACTTCAGCTGGGGATCGTAGAACTTCTCCAGCCCCGCCTTGAACGCGGCCTCCAGCGGATGTGGCTCACCCCACCACTTGCCCCAGTCATGGATCGTGGTGATGATCGACATCTGCACCATGATGTCGGGGTATTCGGCGGCGGTGTAGGGATGGACGTAGCGGTGGCCGTAATGCTCGATCGTCGCCTCAGGCGCGCCGTCGAGATCGCGCAGAGTGCGTTCGGCGCGATCGATCCAGTCGCGATACGCGACGTGCGGTAGTTCGAGCATGCGGTAAACGACGCCCAGCATTTGCAGGAACTGGCGCGCCGATTCGCGTTCGTGCGGCGGCGCATCGTGCCGGAATACGAGGATCGCGTCGGACAAGGTGACCGGCTCGCCCGCAGGCAGCGGATGATCGGCGGAGGTAGCGGACGGCAGCAAATAGCCGAGCTCCGGCCACTCGCCGCCGACTACGCTTTCGGGCTTGGTATCGGTGGCTAGGAAATAAGGGTTAAGCGCCGTCAGGTTCTGAACATAGAGGACGTTGCCAAAGGCTGGTTCGTCCAGGCGGAAATAAATGAATGCGGTGTTGAGCCGGCGCTGTGTCGCCTCGATCGTGCCATGTGCGCCAAGGGGGTCGTCATTCGCATCCAGCGGATAGAGATCGCGCGGAGAGAACGGCATCAGCAGCGGCACGGCGGGCGTCAGGGTCACTGTAACGCGCAGATGCTCCAGCGCATCGCCGCCTTTGCGCACAATGATCAGATGTTTTCCCGCAGCGCTTTGAACAACCACCCGCGCCAGCTCGCCGGGTTTCGGCTGAACGTTCTTGCAGGTAAAGTTCCCTGCCAAATAAGCAGCGCGCAGCGCAATTCCGCCTTTTGCTGGCCGGCGCGCGAAGAGCCAGACCGAATCACCGGCGGCACACAATTCTACGCCTAGCTCGCCCAGATCGAAGCTAGTTACCCTGTCAGCACGGCCATCCTGACACATCCGTTGCATGGCCAAGATATGCGGGCTGACAGCCCGGAGTTTCGCATTGGGAGACATCGTCTTCGGCAAAATCGTTTTCCAGTCTCTTCAATAACGCACCGGCACTGCAACTCGCTCCATGATCGTATCGGCGAACGCTCCGATGGGTGCTAGCGCGGCGCCCTGGTGGGCACTGTCAAACCTGATGCACCGCTTATTTCCTATTTGGTTAGGGCAGTAAGTTGATCGTCGTCGCTGTCACTTTGTTCAGTGAAAATCTGCCTATGTTCTCGCTGTGGCTCCGGGCCGGAATCGCGGTTCCGACCGGTTGCCGTCCGAACGAAACAGATTCTGGCTAGTCTGTCAGTACCGGATATCGGTATGAGTTAGAGCAGATGACCATACCCGATCCTCGCGATCGGGCATTGCGATCCCTTTGACGATCATAGTTAGCCACACGGGACGGGGGCGCGCCTACAACCCGCGCCATGTCGAGCTAGTGCTGCCCAACGGAGCACAAAGCTCTGTCTTCCACGTGACGCTCGATCGCGCTGACCCACGAGCATGGCTACCAAGCGAGACGTCGACGTAAAAGGTCGACTACGATACCCGGCCAATCTGCCCGCAGGACGCTGGGAATGCAGGAGTCTATGGGCAATAGCTCCGTCGCCGTCCTCCACTTCATAACCTGTGGCATGATGAAGATGCTATCGTTGGGACGCTGCGGCCCAGTATAGATCATGCGACAAAGCCCGGCGGCCTTAACCGCGTCGATCACTCACAAACCACTGGACTTGCGCTGCATGCAGAGCAAATGTCGGCGTACTGGATCGCGGCCCGGATGGAGCCGCCCCGCCCCGCCGATGAAGATCCGCGGGGCTGATGATGGTGGGAGCAGCAAGGTGCTGCTCACCTTGAACAAGGACCACCCTCCATGACCAAACTGACCGATCTCGACGCCATTCTTCTGTCAGGCGCTGCCAAGCGCGACAGTGGCAGCCTGCTGCCTGTCCCAGAAAGTGTAAGCGGTGCTGGTGCACGCATGACCAAGGCGATTACCGGGCTGATCAAGCACGGTCTGGCGGAAGAACGTGAGACCCGCGACAAGATAGCGGTACGCCGCACCGAGGCTGATATAGCATACGGCGTGTTCATCACTGACGCCGGCAATGCCGCGATCGGCATCGCCGGCGGCGATGCCGCGATCGGCATCGCCGGCGGCGATGGAAGCAACGACGGGGGTGAAGCCGAGGTCACTGGCCCCACCCAGCCGGACACGCCGCGGGTGACCAAGGCCAGTTCCGTGCTGGCGCTGCTCCGGCGCGAAGAAGGTGCAACGCTTGCCGACATGATCGAGGCCACAGGATGGCTACCGCACACCACCCGCGCAGCGCTGACCGGCCTGCGCAAGAAAGGGCACACACTCGAGAAGTCCAAGCGCGGTGACCAAACCTGCTACCGCATCGCGGCGGTGGCCGCGTAATGGCGGGTTTGGAAGACAAGATGCTTGCGCTGACGACGATGTCGTCAGCGCAACTGCGTGACGCGTGGCGCGCGTTGAAGGCATCTCCCGTGCCACTGATCAGCCCGAGCATGTTGCGGCTGGCGCTCGGGTACGAGCTGCAGGCGCAAGCGCTGGGTGGACTCTCGCGTGTCAGTCAGCAGCGGCTCGCCCAGCTCGGGAGCGCAAAGACCGTCACCCAGGCAGCCCGGCCCGGCACCCGGCTGATCCGTGAGTGGGATGGCACAGCGCACATCGTGACGATCGGTGAGGATGGCGTGATCCGCTGGAATGACCGCGCGTGGCGCTCGCTATCGGAGGTCGCCCGCGAGATCACCGGGACGCGCTGGTCGGGTCCAGCCTTCTTCGGGCTGAAGAAGAGGCTGGCGGCATGAACCGGGTGCGCTGTGCGATCTATACCCGCAAGTCGAGCGAGGAAGGGCTGGAGCAGGCGTTCAACTCGCTCGACGCGCAGCGTGAGGCCTGTGCCGCCTACGTGCTGAGCCAGGCCAGCGAAGGCTGGAGTGCCCTGCCCGATATCTATGACGATGGCGGCCTGTCCGGCGGATCGCTGGAGCGCCCTGCCCTGCAGCGCCTGCTGGCCGACATTGCCGCTGGTCGTGTCGACATCATCGTTGTCTACAAGGTCGATCGGCTGACCCGCTCGCTGCTCGACTTTGCCAAGCTGGTCGAGGTGTTCGACAAGGCTGGCGTATCGTTCGTCTCGATCACTCAGTCGTTCAACACGACCACCAGCATGGGACGCCTGACGCTCAACATGCTGCTCTCGTTCGCGCAGTTCGAGCGCGAGGTGACCGCGGAGCGCATCCGCGACAAGATCGCGGCATCGAAGGCAAAGGGTATGTGGATGGGCGGCGTCCCGCCACTTGGCTACCGGCCTGACGGACGCACACTGGAGATCGTCGAGCCTCATGCCAACATCGTGCGCGACATCTACCGACGCTACCTGGATCTCGGCAACGTCCGTCTGGTAGTTGACCAGCTCACTGCCGAGCGGATCCACACGCCTGTCCGACGCATGGCCAACGGTCGCGACTTTGGTGGCTGTGCGTTCAGCCGCGGGCAGATCTACGCCATCCTCAAGAACCCGATCTATGTGGGGGACATCCCGCACCGTGACCAGCGCCATAAGGGATTGCACAAGGCCATCATCGGTCAGGATGTATGGGACGCGACACAGACTATGCTCGCCGGCCATGTGCCGGGTTTGCGACGGGCTGTGAACACGGCGAGCGGCAGCCTGCTTGCCGGGTTGATCGTCGACGATGCTGGCGAGAAGCTGATCGCGGCGCATGCCTGCAAGGGTAAGGTGCGCTACCGTTATTACGTCAGCCACTCGACGCACCACGGGGTCAGCGACAGCAAGGCGCTGCGTATCCCGGCACGCGAGATCGAGACGGCAACCGTCGAAGCTCTGGCCGCCGCGTTCGACGATCCGATCGCACTTATGGCGCGCGCGTCGATCCCGCTCGCGCCGGCGGACTTGGCGCGCGTTTTCGGCGCCGCATGTACCGCTGCTGCGGCGATACGGTGCCGCGATCCTGAGATGCTGCGCGCGCTGGTCGCCAAGGTGATCGTGCATCCCACCATGCTGCAGATCGAGCTCGTGACCGCGGCGATGGCGAAACACCTGTCGGTGGCAACGAGCGCCGAGGACGAGGCTACCTTGCTTCTCACCTGCCCGACACGGCTGACGCGGACAGGCCACAGGCTTCGGATTGTGCAGAACGATGGTCGCGCTATCGCAGCCGCACCACCTGACGCCTCGATGATCAAGCTTCTGGTCAAGGCGCAGCGCTGGTGGACGCAGCTTCAACGCGGCGAGATCACCGTCCAGGAACTGGCACAAGCCGAGGGGGTCGTAAAATCCTACGTCACCCGCATCGTCCGCCTGGCGTTCCTGGCACCTTCGATCATCGACGATGTGCTAGCTGGTCGGCAGCCCGCCACGCTCGATGCCAGACGGCTCGCGTTTACCGCTGACCTGCCCACCAGCTGGACCGAGCAGCTGCGGCATTTCGAAGTTGGTCGCCAAATCAGTTAGGCGGTCGTTTGCGCTGCACGTCAGCGAAGCGGACACCGGCGGCACGAAGTCTGCGCACTCTCCAACAAGGACTAACGCCGCACCCGGCTGAAGCGACTACTTTCAAAAGACACAACAGCCCCGGCGTTGTCGCCCAGCGGAACCTCAGCGATCCCGTAGACGCCGCGCGCGCCGTTGGAGCCGAGCATGACGCCCATCTCGCCGTGAATGGCCCGCCCGCGGCTCAACGACACGCCCTGCTCTCCACCAGCTGTGGCGGCACTCTCCACAGTGTTGTTGCCGAGGATCGTATTCCGCTCCGCGTTAGTCAGACGAATCGTGTCTTCCGTTGCGCCCGGCGCCGGACGAGAGAGCGTGGGCGTCCTCGATTTCTCCGCGTGGGCGAACCGCCCCATAAGCGTCAGCGATCCGCCAATTGGATGCTGATGTCGCTTTTAAATCCAGCCAAGTTACGCCTATTAACACAGATCAAGCTATTGATAAACATCGACTATTTCGGAACGGCATCGCGACCACTGCGTTCACGATGCTTCCCTCCTGAGACGTTCGCCTAGCCGCCCGACGACCGAGCCCACCAGCATTGCGCAAATGCCAGCCTGAACATTAACACCAACCGCCTGACCTGAGGAGCAATCATGTTCGAGACCGACAACCGTCCGTTCGCCGTCGTTACTGGAGGCTCCAACGGCATCGGCTATGAACTGGCGAGACAGTTTCTTGACAACGGTTACGATGTCCTGATCGCCGCCGAAGACGAGGCGCATCTCGCGAGTGCCGCGCGTAGCCTGCCGGGCGACAGCGGCGCGATGGTGACCACGCACGCCGCCGATTTGTCGAAAGAGGACGGAGTCGACAGCCTGTACCGGGCGATCGGGAGCCGGCCCGTGGACGTGCTCTGCGTCAACGCTGGCATTGGGCTGGGCGGCGCGTTTGTCGAAACCGACCTTCAGGCCGAGCTCAGAATGATCGACCTCAACTGCCGCAGCGCGGTGCAGCTCACCAAGCTCGTCGGCAAGAACATGGTCGCGCGTGATAGCGGGAAGCTGCTCTTCACCTCATCGATCGCGGCGACGATGCCCGATCCATTCGAGGCGGTATACGGGTCTACCAAAGTGTTCCTGCGCTGGTTCGGCGAGGCGTTACGCAACGAACTCAACGACACGAATGTCGGCGTGACGGTGCTGATGCCCGGCCTAACCCAGACGAACTTCTTCGAGCGTGCCGACATGATGGACACCAAGGCAGGCGCATCCGAGAACAAGGACGATCCGGCCGACGTCGCAAAAGCGGCCTTCGACGCGCTGATGGCGGACAAGGACAAGGTCCTGCCAAACCTCAAGAACAAGCTGATGGGCGCAATGGCCGACGCGCTTCCTGATACGACGGACGCGCAGCTCCACCGCGGCCTGTCAAAGCCGGGATCAGCCGACGCCTAACCTCATCGGAGAAATGATCATGGCCTCAAGAAGGCCGGCCTCGGTCTCGCCTTTTCTCAAATCTTACTCGGCGCCGCGGAGCTGCTGTGGTTTCGCAGGAACGCACGAGAGCTCCAAGCCGAGGGAGCGAGGGTCTGATCAAGGGCTTCGGCGCACGCGGTCCCCGCGGATATGCCTCTGATCAACGTCCCTGCGAATTCGGCTGGTGGTTGGAAGAAGGGCGTCGATAACGCCATGGATTTCCCGCCGCCTGGCCGCCACGGCCCGCAACGCTCCGCGGAACAGGGGGGTGGGGAGCGCTAGTCTAAGTCATCGGAGCGATCCTGCTCGACGTGCGAGTCGCTCGTGGCCACGACCTAACCACCGGAAATACTTCCGGACACCCCTGCAGGAGACATGATGAAACACCTCATCCTCGCCACATGCCTGATGTCGGGACCCGCCTTTGCACAGGACAACCGCGAGGTACCGATCCCCGACACCGAAGATGCCAGCCTCGGTTCGGTCACGGTGGGCGGTGGCCGGCTGCACCCGGTGATCGGGCTAGATGTTCGCAATGGCGACTTCGTGCGCGGCAGCTACGACGACGATGCGGTCAGTCTCGATCGAGTGCCAATCCACGCGCAGATCGGACTCGTTTACGAACTCGCACGCGATCCGAGCGGAAACGCGACGACCTTGTTGATGCTGCGTAGCTCGAACGGCTTCCATGCGCCGGTAAGCGACGAAACTACATCGCCCCACGCCTGGTATGAAAGCAACAATCTTGTTGGCCTTGCTGCGCGACTTGCGCCCGGGCTAAGCGGTGCCGCCACCTACACGGTAAAGACGAGCCCCAACGGCGTGTCCGACACGACGCACGAGGTGAGCGCAGCCTTCTCCCTGGATCGTGCCGCAGGTTTGGGGTCACTCAAGCCTGGTTTTGCGGCGACTTGGCGCCCGAAGGGCGGCGGCGGCTTCTATACACAGGTGACGATCGAACCGGGATGGGATTTAGGAAAAGCCGAACATGCGCCGCGCTTGTCGATCCCTGCGGCGCTCGGAGTAGGCTGGAACAGCTTCTACGAAAGTGACAGCGGGAGCCGCGTATATGGTAGTGCCGGCCTTGCCATCGAAGCCCCGCTTGCCGTTGGAGGCGGTCACTGGTCTGCGCGTGCGGAGGCGCTCGCGGTCGTCCGCGACAACCGCCTGCGCGCTCTTGGTGGAGATCGCGCAGATCACGGCACGGTTCAGCCCTATATTACTCTGAGCCTGTCCTACGCCTATTAACAACCTCACAACTTCCGCCATTTGCGCGCTCTCGCCGCCTCGCGACTTCTGTCGTTCATTCGGGTTCCGACAATAGCTTCGTAGGCCGATTGCGGACTGCCCGGTTTCGGATAGAATACGAGAATAGCTGCCATGGCAGCGTTCTGAACCACGATAGTCGGTGGAAAGCTGACGCGTCGCTTGATAGCAGCGTTCATGCCTACCGCCACCGCCACGCGCATCGCTCTCCTGCTGATCCATGGGACGCTGGGGCCTCGGGAACGGCAAAGGACGCGCAGGGGGCGCGGAGCGTCCGCTTCGTGAGGCAGCTAGAATGAGTGACCGCCGCCAGCTTGGCCGAGCTATCGTCTAACCTGGAACAGCTGGCAGCGATCGATCCCAGACATACGCTGGGCGACGGAAGCAACGGGCAAACGTTGAGTCTGTTCGGCGGGTAAATCCTGATCGCAGCGACCAGTACGGATTATCAAGCCAACGGATGCGCCCCGATGAAGGCGGCCTCGGACGTCCCGGCCGAGATCGAGAAGCGCGCGCGGCAGACGTCGATCGTCATTGTTACTGAGAGCCACGAGCGGTCGGAGCATCGCGGATTCAGCACGTCGACCGCGACGCGGTTGCGGCCGCTGCGGTACGATACGCTGGCACTGGAGGCACTGTCGCCGTCGATGCCCGGCACGCCGGTGCAATATCTGGCGTCGTTCGTCCAACACCCGCGCTAAAGTATTTCAGGGAGGTTGACAGGCAATATCTGGCAGAGGCGGGATAGGTCGGCGCGTCAAGGCGCTCCGCTATCGTCATCTGGCCTACGATTCATCAACGAACATTTCGCGGATGCACCCGCCGTAGTTCGCTACAGCCTACCAGCGCCCGATGCAGGCGGCGAATGCGATGCCACTCGATCGCCGGCGTAGCTCACGCGCCAGACGGTGTTGCCAACGTCATCTGCGATCAGCAACGCGCCAGTCCGATCGACTGCGACGCCAACGGGCCGGCCGTGAGCCTTCCCATTCTTGAGGAAGCCGGTCACGAAATCCTGCGGAATGCCGGTCGGGTGCCCCCCACGAAAGCCAATAAAGGCGATTTTGTATCCGTGAGGATCGGTGCGGTTCCAACTGCCGTGCTCGCCGACGAACGCACCGCCGCGAAAACGGTCCGGGAAGCTAGCGCCCGTGTAGAAGGTCAGCCCGAGCGCGGCAACATGCGAACTTAACGCATAATCTGGCCGGATTGCGCGGGCAACTAGGTCGGGACGTTGCGGTCGCACGCGCGGATCCACATGCTGGCCATAGTAGCTATATGGCCAGCCGTAGAAGCCTCCGGGACGAACCGACGTCATGTAGTCGGGAACGAGGTTGGGGCCGAGTTCGTCGCGCTCATTGACCACCGTCCACAGGGTATTAGATCCCGGGTAGAAAGTGAGGCCATTAGGATTGCGGAGGCCGGTCGCGAACGTCTTCATTAGTCCGGTCTGCGGGTCGACCTCATGGATAGCTGCCCGATCCCGTTCGGCATCCGACCCGCGCTCCATCGCATTGCTGTTGGAGCCAACGCTGACAAAGAGCCTCGATCCGTCCGGACTTGCCGTCAGGCTCTTAGTCCAATGGTGGTTGATCGAGCCTGCGGGCAGATCGACCAGCTTTACGCCAGGTGCGGTGATCCGCGTCTCGCCCGGAGTAAACGGGTAGCGGACGATCGCGTCGGTGTTCGCCACAAATAGGGCACCGTTAAGCACCGCTATACCGAACGGCGCGTTCAGATGATCAACGAGCACCGAGCGGAGCTCGGCCCGACCGTCGCCGTTCGCATCTCGGACAAGTGTGATCCGATTGCTCGCCTGTGGTGCTTGCCCGCTCTTGGTCTGCGAGTGCGCCCGCGACATGATCCAGTCTCGGATCGGGTCCTTTGGCCGCTGGGCCGGCTCGCTGCCCTCATTGCGCGATTCGACGATTAGGACGTCGCCATTTGGCAGCGCCAGCACGTTGCGTGGGTTGGACAGGCCCTGCGCAACTGCCGCAATCCGGAAGCCGGCGGGGACGGTTGGCGTCTCGCTGCGTTGCCAGCCGACCGTCTCGAACACACCAACGTCCGCTATGAGCTGCTCGTGCGGCGCAGGTAGCAGCGGATTGGCACCATATTGGCTGTTCGGGTTGATCGTTTGACCGCTGCCGCAAGCAGCAAGGGGCAGGAGGCCAAGGGTTACGATAAAGCTGCGGGTCATCTTACGATCTCCGGCGAACGGCGGTAAGCGGATTGCCAGAACCACCCGGCAAGCAGGCCGAGCACGGTGGCGACAATGGAAAGAGACAATCCCGTCGGTACGACGGCGGTCCACCCGTCACGCGAGTGAACAAACGAGTTGAAGACCTCCGCCATCCAAGCGGCGAGCAGGAAGAAGAAGTGTGGCAAAAGCGCGCGTCGATCATGCGCACGGACCAACTCGACGATCAGCAAGGAACCCGCAACGCCGCCCCCGATCAAGCCGGCGAGCAGGAGCCAGGACGAGAAGTCGAGCCACATCATCTCGGCGCTGGCGATATAGGCGAAATCGGTGATCAGCGCGCCGACGAAGCAGATGATCGGGATCGGCAAGAGTGCTGGATACATCGGATGCGCTCTGGGCCCGAATAGCCTCCCCGAGGTTCGATTTGCACTTCTCGCCATCGTCTGCGTCCTCACCGTCAAGCTGCCAGCTCTACGACTGGTGACGACGACAGTTCCCGAACCGGCGTTATGTTAATATGTTCGTGCGCCATTACCCGGCCACCTGAACGAACGGTTCCTTATCGCCGATCGCCGCCAAAAAAGCGGACAGGCCGCTACCCACCCAAGCGCGACAACAACGGCTGCCTCACTAATGCCAAATTGAAGCTGGACGCGCAGTGCCGATCTCCTCGGACACTCCTCAACCGCTTACTTTCCGATCTCGCGCCAACTCTTCTCCGACGCGCCCATGCCAACTTCTTCGCCGCCGCCTTGATGCGCTTTCACGCGGCGTCGCGCTCCTCGTCAGTGACATCCTTGACCTGCTTAAGCGCGCGATGGCATTTCGCACGTGGCTCGCATTTTTGAGCGGCTCCTTCCGCTCCTTGGTGAAGGCAAAGGAACCCTTGCCCACTTCGTTGCGCGGTACTGTCAGACTAACCCGAATCTGGTTCCTTTGGACGGCGGCCGGTCGTAATCTCGACACCGGGCCGGCTTACGGTGTGAACAGAGCCGGACCTTTAGCTACAAAAATCCGCAGTGATGCTGATCAACTTGCCGCCCTAACCAAACAGGGAATTAGCGGTGTATTTGGTCTGACAGAGCCAGATCAGCTCCTTCTTGGTAAAGCGCAGCGTGCGCGCATGGTCGAGCTGGGCGCGAAGTTCGCCCTCGTCGATGGCATCGGCGATGCGCACGGTCGTGGCCCGATTGATCAGGGCCAAGGTCGCTTGCACGTCCACGTGGAGATGCCGGATCATCTGCAGCATCAGTAGGTTGTAGAGCATGTGTCGAGCAGGCTGCGGACGATCGGATCAAGGCGGAAGCCGTGGTTATAAGACCGTTTCGATGTCGGTGAAGGCCGTTGCCGGTCACTGGGGCAGGAGGCGCGGGAACTCGTCGGGCAATTCGCGCGCGAGAAAGCCGATCGGGCCGCTCGTCGTGGCGACGCGCCGGCCGCTCTGCCCATGCAGCCAGGCGCCCCAGCCGGCGGCGACCAGCGGGCGCGCGCCGCGGGAGATGAGGCCGGCGATCGCCCCTGCCAGGACGTCGCCCGACCCCCCGGTCGCAAGACCTGTCCCGCCGCCCGCATAGTGCAGCAGGGCACCCTCAGGATCGGCGATCACCGTACTGCTGCCCTTGAGCACGACGACAGCGCTGAACTTGACCGCAGCATCGTGCGCGACGGCTGCCGGATTGGCGGCAATGGCGTCTTCATCCCGGCCCGACAGCACGGCCATCTCGCCATAATGCGGGGTCAGCACAAGGCGGCCGGAAAAATGCGCCGCTTCACTGCGAAGGTCGCGCAGGCCGCCGATCGCCATGGCGTCGATTACCAGCACCAGATCGTCGCGCTGCTGAGACATCACCTGTCGCAAGAGCTCCGCGGCGACATCGGCGTCGCCGATGCCTGGACCGATCACCGCCGCGTCGCATTCGGACAATGCTTTTGCGAGCTCTGGGCCCAGCGTGGGAGCGATTTCACCGCCAGTACCTTCGTCAACCGCGATCGACGCAGCCTCCGGCACGAGGAGGCCGAGCATTACCGCCGCGGAGCCCACCGTTGCCATCTGCAGTTTGCCCGCACCGACGCGCAGCGCCGCTTCCCCGGTGAGACGAAGCGCGCCGGGCACCATCCGCGATCCGCCGATCGCGAGCACGCGGCCACGACTGTTCTTGGTGGTGCCGCTGCTGTGGACGGGCACGGGATTGGCCGCGATCCAGGCGCTGTCGATCGGGGTAGCTTCGTGTGTCATCCTCGGACTCCGGCGGCTGCATCGGACTCGGCGGTGACGGTCGAGGGGCTGCTTTCCTCGAGATGCGTCACGACATTGTAGCTCTCCAAGACCAGCTTCCCTTCGCGTCCCCTGCCGGGGTCGAAGCGGTATTCTGTCACCGAGCAATTGGCGACGTCGCCCTCCCGATCAATCGCGAGTATCTCTTCCTCGGAGAGGTTCTCAAGGATGTAGCGCAGGCACAGCACGACGACCTGGTGCGCGACGATCATCACGCGGCGCTCGGCATAATGAAGCGTGATCGTGTCGATGAGCGAGCGCAGCCGGAAGATGACATCGCACCAGCTCTCGCCGCCAGGCGGGCGATGGTAGAATTTGCCGAGGACGCGTCGGAACTCAGCCTGTTCGGGGAAGACTGATGCGATGCCGGTCGTCGTCAAGCCGTCCAGGACGCCGAATTCCTTCTCGCGCAGGCGCTCGTCGATGCAGATCGGTTCGTCGCCAGCGGCGCCGCGGCTGTCGCGGAACACACGCGCAGTGTCCTGCGCACGGGCATAGGGTGATGCAAGCAAGATCTCGGGACGATCATCCGCGTTCCGCGCGGCGAACCATTCGCCGAGCAAGCGCGCTTGCGTCTTACCGCGCGGCGACAACGCGATGTCGACGTCCCGCGCGGACAGCTCGATACGCTCGGCGCCGCGGGCGTGCGCCTCATCGCGCGCCACGTTCCCCGCACTCTCCCCGTGCCGAACGATCCAAAGCGTGCTCGGCCAGCGTGGCGCGCTCATGCGCTATGCCGTGCAACGTTATGCTGCAGCGGCGTTGTGAGATGGTATGCTTTGCATTTCAAGACGATCATTCGGATGGCTCCCTGCTTCGCGCGAAGAACCCAATGACCGGCGATGCTGTTCCATGCGTTTGCAGATACAAGCACATTCAAGGTCCCGTTTGGAACCATCTTCGATCAGGCCGTCTTCTTGATAATTCGCGAGGGGGAGACCGCTACAACCGCTGGATAAGCTTCTCCGCTGGGCACCGTCGATGATGGCTCCAGCGAGAAATTAAAGCCGGCGTTGCAGCCGAGTCGTGCGGGACTAACACTGGCAGCGTGCCGCTCAGGAAGGGATGTAGCTCTTGGTGACGCCTGGCTCGGAGTAAAACGCAGTGGGTCTTAAGCGCGATTACGAAAGGAGCGGCGCGATGCACACATGCCAACCTAGATTACTGAAAAAACTTCAAGACTTTTTGCCTTCCAAGCAACAACTTACCGCCCACGATCGGTTCTATCCTACAGCACGAATGCCATGACAGCGGACAAGGGGACAATCAAAATGCGCATCCATCACCTTAACTGCGGCACTGACTGCCCACTAGGCGGCGCGCTGTTCGACGGACATGGCACTGTCAGACTAAATGCACCGCTGATTTCCTATTTGGTTAGAGCGGCAAGATGATCAGCATCACTGTCGATTCGTTCAGCAAAAGGTCCGGCATGTTCTCGCTTTGCGGCCGGCCGGGAGTCGAGATTACGACCGGTGGCCGTCCAGACTCTGGTTAGTCTGACAAGACCGGATCGAAGCCTGATGTAAGTGACGTATGGTTCTATAGCCCGCGTTTGGTCAGATGCGCCGAGCTGATCATTGCGCGGACCAGGGCGGCCCGAACGGTGTATCTCCCGTACCGGTATCGAAGTAGGCTGCCATGTCGCTACTACCCATGCCGCGAGCACAGTGACGATAGAACGCTGGGATTAGCTTCCGCGCGCAGCGCGAGGTGCCTACCATGTCTCAAGTTTACGATCATGATCTCGCCTACAGCAAAAAGCGCGAAAGGGCTGAGCGGCAAGCGTCGGCTTCGGCGACGAACGTCTGCTCTAAAGCCGTCCATGCATCGCTGACAGTCCTGTATGGCGATCGGGTTGTTACCGCCCGGCGAGCAATGAAGGAACGCTGCTCCAAGCCCTCCGGGGTCATTGACGCCATGGCCTCCCCCGCCTGCACTCAGGAACGGTTAGCGGTGTCGAAACGGCTAACAGTTGGCAATTTCGACGACGACTCTTTGAACGCTGATCAAGGTAAGACCGCTTGGCCTTCTTCGTTGGGTTAGACCCATAAGACGACGGTTAGGCACACTGTGGCTTCCCGAAAACCTGCAACCGATTTAAATCAGCCGAGCGTCAGCTTTCAGGCACACTGAACCATCAGGAACGGCAATGCGTGCTGGTGAGCGGACCGGCAGCTATCAGGAATGGGCGGTGGATAGCTGCCATCCACCTGATGTTCTTTATGGACGTGAAGATTTGGGTGGATCGTTGCACGATCTTCTGTTCACGCACCAGTGATGCGCCTGCCCCTCATCGCGTCGTTCAACATACGACCGACTTCGGAGCGCAAGAATGCTCATACCTACGTGTCGAGCACGTCGGTAAGCGCTTTTATAAGAGCAGCGTGAGAAACAGGTTTCTGGCACAGCGGTCGGGATCGATAAACGTCGGGGATCATGCTGGCCGTTCCCGTCGCAAATACGAACGGTACCCCGCGCTGCGTCAGTTCATCGGCGACGGGAAACGATGTTTTATCCCCCAGTCGTACGTCGAGTGTCGCTATATCGGGCAAGGGATCGAGCGCAGCAAGCGCCTCCTCCACACTCATTACAGGCCCGACAACCTGGGCGCCGGCCTGCTCCAGGGCGAAGGTCAAATCCATCCCTAGGAGAAAATCATCCTCGACCACTAGAACTCTGCGGCCACTTAATGCTTTGTTCGACATTGGAACTCCGACCTGTCATCGGCAGCCCAAGCCACTGATCCTACAGCTTCCAACCCCACAGCGTCCCGCAAGTTTCCGCGTTGCCTGTATTGAGTGGCGATTGTCGGATCAAACAATGAACGGATCTTATGGCTGACTTCGAGCAGATGCAGCGGCGACAGCGTATCCTCGCCGATTTCGGGGACTTCGCCCAACAAAGCGAAGATCTGGACGCGGTGCTGACGGAGGCCTGTCGCCTGATCGGCGACGCGCTCGGCACCGACCTGGCGAAGGTTCTGGAGATCGAAACGGATAGCCAGACACTGCTCGTCCGGGCGGGCGTTGGTTGGCAGCCCGGCGTCGTCGGCGAGGTTCATTTGCCAATGGGAGAACATTCCTCGGAAACTTTCGCGATCAAGGAGGGTGTACCGGTCATCACGCCAGACATGAGCACGGAGACCCGGTTCGAGTTTCCCAGTTTCATGAAGGAGGCCGGCGTGGTCGGCGTCGTCAACGTACCAATTTTCCTGCTCGGTCGCAAAGCGTATGGCCTACTACAGGTGGACAGCCGCCAGCCCTGGAGCCCTGACGAGCATGATACCGAGTTCCTGCGTACCTACGCCACCATTCTCGGGCCAGTAATCGATCGGCTCCACAAGCTTCATGCTTTGAAACAAGCGACCGACGAAAATCAGACACTGCTTCGCGAGCTACAGCACCGTATCAAGAACAATATCGCCACCATCACCAGCCTCGTCCGATTGAGGATGAGCAAGGCGTCTTCGGAGGAAGTTCGCAACGAACTCGCCGTTATAAAGGGTCGAATTGATGCGCTTCGGCTAGTCCATGAGCAGGTCTATGCGGCGAGGAACGCCGACCGACTGCCGCTGCGACCCTACGTCACCCAGCTCCTGGAAGGGCTGCTCGCGCTCCACGAGGAAGCGGCCGTCCGCCTGGACGTACAGATCGAGGATGTAGAAATCGACAGCGACATGGCTATCCCACTTGGGCTTATTCTCAACGAATTCACCACCAACAGCCTAAAATACGCATTTTTAGGAGAGGGCCAGTCCGATGGGCCGTTGATCGTTGTAACGGCCAGGAAGAACGATGGCCGGCTTCAGGTCAGGATTTGGGACAACGGAAAGGGGCTGCCAGCAAAGGGGCAGGCAGCCGCTCCCGGGTTCGGAACGGGCATGGCCCTGATCGCGGGTCTTGCGCGCCAGATCAGGGCGACGACCGACTGGGCCTCGGAGCGCGGCGCCGCGCTTTCCTTGGAATTTCCAGGCCGGAAATAGTACGGGACCGAAAGCCCGCTGCGGGTACTGTCAGACTAACCAGAATCTGGTTCGTTTGGGCGGCGACCGGTCGTAAACTCGATCCGAAGCCGGTGCCACAGTGAGAACATAGGCCGGCCTTAGGCGGAACAAATCGACAGTGAAGCTGATCAATTTGTCGCTCTAACCAAATAGGAAATCAGCGGTGCATTTGGTTTGACAGCACCCGGCCAGGCTATAGCAGCTTGATGAAGGCGAGATCCGAGACGGGCGCGGCGAAGGCACTAGTGCGTCCGCATAGATTGAAAGGCCTTTACGCGACTAAAGCCCCCACAGTGGGGCGCCCCCCTCAGCAGCTTACCAGCTCATGACAGTCGAAGACGAGACCCTAAAGGGGCCTCAACCACGGCGACGGTCCGGCCTATCGAAGTCAAGGATCGCTATCTTCGAGCAATGTCCCAAGCGGCTTTGGCTATCCGTGTTCAAGCCGGAAGCGGCGCTTGAAAGCGATAGCATGAGGCATGTTTTTCGCGTCGGGCATGACGTTGGCGATGTCGCGTGCGCGCTGCTGCCCGATGGTGTCATAATCGACGGCGCTGGCGGAATGACGGCAGCCGCAGATGCAACGCGCGCGGCGCTCTTAGCATCCGAGCGCAGGCCGCTGTTTGAAGCAACCTTCATCCATGAAGGTGTGGTGGTCCGGGTCGATCTGCTAATTCCGGACGGTGACGGATGGCACGTCGTCGAAGTGAAAAGCACAACGAGGGTGAAGCCGTACCAACGGTCGGATCTTGCGACCCAGCTGTGGGTCATGCGTGGATGCGGCGTGCCCGTATCGAAGGCATCGATCCGCGTGATCGACACGCACTTTGTTTTGCTTGAGCAGGGAAATTACCACGGACTGTTTATCGACGAGCAGGCCGGCGAGATCGTTAGCGCGATCATCGATAGCCGAGATGGCGTTGTCACGGCGGCGAACATGACGTTGGATGGCCCCGAACCCGCGCTTACTGTTGGCGCGCACTGCAGCGATCCATTCCAGTGTTCGTTCGAGGCGTATTGTTACCGCGACCTGCCGCAAGCACCGGAATGGCCAGCCAGCCTGTTGCCCGGAGTTGGCGGCAAGGCACTTGCCCGCGTGCTGATGAGCGAAGGAATCGAGGACTTGCTTCTGGTCGGCAAGGATCGGATTTCTCAACCGCTGCTTGAGCGAGTTCGGGCTGCAACCGTGACCGGCATTGCATACCACGATGCCGAAGGAGTTTGCCGCGATACCGGTGACTGGGCTTTTCCGAGGACGTTTTTGGATTTCGAGACGATCGCGTTAGCGATCCCGCGCTGGGTCGGCACCAGCCCATATCAGCAGGTCACGTTTCAATTCTCGGCGCATGTAGACCGAGGTGATAGTGAAGTGGAGCATCGCGAGTTTCTGTCGACCGACGGCACCGATCCCAGACGAGCCTGTGCCGCAGCATTAGCGATGCTGCCATCCACTGGTGCCGTAGTAGCGTGGAACGCGAGCTTCGAACGCTCATGCCTGCTAAACCTCGCAAGTCTTTTCCCGGCATATGAAAACGCGCTTCGCTCCCTTGCAGATCGGCTTGTCGACCTGCTGCCTGTCGCCCGCCGGCACTATTATCACCGGGACATGCGCGGCAGCTGGTCGATCAAGGCTGTGCTGCCAACGCTAGCCCCCGAACTCGATTACAGATCGCTGACCGGCGCGCAGTCCGGGGTCGAGGCGCAGAACGCCTATCTGGAAGCAATCGAGCAGATGACGACGCTCGAACGCCGAGAAGAGCTGCGGCGCGGTCTGCTCGATTATTGTAAGCGGGATACGACAGCGATGGTCGTCGCGCTCGACCGGTTACAGCGGCCATCCCCTCAAGCGGCCATTTCGCAGGTAGCGCCGCTGACCTGATGGCGGCGCCCGCTATTCTGCGGGCGGATAAGATGATCCAGGGGAAGGAACATCACCATCGTAGTAGCGGGGCCGCCTTTCTGTGCGCGTCACGTTCATTTTTCGGCCGGAGCGATCATGTTCGGCCCTGACCCAAGCTTCTGTTTGAAAGGCGAACTCCACGAACTGACTTAGTGCATCGACCTGGTCATCATTGGTCGCATCGGGGAAGCCAAGAAGCTCCTTCCGCAACGCCTCGAGCCATGGCGCCGCCTCCGGTAACAAAAAATTACCTGCCTGAAGCTGGACGGTCGCCTTAGCGAGCCGGTCTTCTTTGCTTCCCTTAGGCGTAGGCGCTCTTATGATTCCCGGAAGTCGCGCCTTCTTCACTACTTGATACAGCGAGATGCCGATGGACGCGCCTTCGATAACGAGGGCATCTGCTCTCCAAAACTTGTGCCACGCGATAACTCGATCGGTAAGTTCGTTAAACCGCAATTGCGCGCGGATGACATCGAGCAGATACCACTCACCGTCACGGTACCCCCAGGTCAGACCTGCCGAGTAATCCGATGTGATCCGGTCGCTGGTCGCCGGGTCCCAACTCTGTACGATCCTGTGGAAGAAGCCGCGCGGAGGGCGGACGCCATACTGGCCGAACCAGTTCCAATCGATCAGCGCACCTTCAGCGATAGTAGGATCTTGCTGAAACTGCGCGCCGAACCCTCGTTCACCCATCTCGGCGCGCTTGCGCTCCAGTTCTTCCGCAGAAATAAGGAGTGGTGCCAGTACGTCGCCCTTGCGACGATGCCATACCCGACCACGCGAGATCGGAATGACTTCGTCTTCAACCGCATAGGCAGGCAGGTTCAAATGATGCCAGCCGGGCGTGCGCAGCGCCCAGCCGACCAGATCGTTATCGTGAATTCGCTGCATAACGATAACGATGCGGCTGTCGTTCAAATTATCGAAGCGGTTGAAGAAGGTCGTGCGGAACGTCTCGATAGCGTTATCCCGCTCGACCGCCGACATGCTTTCATTGGCTTTATGAAAGTCGTCCACGATAAGAAAATGAGTGCCCAACCCGGTCATCGCGCCAGCCTTGGAAGTCGCGCGGACCCCGCCGCCGCCTGCTGTCACAAAATGATCGGCGCGATCTTGACCTTTGCGTATCAACACATCGGGGAACAGGCGCCGATAGCGGTCATCCTTGACGATGGTCCGAACATTATTGAACAGGCTGTTCGAGAGCTCCGAGCCATAACTTACGATGGTCAGTTTCGAGCTAGGATCGTTGCCGAGCACCCATGCCGGGAACGCACCTGAGACTAACTCGGATTTGCCATGTCGCGGCGGCAGTGTGATGATCAGCTTTCTAATTTTGCCGGACGCAAGCTGCTCAAGGCAATGCACCATGGCATCGATATGATTGCCAGGGGAAATCTCTTCTCCGCCATGCAGGATGCGAAACGCCTCGGCGTGGAAGTGTCCGAGCGAGCGACGCGTGACGTCCTGGGCGAATGCGCGCCGGGCCAGGGGCGAAAGGTCAGGAAGTATCTTCAATTCATGTCCGTTCGGTTAGTCTGACGGATAACGGGCCTCTTAGGCAGATCCAGCTCTGCCAGCAGCTGGTCGATCGCTTCCCGCTCCCAACTTTCAATCTCGGGCCCGGGCTCGTGGTCAGCGACCTTCCGAATTATCGTGACATAGAAGTCTAATAGGATCTGCGCGGCCCTAACCGATCCTTTGGCAGCCGCGCTTTTTAGCGACTGGACCGCAAACATATCCAGGGTGAGTGAAACAGCCTCGCCGTTAACCGTCGCGGTGAACGGCGCTAGAACGGTCTGCTCAAGCCGTGCTTGCGCACTCAGAGTCTCCCGCTTCACGGGACCTCGCGGATTTCCCGACTGCCCCTTCGTCCACTGGGTAGCCTTGGGCGGACGGTTCTTGCCAATGATGTAATCGCCGTTTTCATCGAGGTTCGAACTAGCGGGATCCACCTTGTGATGGGGCCGCTTTTTGCCCGACGTGCTGTCGATAGACGGCGACGACCCGGGGTCTGCGACTTGAACAATTCGCTTCCGCGCGGGCGGCGAAACTGGGGCCGAAGGACTGGCCGGCCGAATAGGAATGAAAGGCATTGGATGAACCTCGAAAGCTGGTGACAGGGCTGTCGGATTAGGCAGCGGGGCGCGTGCGGGCCCGGGGCGAGACAATGACTTTCGCTAAGGCGCGGCGTTGCGCGACCTGATCCATCGTCTCATTGGTGCCGTACAAGTTGACGGTGCCGCCCGTTGCGCGCTCCCAGCGATGAAGGATGGTGTCCACATAAAGTGGGTCGAGTTCGAGCCCGCGGCAAAAACGCCCAGTTCGTTCAGCCGCAATCAACGTCGAACCGCTGCCCAAAAAGCCGTCGAGCACGATTTCGCCGCGATCAGATACGTCGCGGATTGCGTCCACCAGCATCGAAACGTTCTTGCAGGTGGAGTGCATTGCAAGTTGCTCGTCTCGGCCAGCCCCAAAGCTATTCATGCCGGGATACGACCACACGTTCGAGCGCGTGCGGCCCCATCGACCCAGATCGATGTTATTCTTGTGTTTCGCCCTGCCCTTCTTTGCGATAAAACAAAGCTCGTGTTGCGAGCGATAAAAGGCGCCGAGTGCAGGCGAAGTTTTTGCCCATACGGCCATGTTGATCATCGTCAGATCGGCGGACCGAATACCGGACATGATCTCGTGAACGTGCCGCCAATCCATGAAAAGATAAAGTAGCGCACCGTCTCGACAGAAGGCGGAAAGCGTGGCAATGCTCGTTGTCAGGAACTCGGTGAACTGCGCCTCGCTCATTTCTCCACTGGCTTGAACGAACTCTCGGTGTTTGTGCTTGCCTAAGCCCCCAACATTCCCCTGTATCTTCACGTTGTACGGTTGATCCGTAAGCACCATGCGTGCCAGGTCATCGCCCATCAGGCGTTGCACGTTTTCCATTTCGAGCGATGAACCGCAGAGCACGCGGTGGTCGCCAAGCTCCCAGAGGTCGCCCACTTGCGAGACCTCGCTGCCGGGCGCGCCAACCTCGAACTGCTGATCATCCGCGTCATCCTGCTCCTTGCTCGGTGCTTGATGCAGCAGACTGTCGATCTCGGGCGTTGTGAAACCCGACACCTCGTAATTAAGGTCGATAGTAAGGGGCTGCAATTCACGCCACTCGTCAGTCAGTTCGACCGTATCCCAACTGCTCTCCTCAGCAATCCTGTTGAGGGCGAGCCGCAGCAGACGAGTATTCACTTCGTCCAGATGATCGATGCGGATGGTCGGCACTTCGGTGAAGCCGCATTCCTTAGCGATTTCGAAAACGCCTTCGCCGCCAATTATGGTACCGTCCTGGTCGATCAGGATCGGTAGAATCAGTCCGAAGCGACTGATCGACGCTTGCATCCCAGCTTTCCACCGCCTTGACCGCTTGCGCAGTTTCCGTGCGTGCCCGTGGATCTGGTCCACCGGACGGTAAACGATGCCAATCCTCAGGTTATGTTGAAGTTGCTGTAGATCGGGAGACGCCTGTCCGACGTCCGATCCAGCTGCTTGCAGTACCATTGCTTATTCTCCGCGCAGGTGCATTCGTTGCACTGTTGAGCGTCGGAGAGAGTGCCTGCGTCGAGAAGCAGCGGTCCACTAAAAGTAGACCTAAAACACGCTCTCGACAGCGCATCGATACACACGGCGAATGGCTATGGCAACACTGATTCTGGTAGGTGCACGTTTCCCAAATGACGCCCACCACTTTCGTAGTCAACACGATTATTCATTGTCAACAGTCATTACTCACATCTTTAGTGTTTGCTTTCAGCGAGGCTGGCTAACTTTCATTGTCAACATCGATAGCGTGATCTCCGATGGGCACAACTTCACCTGTCTAAGATTACATTTTAACATCAGCGATGCGGTGCTTGGACTTCACTGCGGTTTCCCTGCCGTTTCCCTGCCGGGCGCGCAGGGAAAAAACACCCCAACCCTTTAGAAAGGGACGCATAACTCGCAGAGCAAAGGTCCAGCTAAGGCCATATCTGCCCTCGTTCGCTGTCAGATGAGGAGCGGCAGGGAAAATGAGGCATGGCTTTCTCAAAAAGCGTAACGGTACTACGCCACATCGTTGCAGAGAAAGCGCGCACTATTGCCCGCCAGAAGGCTTGGCGAAATTCCTTCGTAGTACGGGAAGTGGGCGGCAAGTCGCTTGAACCTTCGGTACTCTTTCATTCGGTACCAGACGAAATGGCCCCGGAGAAAAATTCGGAGAACTGGGTAATTTTGGTTTTTCCCTGGCTCTCCGCAGTACCGAACGAGATTCGAACGGCGCGGATTCCCGCGAATTCGAGCCCGATTGGCTCAAATTATCGGTCAATATCACGGGGTTACGACTAGGTGGCGGAGACGGAGAGATTCGAACTCTCGGTACCCTTTAAGAGGTACGACGCTTTAGCAAAGCGTTGGTTTCAGCCACTCACCCACGTCTCCGGACCTGGCGGCAAGCGGTCGCTATAGCGGGGCACTGCGCCGTGATCAACGGTCGATCTGGCCCGATCTAACATCATTGATCGAAGCGCGTTGGCATTGTGCGCCTGCATGGTTCATTGCCTGGCAACCTTGGTGCGCGTTAGTGCGTCCTTCGGGCACCTGCGGAGAACAATCATGCATCGGCTACTCTCCATCTCCGTGCTGACGGCTCTCCTGCTGGGTTCGTCGGCGGGCGTGGCACAGGACAGTATTCGAACGATCGATCCCAACCAGGCGGTCGATGCCGATCTTGCCCCCTCCGACGCACAACGCGCCCGTCCTCCGGCGCAGCAAGCGCCCACTTATCCCGATTATACGCCGCCGCGCGAGCGCCCCGCCCCGGCGGCGGCACCGTCCACGGCGCAGAACGATACACAGCAAGAGGTCGCACGCCGGGGCGCCGAGACCGAAGCTGCGAGCGGCGAGACGTTTAGCCGAACCGAATTGCTCAGTGCCGCCGAGGCCACGCTGGGCAAGGGGACGTCCGGGCTTGCCGGCATGCTGGAGAAAATTCTCAAGGATCAGGGCGAGCCGAATGCGTACATTGCGGGGCGAGAGGCCGGCGGCGCGTTCGTGGTTGGATTGCGCTACGGTAAAGGCGAGATGTTCCACAAGATCGAGGGCCGTCAGCCAGTCTATTGGACCGGGCCGTCGCTTGGCATCGATGTCGGCGGGGACGCGAGCAAGGTCTTCGTCCTCGTGTACAACCTCTACGACACAGAGGATCTGTACCGAAAGCGTTTCGCCGCGGGTGAAGGGCGCCTGTTCTTCATCGGTGGGGTTGCAGCGACCTACCTGCGGATGGGCGACAAGGTCGTGATCCCGATCCGCTTGGGCGTAGGATGGCGGCAGGGCGTCAACGTCGGCTATATGAAGTTCAGCCACACATCCAAGTGGTTCCCGTTCTAGGCTCGGTGCGACCGGTGCGCCTGGCCGACCTGCGCCTTGCGCACGGTGGACGATGATGCTGTCACCCCGGCTTGAGCGCAGTCGCGTAATCCTGCGCTGGCTCCTCGTTCTGGCATATCTGATCGCTGGCACGGCGCATCTCACGATACCGGCGCCTTTTCTGAAGATCACACCGCCCTGGGTACCCTTCCCCGCCGGAATCATCTTCGTCACCGGTATTTGCGAAATTGCCGGAGCCGTCGCGCTGCTCAGACCGCGATGGCGATGGTGGGCCGGTGTGATGCTCGCGGCCTACGCGCTGTGCGTCTATCCGGCCAACATCAAACACGCGTCGGACCAGCTGCTCGTGGCCGGTCAGATCCATAGCTTGTGGTATCATGTGCCGCGGCTGCTGTTTCAGCCGGTGATCATCTGGTGGGCTCTGTTCGCAGGGCATGTGACGTCATGGCCGTTCGCCGGTAGGTCCCTAGCGCCTGCACCCTCTCCCACCGGTGAATAGTCTTGGGCTGCCACTGAAGGCGTAGGCTCATCCGAACGCTATGCCCTCGAATCGAATCGGTTCTCCGACCGCAGTGTCGGCAATGCTACCGTCCCACATGACGCGGTGACCCCGAACGATGGTGCCGATCGGCCGCCCGGTTATCTCCATGCCGGTAAACGGCGACCAACCTGAGCGCGACGCCAGCCATTCATCCTGGATCGTCCACTGTGCCTTGAGATCCACGATCGAAAAATCGGCGTCATAGCCGACTGCAATCCGCCCCTTGCCGATGATGTTGAACACGCGTTGCGGGCCGGCGCTGGTCAGGTCGATCACACGTGCGAGCGTCGTTCTTCCCGCGGCGACGTGGTTCAGCATCAGCGGCAGCAGCGTCTGCACGCCGGGCATACCACTTGGGCTGCCCGGGTACGGCTTGGCTTTCTCCTCCAGCGTGTGTGGCGCATGGTCGGAGCCGAGGATGTCGGGCACACCCTGCCCCAACCAATGCCACAGACCGTCACGATGCGCACCCGAGCGGATCGGCGGATTCATCTGCGCGAACGTGCCGAGCCGCGGATAAGCGTCCTCGCCCGCTAATGTGAGGTGCTGCGGCGTCACCTCACAGGTTGCGATGTCCTTGTGCTGGCCGAGAAGCTCCAGTTCGGCCGGCGTCGTCACATGCAGTACATGGATGCGCCGCCGCGCTGCCCGCGCCAGTCCGAGGATCCGGCGCGTCGCCAGCAATGCGCTCTCATCGTCGCGCCATACGGGGTGCGAACTCGCATCGCCCGGCACACGCTCGCCCGCACGCGCGTTCATGCGATCCTCGTCCTCGGCATGGATTGCAACGCGTCGATGGCCTGAGGCGAGCACCTCGGCCAGCCGTGCATCTTCGGACACCAGCAGGTCGCCGGTAGACGCGCCCATGAAGATCTTGACCCCCGCCGTGCCCGGCAAACGTTCCAGCTCGGCCAAATCCCTCGCATTGTGGTTCGTCGCGCCGACATAGAAGGCATGGTCGCACCACATGCGGTGGCGGGCGCGGGCGAGTTTGTCCTCGATCGCGACTGCGGAATCAGTGTTGGGCTTGGTATTGGGCATCTCGAACACCGCCGTCACGCCGCCAAGCACCGCTGCCCGGGCGCCGCTCTCGAGATCTTCCTTGTGCATCAGGCCGGGCTCGCGGAAATGCACTTGCGTATCGATCACGCCCGGCAGGATGTCCAAGCCCGCGCAATCGATCGTCTCCCCGGCATCGCCCGCCACCCCGATCGCCGCGATACGTCCATCACGCACGCCGACACTCGTTTGCGACGGGCCGCTGGGCAGATGAACAATGCCACCAGTCAGGATCAGATCGAAGGTCGCCACGATATACACTCCGTCCGGCCGAGCTTGCCGACTCCCGCTTTGCTCCGCGCCGATCGGAGAAAGACGGCCCTGCGGCAAGCGCTGGGCAATGGGTGACAAAAGATCTCCCGGTTCCTACCTGTTGATGATGCTCGAAACCACCCTTAGCGACCGTGCCGTACTCCGCATTACGGGAGAGGATGTGCGTGGCTTCCTACAAGGCTTGGTCACCGCGGACACGAACGGATCACTCCCAGCTTGGGCGGCTTTGCTCGGCCCCCAAGGAAAGGCGCTGTTCGACTTCATTTTGTGGTCGGACGGCAGCGACATCCTGGTGGATTGCGAGGCGGACCACGCGGATGCGCTTTTGAGGCGCCTATCGGTTTACAAGCTGCGTCGAGCGATAACGATCACCCGCGAGGAGACATTGGCCGTTCACTGGTCGCGCGATACTGGTCGCGGCGTTCCCGACCCCCGGTTACCGGAACTGGGCTGGCGCTGGTTGGCCGCCCCGAGTGAGCCGGCAGCAGGTTGGCTGGAGCACCGGCTCCGCCTCGGTGTCACCGAAGGCGCTGGTGAGCTTGGCCAGGACAAGACACTCTGGCTGGAATGCAATGCGGGTGAACTGCACGGCGTGAGCTTCACCAAGGGATGTTATGTCGGCCAGGAAAATACCGCGCGCATGCATCATCGCAGCAAGGTCAATCGCCGCCTCGTCGTCGCGCCTCTGGGCGAGCCAAGAGAGCGTACGCGCGCCATGTATCCGGAGCTTGGCCTGATGGTGGAGCATCGTCGCGTCGAGGCGCTGGGCGATGCCATCCTGCCGGACTGGCTGAACGCCGCTTTGTAGCTACCGCCCGATGGAGCTGTAGGCGAAGCCCGCCTTGGCGGCATCCTCGGGCGGATAGACGTTGCGCAGATCGACCATAACCGGCGTCGTCATCGCCGCTGCAACGCGCTTGAGGTCGAGCGCGCGGTAGATGTCCCACTCGGTGACGATGACCACTGCGTCCGCGCCCGCCACGGCGTCATAGGCGTCACCGCAATAGGTGATGTCGGGCATCAGCGCCTTGGCTGGCTCCATCCCTTCGGGATCGTGACCCCGCACCTTGATGCCGGCGTCGAGCAGGCTTTGTACGATCGACAGGCTCGGCGCATCGCGCATGTCGTCGGTATTGGGCTTGAACGTCAGGCCGAGCACGGCAACCGTCTTGCCCTTCACACCGTCGCTGCCGGTCCCGCCGAGCGCCTTGATCACCTTGCGGCCCATGGCGCGCTTGCGGTTGTCATTGACCTGCACGACTGCCTCGACGATCCGTACCGGCGTCTCGTAATCCTCGCTCGTCTTGAGCAGCGCCAGCGTGTCCTTGGGGAAGCACGACCCGCCATAACCTGGTCCTGCGTGCAGGAACTTCGGGCCGATCCTATTGTCCAACCCGATGCCGCGGCTGACATCCTGCACGTCCGCACCGACCGCCTCGCACAGATCGGCGATCTCGTTGATGAAGGTGATCTTGGTCGCGAGAAATGCATTCGCGGCATATTTGATCAGTTCGGCCGTGCGCCGGCCGGTGAACAGGATCGGGCTGTGGTTGAGGTAGAGCGGGCGATAGACTTCGCGCATCACTTGCATGGCACGGGCATCTTCGGTGCCGATGACGATCCGGTCGGGACGCTTGAAGTCGCCGATCGCTGCGCCCTCACGCAAGAATTCGGGGTTGGAGACGATCGCGACCTCATGGCCCTCGACCAACTCACGCATGATATCCTCGACCTTGTCGCCCGTCCCGACCGGCACGGTCGACTTGGTGACGATCACGATCGGCCCGGTAATCGCCTCGGCGATTTCCCGGCTCGCGGCGAAGACGTAGGACAGATCTGCGTGACCATCACCGCGACGCGAAGGCGTGCCGACGGCGATGAACACTGCATCCGCACCGGCCACAGCGCTCTTGAGATCGGTCGTGAACTTCAGCCGATCGGCGGCCACGTTCGCTGCCACCAATTTGTCGAGGCCGGGTTCGAAGATCGGCATCTTGCCGCTCTCGAGCGCCGCGATCTTGCTGGCATCCTTGTCCACGCAGATCACGTCATGGCCGAAGTCGGAAAAGCATGCCCCCGATACCAGGCCGACGTAACCAGAACCGATCATGGTAATGCGCATGTGAAATTGTACCCGCCATCAGTCGAAATTATCGCTCAAGCTGCGACGCTCTATCCAAACCGTGGTCGATTGCCAGCTTATAGCGGATCGGGCGCGTAGTGCGTGGCCGCGGACTAACATTATCCACGACCTACCATCAAACCGCCGGAGCGCGTCTGCGCGTACCCGCGGGACCAAGGCTTGTAAGCTCGGCAGGTTTGTGGATCGCAGCAGCGCACCCAATTAGACGAGTTGCTGCGACACTGGTTGTAGCTCGCTGCGATACCCGCCGTGCTGCACACGATGTGCCCGACGAAAAACGATCATCGCGAGACAAACAAAAGGGAGGCCAGCAGATGCTGACCTCCCTTCTCTTACTCAGCCAATTCGGGATTAGCTGCCCGAACCAGGACCGTACTGGATTTCCACACGGCGGTTTTCCAGCTCGCGAACGCCATCGGCGGTCTCGACGCGCGGACGGCTTTCGCCGAATGCCGAAGTCGAGATCACGCTGTCCGGGATCGAACGCGAGGTAAGATATGCCTTCACCGCATCAGCGCGACGCTGCGAAAGACCGACGTTGTACGATGCCGAACCCGACTTATCGGCGTGGCCGGCCAACATGACCTGCGTGTTGCCGCAATTCTGGTACTGCGAGATCGCACCGTCGAGCAGCGATGCTGCCTGCGACGTGATGTCCGACTTATCCCACTCAAAGAACACGATGTACGGTCCAGGAGCGCAAACCACTTCCGGCGTTGCCACTACTTCAGGCGGCGGAGGAGGAGGAGGCGGTGGAGGAGGCGGCGGCGGCGGAGCAGCAGGCTCGCCGAAGTTGTAGGTCAGACCACCGAGGATGCTGTGCGACCGGAAGCGAGCTTCCGACTGACGGCCCGTGACGTCGACGAGACGAACATTGTCTGCGTTGAAGAAACGATACTTCAGCGATACATCGACGTGATCGCTAAGCGGCGCGCGAACACCAGCAAGACCCTGCCAAGCGAAACCGGTATCGGAGTCATCGAGGAAAGGACCGCCTGCGAGACGATAACCGTCTGCCTTGACGCGAGCGACACCGACACCGCCGCCGACGAAGCCCTGAATGCCGTCGTCCTCACCGAAGTCGAGCAGGCCGTTGACCATGAAGCTGAGTGCCGTGGTCTTGCCGCGTGCATCATACGTGCCGGCCGGGCGTGCACCCAGAACGCCACCACCCGAGAAGACCGGGGTCGTTACGCTCGACTGATATTCGTCGAGACGTGCGCTCTTGTAGCCAACTTCGGTTTCGATCCGGACCGGGCCGAAATCGTAGCCAATGACGCCGTCGACGTCATAGCCGTAGTGGCTGTCTACCGTAGCGCCGCCCGAAGCAGCGGCAGTCGCGCCAGTGATGTCGTAGTCGATGTCTTCCACGATCATCGCACCACCCTCGACGCCCACGTACCACGAATTATCGCGTGCGAGGGCAGGTGTGGCCAGTGCAGTGGAGGCAAGCGCCATGGTGATGGCAAGCTTCCGCATAAAAATCCCCTTTCGTCAGTGTCACTCGGACAGCGCAAACTCCCTACCCAAAGGATGGTTTCCACGCAAGCGCACAAATGCTGAGAAGGTGTTGCTCAACGGCAACAATATGCCCGCTGACTCTAGCTGGCAATAAGCCCGTGACTTCTCAAAGCCGCCACGATCGCCGCAATACTAACCCTTGCTTCTGCGTCGATGATCTCGCCATCTGAGGGATCCGAAATCGCGGGCTGTTGAGCGCCAAGAACGGCAACGCCATCGATCGTCACGCTCGTTCCCTGCAGCCGGCCCATCGACCATGTGCCACGAGAATATCGTGCGATTTGTTGATCTTCGGCGACCCAAGCTGACATGCCTTCCACGGGATCGACGAACCGCCAGCCGCCCGTTGACCAGCCGGCGATACAGCCGGCTTTCCCAGACCATGCGCCGCCAGGCGAGGTACCAACGATCCAAGCTTCACCCGGCTCAGGGTCTGCCGGAAGGGTTTCGGCCGCAAAGCCGATGACGGTGGGCTGCGCCAGAAGGTCGACCAACGTTAGGGCTTCGTTATGCAACAATTCTTTCTGGGCCTGTCCCGCGCGTAGCAACGGCAATTGCAGCCGGGCGCTCGTTTCCTCGCTCATATGATCTCCTGCACCATGGGAAGCTCGATCGTCGCCGCTGCCGATTCGCCGTTCGAGCCGACCTGACGAACAGAAATGACGCAGGCGCTCGGCAGATAGTCGACTGCAGGAATGACGATCTCGGACACGGCGACATCCACCGTCCTGGCCGGTCCCCTGCCAGGCATGATCGTCGCTCGATAGCCTTCACGCTCCTCGCCGAGCGGCGCATCGACACCATCGACCCAGCGCCAGCCGCTCCGGCTTCGTCTAACCCAGCTGACCAGCGCGTCACCATTGGGCAACACGCGGCTGATCAGATGGACGGGGGACGGCGGCAGCACCGAAATACCTTGCACTGCAGCATCGATCTGGGCGGGTCCCGCCAAATCGCCAATGCCGGAAGCGATGTCGCGGATCGTTCCACCGACCGCCGACAGCGGCAGGTCGATAGGAAGGAGGAGGGTGTCGCGCTCGACAAGGACAAAGCGGTCGCCGATGGCCTGCCGTCCCATTGCTCCTTCAGTGCCGCGTCGTCCACGCAGCAGGTTCGACAATCGCCAGCGGACCCGGCCAACCTGTTCGACCTTGCCAAACTGCAGGAGTTCATCGCCGACCATCGCGACATTCGCGCCGGCCACCAACGCGGCCAAGCCTGCGCCCGCTAGCACCATGTTCTCATGCGCGAGATCGACTACAAGGTCGTTCATCTGGTCGCTGACGCTCGTCGCTCCGGCCCGAAGCGGACTTGCCAACGTTCCAAGCGTCGCGGCACTCGCCGTTCGCCCCACCGGCGTCCACCGTTCTTCGCCCGATATCCGATAGAGCAACGCAGCCTGTCGCCAGCCGGCGCCGGTGCCCGCCGCCGCAACGAACATCCGCGGCGAGCTCGATAACGTGTCATCGAGCGGCGGCATCTCGAACACGTGAAGCACCCTCTGGCCAGCCACGGCATCCGGTGCGGCCAGCACGCGCCCGGAAGTCGCGCTCGCGGCGGCGGTCGTCGCCGATAGCCGCACGCACTCCAGCTTCACCACCATCGCCTCGAACCACCAGTCGGCAACGCGGAACACGCCGGGGATTCCTCGAATCGTCACGACGTCGCCGGGCATGACGTGCAGGTGGCTCCAGCCAAGCGTTACCGTGCGCTTCTCGCGTGCGGCTTCGCCCCGCGCGACCAAGGCCTTGGCCATCGTCTTGGCAGCGTCCGCCGACAAGGCGGCCGGCATCTCGATCCGCAACTCGCGCCGCCCGGCACCTGGACGCTGCGCGCGTTGCAGCCCGCTCTGATAATCGCGCGCCGGATCGTAATGCGCCAGGGTCACGCTTCGTGGGACGTTCTCGATCGCTGTCCTCGACTGTGCCCCGCGCTCACTGCGCCTGTGGGGCAGGTGTCGGTAACGTTCGAGGCGGGACTGGCGGCCGACTGGGCGGGATTGCCGGCGCCGCCCCCAGACAACCGAGACCATAATGATCGTCGATCGGCGAAAAACCGCGAATGTGCAGCACCACTGGCCGGCCGCCGCCATCGTCCGCCATCAACCGTGTCGCGCGCTCGCCGACCCGGTAGCTGTACGCCACCGGCCAGCCCCCCGCGTCCGGCTCCACCGTCACCCGTTCGGGCCGCAGCGCGAACAACTCCGCCACTTGCCCAGCGGCATCGCACAGCACCTGAACATCGGCATTGCCGTGCAGCAATAACTGCGCCGCCAGCGTCGCCAGCAAAGCCTGGCCACCCGACCGCGCCCGCACCAGCCTCTCCAGCTCGGGTGACGATGTGGTGAGCGGCGCCTCACCCAGGCCATCCGCCACCAGCCGCACGCTACGCTGCGCAATGGCGTTGCCAAGGTAGGCCGCACGCACCTGCGCTGCATAGCCACCCGTCGCATCTCCCACCATCCGCGTGCCACCGACGCGCGACAATGCCGGCCGCGATTCCTCGCGCCCGGCCGATTTCCAGCCGAACAATTTCATCTCATGTCCCCGTAACAAGGTATCTGCGCAGTCAGACGATGGCGCGCCGCGATCGCACGCTTGCTCCGCCAGCGTCGTTCGCCTTCCGGAACAAAGCGGACGGCCGGCAATTATTCCGCTAGGCTTGCGAGCCTCTGGAATAAAAAGGGTGATCCACAATGAAGAAGATTTTCGTTCTCGGTCTTGGGGCCGGCTTGATCTCGCTCAGCGCATGCAACTCCAGCCCGCGCGAACAGGCTGCCGACAACATCGAATCGAACAGCGAAGCCATGGCTGACAATATGGAAGACATGGCCGACAACACGAACAGCTCGGCGGCTGCCGACACGCTCGAGAACCAGGCGGATGCAGTGCGCGCCACCGGCGAGAACCAGGCAGAAGACATGCGCACCAACGACGCGGACACCAACCTGTCGAACGGCATGTAATTCGGCCATCGGTCGATCGAGCCGCCACAATGCGGCTCGCGG
Source organism: Sphingomonas endolithica (assembly GCF_025231525.1). NCBI lineage: Bacteria > Pseudomonadati > Pseudomonadota > Alphaproteobacteria > Sphingomonadales > Sphingomonadaceae > Sphingomonas > Sphingomonas endolithica. The sequence goes on from NZ_CP103057.1 coordinate 2,191,572, forward strand.
TGAAGGGCGTTTGGGGCAACCCGAGCGCCCTTACTTTTAGCCGAGACAGGCGTTATCCCTCAGAGTCTGCCATGCGCAGCGCAATGCAATAGCCTCGTGCAAAACGGAGTAGGAAGCATGTTCAATCACATCATGGTCGGCTCGAACGACCTGGAGCGTTCCAAGCGCTTCTATGATGCGGTGCTCGGCGTCCTCGGAGCAGGCCAGGCGATCCGAAACGAAGCGGGCAGCGGCCATATCCGATTGTTCTACCGCCATAATGGCAGCACGTTTGCCGTCAGCCAGCCGATCAACGACGAAGGTGCGACCGCCGGAAACGGCACCACGATCGCATTCAAATGTCACTCCCCCGCGCAAGTGCGCGAATTCCACGATGTTACCGTCGCAAACGGCGGCACATCGATCGAGGATGCACCAGGGCCCCGCGATAGCAGCGTGGGCGTCGTCGATTTGGCTTATGTCCGCGACCCCGACGGTAACAAGATCTGCGCCATTCATCGAGGTTGAGGCGCGTCGGCGACCGCACTTGCCCTACAAGCCCACAAACGCCGTCCCGCGAGGTCGGAAGCCGACCTCGATTCCAAACTCTTCGACGATCGGACGATCACTCTCGCGTCGCGAACCAGATCACGTGCCGCGGCCCCTTGCCGTTGGCCCGCGCCTTCACGACCACTTCATCGACCGAAAAACCAGCATCGCCAAGCCGCTTGGCGAAGCGCGGATCGGGCGCGGCCGACCACACTGCAAGGACGCCGCCCGGCGTCAGCGCTGCCTTGGCCGCCTTCAACCCGCGCGCGGAATATAGCTGGCCATTGTCCGACCGCACGAGCCCGTCGGGCCCGTTATCGACGTCGAGCAGGATCGCATCATACGCCCCCAGCCCGCCGCGCTCGGACACGACCGAGATCGGCGCCGCGACATCCTCGATGCGGATCTCGACGCGCGGATCGTCCAGGCATCCCGCGGTCAGCGCTGCCATCGGCCCGCGCGCCCAATCCAGTATTTGCGGCACCAGTTCCGCCACCTCGATCCGCGCATCGGGGCCCAGAGCCCCGAGCGCGGCGCGTAGCGTAAAGCCCATGCCATACCCCCCGATCAGCATGCGGATCTTCGCGCGCCCCGCCAGCCGCTCGCACGTCATCACCGCCAGCGCCTCTTCCGATCCGCTCATCCGGCTGTTCATCAGCTCGTTACGATCGAGCACGATCATATGATCCGCGCCGCGCCGGAACAGCCTGAGCGGCTCGCCGCCGGGCACCTCGGCGGTATCGATCAATTCGCGCGGCACCATTATCCGTTTCCTATGTCAGTCTTCTGCGGTGCGCTGGTCGCACGCAGCCGTGGCAACAGCCACCACGGCGTTCCCGGGCTCAGATGATGCTCGTGATGATAGCCGCCGAAATTGAAGCAGGTCAGCAGCGACATCGACGCCGACAGATCGGAGCTACGCGCGTTATGATGATCGACGAACGCCGCATCTCCGTGCCGGTGCGGCAGATACGTGCCGAAGAAGAACAACTGGCCAAGCGCGAGCAGCGCGGGAACCGCCCAGAATATAATGATATTTTCCAACCGCGCGTCCAGCAGGAAGATGTACACTAGCGCAACGAGCGTAATCCGCACGATCTGCCCGTGCGTGTAATAGCCGCTGAAGAAGCGTACGAACCACGGCAGCACCCGGCGCGGTTCGCCGGCATGGAAGTCCGGATCCTCCGCCGATCCCGAATACCGGTGATGCGCGCCATGTTTGGGGCGCAACTGGCTGTACGACAAAGCGGCATACAATCCGAGGCAGACAGCTCCCGCCAGCGTGTTCAATCGTGGCCGCCCTGGCACCAGCGATCCGTGCATCGCATCGTGCGCAACGATGAACAGCCCGGTGCTGAGCCACGCCTGCACGATCACCAGCAGCACCGCGATCGGCGCAGTCGTCGCATGCCAGGTCCAGAAGAAGATGCCGCCGATGTGGATCACCAGCCACGCAAGTACCAACGCGCCGGCGATCGCCAAGCCCGTTAGACCCTGCCGCCGGTCGCCCATATCCAATGCCTGGGTCATACCAGCTCTAACCGAGCGCGGGACTGCTCCGCACGGTGTGCGGCGGTGATCCCGGCCTTCTTCCACCATGCCATAGTCTTGCTCCTCGGTCGGCCTAGGCGAGCATGACGCTTCCGCCAAGCGATGATCGGACACCTGCTTCGCACGTCACGGGCATCTTACCTGCCGGTCGGCGGCTGTTCCCCGCCGGCCTGCGCATCGCTGTCGAAATCCTCGCCCGGCCCGCCGCCAGCGCCGACACCACTGCCATCGACGGCGCCGTCGGGATCGCCCTTGCGACGGTCCTGCTCCGCGCGCCAGGCCTCCTGCCCCTCGCTGTCATATTCCTGTCCCGAATAGCCACCGCCCGTGCCAACCGCACCCAGCCGCTCGTCGATCGGCTTCCTGAACGATGGACGCTTGCCATTCTCCGGCGGGATGTCAGGTTCGCCCGCGCGCGTTTCATGATCGTCGCTCATCATGCGCCACCCTGCACGCTCAACTCGTCGGTCGAGACATCATCGATATCCCCACCCCCGTCGCCCTGGCCGCCACTAGCGTCATCTATTGGCGGCTGCTCGGGCCGGGCGATCTCTTCAGGGTCGATCGCCATGCCGGCGGCGTCCACCGACCCGACCGGCAGATCCTCAGGCGGTAAGTCCATGTCGCGCTCGTCGGTCATCACATTCTCCTTGGTAGCCAGGGGCTAAACGCACGGACGTCCCGATCGCTGCACCGGCTCAGGCGATCACCATCGCATCGAGCAACATCACGTCGTCAGCCTGAACGTGGAAATGCCGGGCAGCAAAGGTCCCGCCGCCCATCGTGGCGCATCGCGAAACACCGCGTCATGCTCGGGGTTCGCGTAGATCACCGTGACCGCTTCGGCGCCAACGCCAAGCGCCTCTTCAAGACGAGTACGGACTTCCGCCATGATCGACGCATCGAACGGATTGTAGAAATAGGCGACGATCGACCTGCCCGACGGCCGGTATGCCGTCGCGTCGCCAGCGACGATTTCGGCCTGATCCATCCCCGGATGCTGCGCCACGAACGTGGCGATATTGGATTTGGCGATCTCACACAGATGTTCGGACAATTCGATTCCCACGACGTGGCGAAACCCCATCTCCATCGCCATCATCAGCACGCGGCCCTTGCCCGCGCCATAATCGATGAATGCGTGTTCGGCGGGATCCAGCCCCAATGCGCTGACCGGCGCGCGCAGCATCGCCTCGCTGCTTGGATCGTACCGCCGGCAACGTTCGGCCAGATCATCGCCATAGCCAAGCTCACGCGTACTCAACCCGCCACTGGTGTCGGTGCCCCAGCGCCGGTCGAACGCCAGATCGGCCGCGCGTGCCGCGCGCGCTTCCGGCCCGAGCGCGGCGATAGCGTGGCGGACGTTCTTGATGGCCAGATGCCCGATCTCGACCGGGCTCCGGTTACCGATCCGACGAAGAAGCGACTTGAGCATGATGATCTCCCTCGCTGAACCGCGAACCAGTTTACTCGAACCTGTTGCTTAGACACTTTCTCCAACGACGACGTTAACGCTCGGTGCGGTGTACCCTGCCACCAAGCGCTTGAAGGCACTGGGGCAATTTGGCCAATTGTAACCCTTCCACAGGCGCATCACATGGTAAGACATGCCAGACCAACCCACTACGTCACCAGAGCTTCAGCCCGAAGGCGACAAGTTCCGCTGGATCGTCAAATGTGGGTGGAAAGGCTTATGCCCGCGCTGCGGAAAAGGCCGCATGTTCAAATCCTGGCTCAAGGTAGCGGACCGATGCGAGCAATGCGGGCTGGATTACCGTTTCGCCGCTCCTGACGATGGCCCGGCATTCTTCTCCTTGTGCATCATCGCCCTGCCGCTAATCTTCTTCGTCGTCTGGCTCCAAGTCGCGTTCGATCCGCCCTTCTGGGTACATCTCGTGACCTCGGTGCCCTTCATGGCGCTGGGCACCTTGCTGCCGCTTCGACCGATCAAGGGCTGGCTGGTCGCTTCACAATTCGTCAACCGAGCGCAGGAAGCCGGCACAAACGCCCTCTGGGCGAAGCTGCACGGCACAGATCCGAACAGGAACGACTTCGATCAGTGACACTGGCTCGGCAAGCTACGACCGCCAGCCTCACCCGCGACAGCTCCGATCGCGCCCCTGGCTGGCTTTCCGCCGACCGCCCGACTCGCAATTCTTCATCGTTCCTGATATGTACCCGAACAGCGTGACGCTGTCAAGCAATTTGTACCAGATCGGTGAGAGCCCGCAGCTGATTTAGGTGGCGGAAAATAGCACAAGCGGCGGCACCCTGATCCACTTCCGGCCCTGCGCCCCGTCAGATCCCACGCACGACGGCGGTGGCCCATGCCGTCACCTCTTCGTCATAGCGCTCGGTGACGATCAGGTCGCGCGCCGTACCTGACGCAGCATCCACCTCGACCGATCCGGCATACACCCAGGTCGCATTGCCGGACAGCCGCACCATGCCATCGCGTTCTGCCTGGGCCCGCACCAGACCCCCGCGATTGAATACGGTAATTTCGCTTCCAAAATCCACCCGGCCCGCCAGACAGGCGGCGAACACCGACGCCGCCATCGCGCTGCCGCAGCTGTCGGTCAGCCCGATCCCCCGTTCGAAGGTACGCACGAACAGGTCGCTGCCACGCTGCTCGACGAATGACACGTTGGCGCGCCGCGGCAGCCAGGCGGGCGCAGCCTCACAGACGTTGCCCACCGCCACAAGCTCCGCTTCGTCGATCGACCCGTCGAAGCTCACCAGATGCGGATTGGGCATCGCCACTGCTGTGAAGCGCCGCTCGCTGGGCAGCATCGCGATCGGCTGCTCTAGGATCTGCTGCCCCATGCCTCCGAGCGGCCAGGCCGTCACGTCCAGGTCCGCCGGCCCAGCCGTCTCGCGCACCGTATACACGCCGGGGGCGATCGCCGCATCGCGCTCGACGGTGGCTTGCGAGTTCATCAATCCGACCACCGCATGGTCGATCCCCAGCGCCTCGAACCCGGCCCGCGCCACGCAGCGCAGGCCGTTCAGGCACGTTTCGGACTCACTGCCATCGGTATTGAACATCCGCATCCGGATCGGAACGCCGGCATTCTGCGTCAGGAGAAGGATGCCGTCCCCACCGACCGGTCCTGCACGGTCGGCCAGCGCACGTGCCACGCCTGCCCAGCTTGCATCGTCGAGCGTGATCGCGCGTGCATCGATCAACGGAAAGTCGTTGCCGGAGCCGTGGCATTTGATGAAGTCGATGCGCATGCCGACAGATCTACCGAGGCCGCCCCGCCACGGCAACATGCGCCGTCGCCGCTGGTCAACGCAGTTGGTAATGATCCGCCAGGCGGTCGAGCGCCAGCGTCAGCACCACTCGCCCAGCACGCGCCGGCCACCCTAGTGCTTTTTCCGTCGCCGGCAGCCCCTCGCACGCGCAAACTACGCGCCACAGCACATCGTTCAGCCCGGGCCCCACCGCGGCCGTCGCTGCATCGAAGCGGCGCTTGCCGGCGAGTTGCGCCGTACTCGGATCGATGCTTGCCCCGCCCCCATCTACCCGCGCTGCCCAGCGCATGGTCACACGGGGGCCAAGCTCGGCCATCTCGTAATCGCTGCGCAGCCGCTCACCCGCCTCGAATTGCCGCGCATCAATCATGCCACGCGACCGCAGCCAGCCAAGCGGTGACTCGCGGAGTTTCACCGTCACGCGACGTCCGCTCGCAGCCGTCAGTTGCCGTTCCACCAGTTCCTGCATGTCCGTCTCCTCGCCCGCCGCACAAGGCCGCTTGCCACGACACAGCTTCTGTAGGACAGGACGGAAAACCGATCTGGTTAGGAATGTTGGATGATAACCGCCATTCGCGAAGTACGCCGCGCCAAGGGCATGACGCTAGACGACGTCGCCCGAGCCTGTGTGCCCACCACCACGGCGCAGACGATCGGCCGCCTGGAAACGGGCACGCGCACGGTTTCGGTCGGCTGGTTGAACCGTATCGCCACCGCGCTCGGCGTGACCGCCACCGACCTCGTTCAGCTTCCCACCCGCACCGGCATCCCTGTATCCGCCATCCTCGATGGCAGCGGAATCCACGCCCCCAAGCGCGCGCTAACACTGGCGCCGCCGGCACCGCCCCCCGGCGCGATCGCCATCACCGTCACCGCCGGCATCGGCGAATATCGCAGCGGCGATGAATTGTGGTTTGAAACGCTGGCGCCGGAGCATTTCGGCCGCGCGCTCAACCGCGACGTCCTCGTCCCCCGCGCTGCCGGGCGCTTTTCGTTCGGCCGACTGATCGGTCGCGATGGCGAAAAGCTCCACCTGCTGCCGCCCGGCCCCGGCATGCGGCAACAGATCGTCACCAACCCGCCCTGGATCGCCCCCGCAATCAAGCTGATCAGGGCGCTATAGCTCGCTTGGGCGGGCATCGTCGGCAATGTTGAAGGGAATGGTGGAGCGCGTCGGACGAAACCGCGAACTAGAAACTCGTCGTTCCACGAACCATGCTGCATCGGCAGAACGCCGAGCGCGCGAAAAGTCGGGGCGTCATTCACGGGCCAAAATGGCACAATGCGATGTTTACATTGCTGGAGTTGGAGGAACGAGCGCTAGCGGTCGTGGCTTATCAATGAGATGTAGGATTTGGGGGAACGGAACGTTGGCGAGCAGCCCAGTTGTCGAAGACGGCGAACTGCCGACCTCCGTCTTCCAGAGCGATCTGCCGATTGACGAGAAGCTCGATCGCGCCCGAACAGAGCTGCTTGGCCTGGATAACCTACCTGCGAATTCCAACGAAGACGGGCCGGGTAATCCGACGCGCAGCGGGCCACCATTCCAATGACAAGCGGGCCAGGTCGGCGGCGACATTTAGGAGGCCTGTTCGGGTCTCCTTGCGGTACAGCCGCAGCAGCTTCTTGTGGTTCATGATCAGTCCATCGCGAGCCAGCATGATCCCGAGTCGTCAGTAGCCGAAGCGTCGAGGCTTAGCCGCGATCTCCCGCAGCGACCGCAGGTCGCCATCATCACTACGCCGGGGCGCGTAGCGCACCGTCGTCCGATCTAAGCTGAAGATGGTACAGGCCCGACGCTCGCTGATGCCGAACAGCTGCCGGGCCTGCTCGACACCTCCGCTGAGCGTCGGGCTTACCAGCTTTTGCCGCCACCCCTTCAATGCGTCCACTACAACGAGGGCGAAGAAGCTGGTGAAACGTGGGAGTTGGTCTCCGCCGGCTGACGCATGGCCTGAACCTAGCTGACGCTCGCGCACCCGGTAAGATGTGGGCGTAAGCCGCCGCCTAAGACTGAGAGGGCGCCGGTCTGCTTGAGTGCCTTTATCGACAGGTTTGCAATAGCACATTGCAGACGTGATTGGTGCTTTTGGTGGATCGCAGCCCGTCTGCTTTGAAGCCGCTAAATGCGTTTTCGGCCGTTCCTTCCCAACGACGAAACGGAAGCCATGCGGCTTTTCCAGCGGAAGCAGATCGGTCCGATCCCCGTGCTGTCAGACGACCGGTCGTTGCACTTCGAGACGAGGAGCGGCGTGACAGTTTCTACGAATGGCTCTGCGCTCGCCTCGATTGGTGGCCTGCCTTGGGCCAGGTTGGCTGCTGGCGCAAAGGTCTCGGATCGTGCCCCCCCCGGCAGCACCAAACTACAGCGCCTCCAAGAGATTCGCCGGGGCGCGAGCGTCACGCTGTCCGCCGACGATCTTCATGAGGTCGAGGACGCGTTGTCGCAGATCGAGCTGGTGGGCGAACGCTATCCAGCCGCGATCAGCGACCGCCAAGGGGGCGTTGATGAAAGTCAATCCGGGGCGCCCCCGGTCCGCCTAAGTCGCCAGCATGATCAGGAGACTTAGCCATCAACATCACCCTTAACGGCGGCACACCTTCAGCCCAACCCACCGACTATTTCACGGGCAAGGTCGCCGCCGATACGCTTGGATCAGTCATCGTGTTGTGAGAACGATACGACCGAACACGCCTCCGGCCTCGATCCGTCGACGCGCGTCGGCCGCCTGGCGTAACGGCATAGTCTCGGCAACAACCGTTGCCACCTCGCCACGCACGGCTTTGGCAAATAGGTCTGCGGTCAGAGCGCGCCTTGAGACGACCGCGACTTGCCATATCCCTCACGCTGCTGTGCAGAGGGGTCCCTTTCGCACGCCGATAGGGGGCCTTTTTGGAAGCCGATTGACAGGTCGTGACGGCAGAGAATCGCGACGACCTCTCGCCTATGCGGGGTTCAGCCACCGCCCTTGTTTAGCCTTCCGCTCGATGTCTTTAGCGAAGAGGGGGGTCTCCTCCTCGTTGTGTGCGGAGATTACCTTCTGCGCTTGGTTTTGAGCCTGATCGAGAGTCACGCCTTCGCGCGAGAGCGCCTCTTCCCAGCCAGCTGTCGCCGAGGACCGCACGTAGTTCGTGAAGCGCGTCGTCTTGTCGTCGATCCGGTCTAGGTAGAACTCCCAGATCACGTCGGCGGTGCCTCTTTCGTCGATCGAGGGTCCGAACGTCTCGCTGAGAGAAAGCAGGCGGCAGTGATGGCGCTCGGCAATGTCCTCGATGTAATGCTGCACGACGAGCCGCCCGACATGCTCAACGTTGATCGACATCCGTCGACCGTCCGGCGCGTGGGTCGCGGCTGCGGCAATGTGGTCCTTCGAGCAGGCGCGGTACTCTGCGTCGGTGAGGCTGAAGACCCAGTCGGTCACATCGATGGATGAGTCCTGCTGGCAGAGGAAGACCTTCGTCCTTCGCGCGCAGGAGCATCGCCGCCGCCAGATTGCCGCCCGCCGATCGCCCGCCAACGACGACGCGTGATGGCGTTTGGCGGTTCAGTACATAGCGATATGCCGCCATCGCGTCGTCCAGCGCCGCTGGATAGGGATGCTCGGGCGGCATCCGGTAATCGACGCCGTAGCAGAGCGCCCCGTGCTGATCCGCCTGCATCCGCGCCTGCGCGCGGCACGCCTCGCCGCCGCCGAACACCAGGGCCCCGCCATGAAAGTCCAGATAGGCGCAGTCCGGCTTGGCCATGGTCTCGGGCGTCGCGACGTAGAGGGTGGCTTCACCGCTTCGGATCGTCTCAACGCTGGCGCTCAGCGTGCCGGCGAGCCCTTTCACCGCCGCCGCATATTGTCCGTCAACAGCCGCCTTGATCTGCATCCAGCCGGCATGATCCTCGGGCAAGGGCATGGTGTGGAGCGCGTTCACCGTAACACCATCGTCGTTGACCAGTCGCGCCAGACTGGCGTGTGCCTCTGCGCTGATCGACGAGGGAAAGGGGATCAGGCGGCCTTGAACCACTACGCCTTTTTTCTGGTCGTTCATGTCGATACGCTACTCGTGATGGGAGGGGCCGCAAGTCCGGCGATCACTAATGACGGGCCCGGCCTTACGCAGCGATGCCACCATCGACAAGAATCCCCGAGCCCGTCACGTACGCAGCACCCGGCCCGGCGAGAAACGCAACGGCTTCGGCGACCTCCCGGGCCTTGCCGTAGCGCGCGATAGCGAGGCTCGGAAGAATGGAAGGCGCAAGAGGCCCGTCGGCGGGGTTCATGTCGGTATCGATCGGGCCAGGGCGAACCAGATTGACGGTGATTTCGCGAGAGCCCAGCTCGCGAGCCAGACCGCGGGTGAAGCTCTCTAGCGCCGACTTGGTCGCCGCATAGACGGCGATGCCCGCGAAGACGCGCAGCCGCGCTTACGCAACGCCTGCTTGCCTTCTCGCACCGGCAGCCGCTAGACCTGCGTTCGACCAATGTTGACGCCCTGGTCAGGGGGATGGTCGATCTGATCCAGCGCGCGATCGGCCCCGACATCGCGGTCGAGACCCGCACCGCGCCGGATCTGTGGGCGGCACTACTCGATCCATCATTATTACAAATGCGCCCAGAGACTGAATCGCGGTAAGTGTCCCGGTGGCAGAGTCATTTCGAGTTCTCGGGATGAACTGGATGACGCGGTCATCGATAAGGCGTCGATGGAGCTCCCGACGCCAGCGCGTGTACGCGAGACGGTTGCTCGTGCCTGCGATTGCCAACACTCAGCCAAGGCTGCGGCATCAAGTCGGCTTCAGCAACTCAAACGTCAGTTTAGCGGAGCCAAGCGAGGGAGGACAATCTCTGGGAAGTTGCCGCTGGGACGGCCTGGAAGGCCACTCGGGTTCCAGGGCCAAGATTGATGCGCTCGGAGAGGAGACCGCCAGCCTTAAGCGGCAGATTGCGGCAACGCAGAGGTTAATATCGGAGACCGTCCGACCTCTGTCTTCGGAAGAAGCGATGTCGAAGGTCTCCGAGATGCACGGGTTGCTCAAGGCCGCCGACGCGAGACAACGACGTTGCCTTATCCATTCGCTGATAGAAAAGGTCATCGTTCGCGACGACGCGATCGAAATCTATGGAGCGGAGTCGACGCTGGTGGAGACCGCAAGCGGAATCCATATCGCCAGGGCCGCGGCTCGCGGTTCTGATCGAAAATGGTGGGCGATGACGGGCTCGAACCGCCGACATTCTCGGTGTAAACGAGACGCTCTACCAACTGAGCTAATCGCCCGAAACCGGGTCCGCGCGCTATCGCGCCTTCTGCGCGCGCCGTCAATCCGCGATGGAGTCAGGCGATTGACAGCCCCGCGCGCCGCACAGCCGCGCAATATTGCCGCATGCCCTCCAGCGCCTTGTCCGACAGCGCCATGAACGTGCGGCGGCGGTCGAAGGGATCGGGCTGCCGCAGGAACAGGCCGGCGTCGGTCATCTTGGCGATCCAGCGCAGCGCGGTCGTCGGCGCAACGGCCGCGGCGATGCACAGGCTGGATACCGATACCTGCGCGCGCTCCAGCTCGGCCGCGAACAGATCGAGCAGCATGTCCCACGCGGGATCCTCGAACAGCCCTTCGTCGAAGAATTGCGAGCGCAACGCCGCGAGCGGATCGCCTGGCGGATCTCCTGGGGGGACGCCGTCGCCTCGTCGGCATGGGGTTGCGCGCCATAGCCGAGCTTGCGATCCGTCACCGCCAAAGTAGGCCGTGGGAAGGATAGCGAATCGTCTCGCGTCAGCCGCGCCAGCGTCTCGGCGATCCGCGCCACTTCCTCGTTGAGTCGCCGCAACCGTATCGCCTCGGCATCGCGCGCCGCCTCGTTGGCGAGCAGATCGGGCCGCATGCTGCCGGCAATCGCCAGCGCGGCGATATGCTCCGCCTGGCTCGGCGCCACCAGCAATTGCACGTGCCGTCCGTACAGGTGGGCGGCGACCAGATCGATCTGCCGTTCCTCGATGCCGGCGACGATCCGCGCGGCCTTGTCGCGGGCGAAGGTGTCCAGGATCGGCAACGCGCTGTCGAGCATCGTGTCGGGGACTCCGATGGCATCGATCTGCACCAGGTCGGCAACGCCGTAATCGTCCCACGCGCCGTCCGTCACGGCATGCCAGTCGAGCCGCTTGATGACACGAGCGCCGCTCAGTTCGACCAGGTCGCCGGCAACCTGCGCCGCCGCTTTATCCGCCACGACGAGCGAGCCGAGCCTGCGCGCATAGCTCGGACTCTGCTCAAGCCACTCACCGTTCATCATCCGCCCCCTGCCTGCCCCCGTCGCCACATCCAAATACGCATTCTACGCGATCCAGCGCGGCAGTTTACATCCATTCTGGCAAGCAATCCGCCGGCGCAGGCAGGATCCACCAACGAGCGCCCGATCAACCACCGGAATGGACCAAATCGCCTTGTACGTCCGCTGAGATCAGTCGAGCGACTTGATGATTTCCTCGACCATCTTCTTCGCATCCGCCAGCAGCATCATCGTATTGTCCATGTAGAACACATCGTTGTCGACGCCGGCATAGCCCACGCCGCCCATCGATCGCTTGATGAACAACACCGTCTTGGCCTTCTCCACGTCGAGCACCGGCATGCCGTAGATCGGCGAGCTCTTGTCGGTCTTTGCCGCCGGGTTGGTCACGTCGTTGGCGCCGATCACGAACGCGACGTCGGTCTGGGCGAATTCGCCGTTGATGTCCTCCAGCTCGAACACATCGTCATACGGCACGTTGGCCTCGGCGAGCAGCACGTTCATATGCCCCGGCATGCGCCCGGCGACCGGGTGGATCGCATATTTCACGCGAACCCCATGTTCCTTGAGCTTGTCGCCCATCTCACGCAGCGCGTGCTGCGCCTGCGCCACCGCCATGCCATAGCCAGGGACGATGATCACCTGCTCGGCCTGTTGCAGCAGGAACGCGGCATCCTCGGCCGAGCCACGCTTCCACGGCCTTTGTTCCTTCGCCTCTCCGCCTTCGGCCGCCGCTTCCGCGCCGAAGCCGCCGGCGATCACGCTGATGAAGCTGCGGTTCATCGCCTTGCACATGATGTAGCTGAGGATCGCGCCCGACGAGCCGACCAGCGCTCCGGTGATGATCATCGCCGTATTGTGCAGCGTAAAGCCCATCGCCGCCGCAGCCCAGCCGGAATAGGAGTTGAGCATCGACACGACGACCGGCATGTCCGCCCCGCCGATCGGGATGATCAGCAGGAAGCCGATCGCGAAGCTGAGTGCGGTGATCGTCCAGAAAACCCAGGCGCTCTGGTCCTGCGTGAAATAACCAACCAGCCCGACGATCCCGGCGAGCACCGCAAGATTGATCACGTGCCGCCCGGGCAGCATGATCGGCTTCCCGCCCATATTGCCGTTGAGCTTGAGGAACGCGATCACCGAGCCGGAAAAGGTGATCGCGCCGATCGCAATGCCGAGGCCCATTTCGATCCGGGAGATGGTGAGGATTTGGCCGGCGGCATCAACGATGCTGAATGCTTGCGGGTTGAGGAACGCAGCGGCGGCAACCAGCACGGCGGCAAGGCCGACGAGCGAATGGAACGCGGCGACGAGCTGCGGCATGTCGGTCATCGCGATGCGTTTCGCGGTGCCGATGCCGATCGCCGCACCGATGGCGATTGCCGCGAGGATCTGGATCGCCGTCTTCACATCGATAAGGGTGCCGCCGTCCGCCAAAGGCATGGTCGGCACATGCGTCAGCAGCGTCGTCACCACCGCGATCGTCATGCCGATCATTCCGTAGCGATTGCCGCGCTGCGAGGTCGCCGGCGACGACAGGCCACGTAGCGCGAGGATGAAGCACACCCCGGCGACCAGATAGGCCAGAGCCGCCCAGGGATTTACCGCAACGTGTTCCATGTCAGCCCCTTAACCGTCACCCCGGCGAAGGCCGGGTCCAACTCTTCACCAGCGCATGCGGCACGATGGATCCCGGCCCGCGCCGGGACGACGAACTATTTGGCCGCCGCCGCCGGCTTCTTCTTGTACATCGCCAACATTCGCGCGGTCACTGCGAAGCCGCCGAAGATGTTCACGCTCGCCAGCACCACCGCCAGCAACCCCAGCCATTTCGACATTGCCCCGGTCCCACCGATCCCCGCCGCCGAGGAGGCAATCAGCGCGCCGACGATGATTACCGAGGAGATCGCGTTGGTCACCGCCATCAACGGCGTGTGCAGCGCCGGCGTGACCGACCAGACGACATAATAGCCGACGAAGCAGGCCATGACGAAGATCGACAGGATCGAGATGAAGTCCATTCAGGCGCTCCGAGATCGGCAAAGTTGAGGAAGTTTCGCTGAACGCGCGGCAAGATTCGCCTTCACCAACTTTGTCCGCGTACGACCATCAGCACGATGACATGACGGCTGGCTGTAGGACAGCCCGATCTTCATCGATCCAACTTCTGCGCAAGGAAGCTCTGCAGCGCGCGCACATCGGCATTGCGCCCGACCTTGAACTCGATCGCGTCATGCCCCGACAGATAGATGCTCAGTTCCGCATCCAGATCGAACGTCCCCGCCGTCTCGATCGAGAAAGCGGTGATCGAGCGATACGGCACCGTCAGATATTCGCGTTTGCTGCCGGTCAGCCCCTGCACATTGATGTACAGCACGCGCCAATTGGTGAAGGCGATATAATCCCGCACCGTCTTGTAAACGAAATACACCGTCTCGCCGTCGCTCAGCGCCTCGCCATGCTTGTCGATCAGTTCGCGCGGATCCGCGGCAGTGGCGTTGAGCAGGCCCATCAGGCGGCCGCCCGGCGCGGCACGGGGACGGCGCGGCCCATTTCTTGCGCTGCCTCGATCCAGCAGGCGATCGCGTCGTAGATATTGTCGAGCGCTTGCTGTGGCGTGTCGCCATCAGATCGACACCCCGGCAATTCGGGCGCGATTGCCGTAAAGCCGCCACCGTCGGATTCGGGCAACGGCAGGATATCGACCTCGTAATCGAGTGGCTTCATGAACGTGCTCCACGCACGGCGTCGATGAACCTGACGAGTTCACGCACATAGATCGGCTTAATTGGCCGGTGCGCAGGTATCGTCAGTATCTCGGCCATGTCGACATGCTTCACCTTGTAATTTGAGCCTTTGCGCGGCGGCGTGCAAGCGATGCCGAAGCCATTACAGACCGCGGCGATGTCGTCGATCCGCCAGTCGCGCGGATTTGACCGCATACGCTACAGCAGCTTTTCGGCGATCGCCATGCCGATGTCAGCCCAACAGCCTCTGACTGACGACCACGCCACCCTGGGTCAGCCGGATCGCATCGCCGATCTCGTCATCCAGCACCGGCCTACCCGCTTCCTTGTCCCAGAACGCGCCCAGGAAATTGAACAGGTTGCGGCTGAACAGCGCACTCGCATCCGCCGCCAGCCGACCGGCGACATTGCGATGCCCGACGATCTTCACGCCGCCAACGGTCACCACCTCCCCCGCCACGGCGCCCTCGACATTGCCACCGGCCTCGACCGCGAGATCGACGATCACCGAACCCGGCCGCATGCTCGCCACCTGCGCGGCGGAGATCAGCCGCGGTGCCGGGCGTCCGGGGATCAGCGCGGTGGTGATGACGATATCCTGCTTGGCGATATGGCCCGAAACCAAATCTGCCTGCGCCGCCTGATATTCGGGGGACATCTCGCCGGCATAGCCGCCGGAGCCTTCGCCTTCGATCCCGACGACATTCTCGACGAACACGGGTTTGGCGCCCAGGGACATGATCTGCTCCCTGGTCGCGGAGCGCACGTCGGTTGCCGAAACCTGCGCGCCCAGCCGCCGTGCGGTGGCGATCGCCTGCAGCCCGGCGACGCCCACGCCCATCACGAACACGCGCGCAGCGGATACCGTGCCGGCGGCCGTCATCATCATCGGAAAAGCGCGGCCATATTCCGCCGCCGCATCCAGCACCGCCTTGTAGCCCGCCAGATTCGATTGCGAGGACAGGATGTCCATCGATTGCGCGCGCGTGATGCGCGGCATGAATTCCATCGCCAGCGCCTCGATACCCGCCGCGGCATAGCCATCGATACGGGCGCGTTCGACGAACGGATTAAGGCTCGCTGCCAGCCACGCGCCTGGCGCGGCCCCGGCAAGCGATGCCGCATCCGGCCCCTGCACGCCAAGGATGATATCCGCGCCCGACAGCGTCGCCGCGCGATCACCCAGCTTAGCGCCCGCGGCAGCATAATCGGCATCGGCACAGGAAGCGGCGACGCCCGCCCCCGCCTCGACCGCCATCTCGGCGCCGAGCGCGATGAACTTCTTGACCGTCTCGGGTGTCGCGGCGACGCGGCTTTCCCCGGCGGCCTGTTCCTTGAGGACTGCGATCTTCACCGCCGGCCCGCTCAGGCGATCAGCCAGATCACCAAGGCGACGATGATCGCGGTGGCGACCGATCCCCATTTCAGCATGCCGATGACCTTGCCATAAGTCTGCTCGTGCGCGTTCAGATCGCCGTTGCCCGCCATGTCCTCATATCCCGTCCATCGTTGTCGCTCTCGCTTAGCCGCCCCCCGCCTGTCCCTCAAGTCCCATCGCTGCGCGGCTCGCTACGCTTAAGGCCGTCTTTACTCCGCTGGATTACGGTTACCGTGCTACGGAACAGGACCAACGAATGACGCGCAACGGACAGCGCCTTTTGATGCTGATCGACGACGAGCCGGCGCAACGCCGCCTCGTCGCGGCGATCGCCGCGCGCCGCGGCTGGCGTGCAGTGTTCGCCGCGGACGGCGAAATGGCGATCGCGATGCTCGGCACACAGGACGGCATGCAGCTCGACGCGATCCTGCTCGATCACTGGGCGCCCGACGCCGACGCCGCAGCATTGATCGCCGAAATCCGCAGCCGCCGCCCGGCGCTGCCGCTCCTCATGCTGACCGCCAACGGCTCGGTCGCGCAGGCGGTGGCCGCAATGCGCTCGGGCGCCACCGATTTCCTGGTCAAGCCGCTCGCCCCCGAACGGCTGCTCGCCGCGCTCGATGCCGCGGTCACCGGCAAGACCTCGGGCGAATTGCGGCCGCTGTCCGAGAAGATTCCCGCCCTGCTCGCCTTTGACGAGATCGTCGGCTCCGCTCCCGAATTCCGCGCCGCACTCGCCATCGCCGCCAAGGCGGCGCGCGCGCGCGTCGCCGTGCTGCTGGAGGGCGAAAGCGGCGTCGGCAAGGAAGTCGTCGCCGAAGCGGTGCACGCCGCCTCCCCGCGCGGCAAGAAGCCGATGGTCACGGTCAATTGCGGTGCGCTGCCGCCCAATCTGGTCGAATCCGAGCTGTTCGGGCATGAAAAGGGCGCGTTCACCGGCGCGTTCGAACGCAAGATCGGCCGCTTCCAGGAGGCCGATGGCGGCACGATCTTCCTCGACGAAGTCGGCGAGATGCCGCTCGAGACACAGGTCAAACTGCTCCGCGTGCTGCAGAACGGCGATATCCAGCCGATCGGTGCGCGGCATGCCAAGGAAGTCGACGTCCGCGTCATCGCCGCGACCAACAAGCGGCTGATCGAGGAGGTCGAGGCGGGCCGCTTTCGCGAGGACCTGTATTACCGCCTCAACGTCGTGCAAGTCACCATCCCGCCGTTGCGGGACCGCACCGGCGACATCCCCGCGCTCGCCCGCCACCTGCTCGCCCGCATCGCGCAGCAGCCGGGCCTGCGGCCGCTCGGCATCACCGACGATGCGCTGGCGCTGCTCGGCGGCTATGACTGGCCGGGCAATGTCCGCCAGTTGCAGAACGCGCTCTTCCGCGCCGCCGTTTTGTGCGACGGTGCCGCGCTTACCCGCGCCGATTTCCCGCAGATCGCGGCACTCAGCGAACAGCGCCACACGACGCCCGGCCCGGTGCCGATGGCGACCAGCGGCGGCGTCACCTTGTTCCATGCCGATGGCAATCTGCGCGCGCTGGAGGAGATCGAGGCCGATGTCATCCGCCTGGCGATCGGCCATTATCGCGGGCGCATGACGGAGGTCGCGCGCCGCCTCGGCATCGGTCGCTCCACGCTGTACCGCAAATTGGGCGAGCTCGGCATCGACAACGCGGCGGCCTGATCGACCTGCGAGACCATTCCGCAAGTACCTAAATACTTGCCCAAAGGCGCCCCATGCGCCAACCCCGGCAGATGACCGAACCTACCCCACATTGCGGCCTGATCGCCATCCTCGGCGCGCCCAATGCCGGCAAGTCCACGCTCGTCAACGCACTCGTCGGCCAGAAGGTCGCGATCGTCAGCCCCAAGGCGCAGACCACGCGCGTGCGGCTGATGGGCGTGGCGATCGAAGGCGACACGCAGCTGCTGCTGGTCGACACGCCCGGCATCTTCGAACCCAAGCGCCGGCTCGACCGCGCGATGGTGTCCGCCGCCTGGGGTGGCGCGGAGGGTGCCGACATCCTGGCGCTGGTGGTCGATGCCAAGGGCGGGCTCGGCTCGAAGGTGACCGGGATCGCCGAGAGCATCGCCGGCCGCTCCGAGCCCAAATACCTCATCCTCAACAAGGTCGATCTCGCCGACAAGGCGAAGCTGCTGCTCCATGCCGAGAAGCTGAACCAGCTCGTCCCCTTTGCCGAGACCTTCTTCGTCAGCGCGACCACCGGCGACGGCCTGGCCGATCTCAAGGCGCATCTCGCCAAGGCGATGCCGGCCGGGCCTTGGCATTACCCCGAAGACCAGGTGTCGGACGCGACCGAGCGCAGCCTGGCCAGCGAAGTCACGCGCGAGCAGCTATACCTGCAGCTCCATGCCGAGCTGCCGCAATCGAGCGCGGTCGAGACCGAGCAATATAACGAGCGCGAGGATGGATCGGTGGAGATCCACCAGCAGATCCTGGTCGAACGCCCGACGCAGCGCGCGATCGTGCTCGGCAAGGGCGGCACGCGGATCAAGGAAATCGGCGCGCGGGCGCGCAAGGAATTGAGCAGCATCATGGGCCGCCCCGTGCACCTCTATTTGCACGTTAAGGTGAAGCCCGGCTGGGACGAGGAACGCGACGTCTACCGCGACATGGGCCTCGACTGGGTAGACTGACTAAAATCCTCCCCGTGCCAAGGAGGATCAAGCCAGCATTTCCTCTACCCATTGCGGCACCAACACGCCCGCCGCACCCTGGCGCGTCTCGTCGAAGAAGATGCTCCCGGCGGTGGGATCGAGGTTCAACTCCAGCGTCCGTGCCCCGTAGTAGCGCGCGGTGCGGACGAATCCGGCGGCGGGGTACACCGCGCCCGACGTACCGATCGAGACGAACAGATCGCAATTGGCTACCGCCGCCTCGATCCGCTCCATGTCATGCGGCATTTCACCGAAGAACACGATGTCGGGCCGCAATGCCGCCGCGCTACACACATCGCACACCGCGCCCGGCGGTAGCATCCCGGCCAAAGCGCGCCGATCGCCGCACGCCGCACACAGCGACGATTTCAGCTCGCCATGCATGTGCAGCATTCGCCTGGCGCCCGCTCGCTCATGCAGGTCATCGACATTCTGCGTTATGATGAGCAGTTCGCCCGGCCAGTCCCGGTCAAGTCGCGCCAAGGCGACATGGGCCGCATTGGGGGCGACACTCTCCAAAGCCGCGCGGCGCTCGTCGTAGAAACGATGCACCAGCACGGGATCATCCGCCAACGCCTCGGGGGTGCAGACATCCTCAAGGCGATGCCCCTCCCACAAGCCGCCCGGGCCACGGAACGTCGGGACACCGCTCTCGGCGGAGATACCCGCGCCGGTGAGAACGACAATGTTCGAAACGCCGCGCATGATGATGTCGTGACCGGAGCGACGATGCGGCGACAAGGGAACCGCATCGTCGCAGAGAGGCCTAGTCGACGGCGTTCTTGATGCCCTTGCCCGCCAGCAGGGCGAGTACCAGGAAGATCACGAAGATGGCGATAGCGACGAAGAACAGGATCTTGGCGATCCCGACGAACGCCCCGCCGACCCCGCCGAAGCCGAGCACCGACATGACCAGCCCGATGACGAGAAAGATAATGGCCCAACGCAGCATGTGACGTCCTCCGTGATTAGCTATGTCGAAACGAAGCAGCGGACAGGCCGGTTCCCGCCCGCCAAGCCGCGATCAGACGTTGCGGCTGGCCTCGAACAGGAACCAGGCGCGTTCTTCGGCGAGATCGGTCCAGTCGTCGAGAATGCCGCTGGTGGCATTGTCCTTCGCCTCGTCGACGATGTCCTTGGCTTCGCGCAGCGACTCGACCAGCCGAAGATTGTCTTCGCGCAACTCGATCAGCATCTGCGCTGCCGGCACGAAGGTCTCGTCATTGTCCTTGATCGTCTGGTGGCGCGCAATGTCGCCGATCGAGCGCAAGGTCGTATTGCCGGTCTTGCGCACACGCTCGGCGATGGCATCGGTCGTGTCCAGGATCTGCGTCGCCTGATCGTCGAGCATCAGGTGATAGTCGCGGAAATGCGGCCCCGACACGTGCCAGTGGAAGTTCTTGGTCTTGAGGTAGAGTGCGAAGCTGTCGGCCAGAATGCCGTTCAGCGCCTCGGCCACGGACTTTGCGGCATTGCTCTTGATGTCGGTTGGGGTCTTCAACGGTTCAGCGGTGTCGGCCATGATGCGTTCCTTCACGGTACCTTGTTCGTTGCGATAACGGTCCGATACGCCAGAAGCTCCCTGCAGATCGAGGCAAATTCTAGATCAGTCTGATCGCCCCGAGCGCCAGATACACGCCGACCAGCAGGAACAGCACGCCAACCGCGATCCGCACGGCCGTGATCGGCAATTGCCCGCGCGCCTCTTCCCCGGCGAGGATCGCGGGTATGTTGACGGCAAGCGTACCGATAGTCGCGCCAGCCGCAGCCAGCCAGGGCGACGGGCTGCGCGCGGTGATCGCCGCAGTGATGAACTGGCTCCGGTCGCCGAGCGCCAGGATGAACACGCCGAGCAGGCTGGTGAGGAAGGCACCGGTCTTCCATCCCGCCAAACGATCCGGCGGCTTGATCGGCGAGAAGGCCCCGACGCCGGCGAAGATCAGCGCCACCGCCAGGAATAAATCGCGCGCGTTCGGCGACATCTCATGCGCAACCAGCACCCCTGCCAGCGCAGCGAGCGTGTTGCCCAAGGCGAGCGCGAGTGCCGTGCCCAGTATCGCCGCCACCGGTCGCGCGAATCGCGTGCCGAGCATTCCGGCAAGCCACGGCGTCTTGTCGCTTGCCTGTGCCAGCGCCGCCGCGACCAGCGCCGCCATCAACGCATCCATATTGCTATCCGAACAACCGCACCGAGCAGGCCGCGCGGAACGTGTCGCACGCCGCTTCATCATGCCGCTCGCTGCCGACCGCGTCGTGCAACAAATCGAGCCAACCCGAGATGAGCGGCCCGCGCTCGCCGCGCGCGAGCGCCATCTCCAGCGCCTGCGCGACTGCCACCGCGGCACGCATGCCGTTGCGCAGCGCGATCCAGCGCACCGCATCGATCTCGTGCGCGAGCGCCGATGGCACGCCGCGCGTCACTCGCGCGTCGATCAGGCCGATTCGCATCCTGAGCTCGTCTATGATCCGCGCTTGCGTCATGTGCCCGCCCTCTCGACTATGGCGGCACGCTGCGCCCATAGGGGTAAACAGCCGCCTAAGAACATGCCGACGCTTGACTTGGACACGGCTTTGGGCCAACGAGCGCGGCTTGTGAGCGGCGGCTTGTTCGCCGCTCTTTGCTTTTTTACAGATTCAGGAACTGGGCTCATGGCCAAGCCAACAACCGTCAAGATCAAGCTGCTGAGCTCGGCAGACACCGGCTTCTTCTACGTCACGAAGAAGAACCCGCGCACCAAGACCGAGAAGCTCTCGTTCAAGAAGTACGATCCGGTCGTGCGCAAGCATGTCGACTTCAAGGAAACCAAGATCAAGTAAGCCGCTTACCGCGGGTTACTTGATCCCGGCTATGGCCGGTCGCGAGCCGCAGGGGCAGCCCCTGCGGCTTTTTGCGTGTGGGCTTGCGGCAAGGCAGTTCCCCGGCGCAGGCCGGGGCCCAGTCGCGCAGGTCGACATGATCGCACGCAGCGCCCGTTCGGTACGTCGCGCTACTGGACCCCGGCCTACGCCGGGGAACAAGCAGCGTCCAGAAACGAACCTACAGCAGCGCGCGCACCGATTCCACGAACCGCGCCAGCGAGATCGGTTTCGACACATACGCGTCGGCGCCCACCGCCCTGATCCGTTCCTCGTCCTCACGCCCCGCATAGGCGGTAACCGCCATTACCGGGATCGGCCGCAGCGTCTCATCCGCCTTTAACTGCCCGATCAGTTCGAAGCCGCTGACATGCGGCAATTGGATGTCCATGATGATCAGATCGGGCTGGAAATCGCGCGCCAGGTCCACCGCCTCGCGGCCGTCACGCACACCCTCAGGCAGATAGTCGTGCGCGCGCAGCAGGTCGCAGAACAGCTTTAAGTTGAGTTCATTGTCCTCGACAACGAGCACCCTTTTTGCCACGTCCGCGCCATCCTAACCGTTAAGCCCGAGAGTGATAAGCAATGCGCGCGCGCGAGACAAACGAAGACGCGGCACAGCTGGCGCTGCAAGCGCTGATCTGGACGCTGGCGGAGCCGGATCGCGCACAGCGGTTGCTCGACACGACCGGGCTCGACCCACAGGATCTGCGCGCGCGCGCAGGCGAACCGACGGTGCTGGCGGCGGTGCTGGGCTTCCTGGAGAATTACGAACCGGATCTGATCGCCTGCGCCGGCGAGCTCGGCATATCACCCGCCGCCCTGGTCGCCGCCCGCGCGGAGTTGGACGCATGAAGCCGCTGCTGATCACCGATTGCGACGAAGTGCTGCTGCACATGGTGCGCCATTTCGGCGTCTGGCTGGGCGAGACGCACGACATCGATTTCACGCCGGGCGATGATTTTGCCGCCAGCATGACGCGCCGGGGCGACGGCCCCGCGCTGACGCGCGAGGATATGTGGACCATGCTCGACGGCTTCTTCCCGACCGAGATGGAGCGGCAGACGCTCGTGCCCAATGCCCGTGAGGCGCTCGCGGCGCTCGCCGAAGTGGCGGACATCGTCATCCTCACCAATCTCAAGGACCAGTGCCGCCTGCCGCGCATCGAGCAACTCGCCAGGTTCGGCATCGACCATCGCGTCGAATGTAATCGGGGCGGCAAGGGCGAACCCGTGGCCAGGCTGGTCGCCGAACATGGCAATCCGGTCACCGTGTTCGTCGACGATCTGGCCGTGCATCACGAATCGGTCGCCCGCCACGCGCCGCAGGTCCACCGCCTGCACATGATCGCCGAACCGGCCCTTGCCGTGAACATCCCCAAGGCACCCGATGCGCACGCCCGGATCGACGACTGGAACGATGCCGAGGTGTGGATCGCCGAGCGCTTCGCAGGCGGCCAGCCGGCGCAAGCCGGAACGTTGACGGCGCCGGCGTGAGGGACGGTTTTGCGTTCTCCACGCGCTTCAAGGTGCGGTATTCCGAAATCGACGGGCAGAAGATCGTCTTCAACTCGCGCTATCTGGAATATGTCGATGTCGCGGTGACCGAATTCTGGCCATGGACCGGGATCCAGGCGCTGCCTGATTGGCGCGACACCGAATTCAACGTCCGTCACACGGAGATCGATTACCTCAAACCCTTCAAATGGGGCGATGAGATCGAGGTGTTCGTGGCCATCGCCAAGGTCGGTGGCACCAGCCTCACGCAACGCTTTCACCTGTGCCACGCGGTCACCGGCGACTTGCACTGCGCCGTCGAGATGGTGGTCGTCAACGTCGACCTGGCAAGCGCCCGCGCCGTCCCCCACGCGCCGCCGGTGCGCGCCTTCCTGAAGACGCTGCTCACTGCCTGAAGTAGGACGAATTCAGGCAAACCGTTCGTCCTGAGCTTGTCGAAGGACGTGTTCCGGGCACGTGCTTCGACAAGCTCAGCACGAACGGCGGGAAGCGCTACTCGGAAATTGACTATTCCGCCGCCTCAGCCGCCGGATCGCCCGCCACATCGCCCGGCAGCGCCCAATGCAGGTCGCGCTTGCCCAGCACCCGCCCGTCCCACGCGCGCACGGTGATCGGCTGGATCGCGCGCCCGTCGCGATTGTCCACCAGCACCGGCGTCGACGGCATGCCGGTTTCCCACCTTTCCCCCCATTGCCGGAGCGCCAGCATCGTCGGTAGCAGCGCCTCGCCCTTGTCGGTCAGGCGGTATTCGATCTTGCGCCGATCCGCCGGCAGCGCATCGCGCTTCAGGATGCCATGCTCGACCAATCGCGCCAGGCGATTGGCCAGGATGTTGCGCGCAATGCCAAGCTGCGACTGGAATTCCTCGAAATGGTACAGGCCGTTGAACGCCCCGCGCAAGATCAGGAAAGACCAGCGCTCGCCCATCGCCTCCAACGCCGCCGGCAGGCTGCATTCGGCAAGATCGCGCAACGGTTGACGTGGCTTATCGTCCATAACCATTCAGCCTACGCACTTTTGCCGACCAAGGGGACCGAAAAAGTCGGTTTATCTTGCAACGCCTACAACGGCCGATTAAGTGGCGTTTAGAAACTTATTGTGCCCTGCACCATCAGGAGGATCGCCATGTCCCGTCTTTCGTTCGCCGCCCTTGCCGGTGCTGCTATGCTATTCTCCGCTACCGCCGCGCAGGCGCAGGGCTATTACACCGCCAAGCCTGCCACCGCGCCGACCAAGCCCAGCCTGATCAGCGGCGGCGTGATGTGGAAGTGCGCCGAGGGTACCTGTGCTGCCGCCAAGACGACGTCGCGCGACGCGATCGTGTGCGAACAAGTCGTCAAGCATGTCGGCACGCTGTCGAGCTTCGCTGCCGGCGCGAACGCCTTCGACGAGGCGGCCCTTGCCAAGTGCAACGCACGCGCCAGATAACATTTTGTTGCAAAGCAGCAGCATGCGGCCACATGAGGGTCACATGCTGCGGCAATATGAATTGGTCGATCGGGTATTAAGCTACGATCCGGACGCGGACGAGGCGCTGCTCAATCGCGCCTATGTCTTCTCGGTCAACGCGCACGGTACGCAGAAGCGCGCCAGCGGCGATCCCTATTTCAGCCACCCGATCCAGGTCGCCGGTATCCTGACCGAACTGCACCTGGACGACCAGACGATCGCCACCGCCATCCTCCATGATACGGTGGAGGACACGGTCGCGACGATCGAGCAGATCACGCAGTTGTTCGGCCCCGAAGTCGCCCGGCTGGTGGACGGCGTGACCAAGCTCAGCCGCATCGAGGCACAGACCGAAAACGAGCGCGCGGCGGAGAATCTGCGCAAGTTCCTGCTCGCCATGTCGGGCGATATCCGCGTGCTGCTGGTGAAGCTCGCCGACCGGCTGCACAACATGCGCACGCTGCATCACATCGCCAAGCCCGAGAAGCGCCGTCGCATCGCCAAGGAGACGATGGACATCTACGCGCCGCTCGCCGAGCGGATCGGGATGTACGAGTTCATGAAGGAGATGCAGACGCTCGCCTTCGCGCAACTCGAACCCGAAGCGTACGAATCGATCACGCGCCGGCTGGAGCAGTTGAAGACCGGCGGCGGCGGGGACCGGATCGCCAAGATCGGCTCCGGCCTCAAGCTGCTGCTCAGCCGCCACGGCATCGACGCCGACATTTCGGGACGCGAGAAGCACCCCTATTCGATCTGGAAGAAGATGGCCGAGCGGCACATCAGCTTCGAGCAGCTGAGCGACATCATGGCGTTCCGCGCGATCGTGCCGACCGAGGAGGATTGCTACGCCGCTTTGGGGCAGATCCACCGCCGCTGGCCGATGGTGCCGGGGCGGTTCAAGGATTACATCTCCACGCCCAAGCGCAACGGGTACCGTTCGCTGCACACGACCGTGATCCACGCCGACAATTCGCGTGTCGAGATCCAGATCCGCACCGGCGACATGCACGAAGAGGCCGAACTGGGGCTCGCCGCGCACTGGGCGTACAAGCAGGATAAGGTAAAGCCCGAGACGCAGGTCAGCTGGATCCGCGACCTGGTCGAGATCCTCGATACGGCGGAAAGCCCCGAGGAACTGCTCGAGCATACCAAGATGGCGATGTATGCCGATCGCATCTTCGCCTTCACCCCTAAGGGCGAGCTGATCCAGCTACCCAAGGGCGCGACGCCGATCGACTTTGCCTATGCCGTGCACACCGATCTCGGCGACCAGGCGGTGGGCGCCAAGATCAACGGCCGCGTCGTGCAGTTGCGCACGGGGATCGAGAATGGCGATCAGGTGCAGATCCTGCGTTCCAAGGCGCAGGAGCCGCAGCCGGCCTGGCTCAATTTCGCGATTACCGGCAAGGCACTGGCCGGCATCCGCCGTCACTTGCGCCACAAGGAGCGCGATGAGACCCAGGCGTTGGGCCGCAAGATCTATGACGAAATCGTCAGCCGCCTGCCGGCGACGATCGCCGCGGACGCGCAGGACGCCGCGTTGAAGCGGTTGAAGCTGCCCGATCAGGGCGCGCTGATGGAAGCGATCGGGCGCCGGCGCATTACCGACGCGCAGGTCATGGAGGCGCTGATGCCGGGCTCCGCCGGCGCCGATGCGCTGCGCCAGCTGCCGCCGCAATCGCGCGCGATCTCGATCCGCGGGCTGACGCCGGGCGTCGCCTACGATCTCGCCGAATGCTGCCATCCCGTCCCCGGCGACCGCATCGTCGGGTTGCGCCGCGAGGATGCGGGGATCGAGGTGCATACCATCGATTGCCCGCTGCTTGCCGCCGCCGACGATGCCGATTGGGTCGATCTCGCCTGGGGCGACGAAACCGAGGGCGCCACCGGCCGGATCTCGGTCGAGGTCAAGAACGAGCCGGGGGCGCTCGGCACGATCGCCACGATCATCGGCGCGCAAAAGGCCAACATCGTCAACATCCGGCTGGATAATCGCGACACCGGCATCCACACCAATGTGATCGACGTCGAGGTGCACGACGTGCAGCATCTGACCCGCGTCATCGCCGCGCTCCGTGCCGCCGACGCCGTCAACGCCGTCGAGCGCGTGTGAGCTTGCCGAAGCAGGACCGTGTGTTAGGCTGAGGTAACACTCGCAAAGGAATTACCGTGGATCGTCGCCATTTCCTCGCCTCCGGCACCGCCGCCACTGCGCTCTCGCTGCTGCCGCGGTTAGCCACTGCCGCCACGGCAACCGCTGGCGACGCTGCGCTGGATGCCCTGTTCGTCAAGATCTTCGACGAAGGGCTGCTCGAATCGCCCGAAGGCGCGACTGGCTTCGGGCTCGATAAGGGCGCGCTGGCGCCGCTGAAGTCGCGGCTCGACGATCGTTCCGCCGCCGGGCGCAGCGCCGATCTCACCCGCACGCGCAACTCGATTGCACGGATCGAAGCGATCAAGCCCGACACGCTGTCCGCCGCCGGCAAGCTCAACCGCGAAGTCGTGCTGTATTCGCTCAACAGCCAGACGGTCGGCCCGGCCAAGTTCGGCGTCGGATCGGCAGTGCGCCCCTATACGATCACGCAGCAGCAGGGCGCCTATTTCGACGTGCCCGATTTCCTCAATTCGCAGCACACGATCAAAACCGCCGCCGACGCCGAGGCCTATCTGGCGCGCTTGTCGGCCTTCGCCACCGCGCTCGACCAGGATAGTGAGATGCAGCGCAGCGAAGCGGCGCGCGGCATCCTCGCGCCCGATTTCTCGCTGGATCTCGCGCTCGGACAGATGACCGCGCTGCGCAGCCAGGCACCCGCCGCCAGCAGCCTCGTCACCTCGGTCGCCACCCGCGCCGCCGCCGCCGGTCTGAAGGGCGATTGGAGCAAGCGCGCGGCGGACATCGTCACCGCCAAGGTCTATCCCGCGCTGGACCGGCAGATCGCGCTGGTCAGGCAATTGCGCACCACCGCCAGCGACAAGGCCGGCCTGTGGCGCCTGCCCAAGGGCGACGAAATCTACGCCGCGGCACTGGCCGGCGCGACCACGACCGATTTCACGCCGGACGAGGTGCACAAGATCGGGCTCGAACAGGTGGCACAGCTGACCGCCCAGCTCGACACGATCCTGAAAAGCCAGGGTCTGACGCAGGGCACTGTCGGCGAGCGGCTGACCGTCCTCAACAAGCAGCCCGCGCAACTCTATGCCGACAGCGCCGCCGGTCGCGCCGAGCTGATCGCCGGCCTCAATGCCGGGGTGGCGGCGATGCAGGCCAAGTTGCCCCAGGCATTCATCAACCCGCCCAACGCCCCGCTCGAGATCCGCGCCGTCCCGGTCGAGATCCAGGACGGCGCCTCCAACGGCTATTACAATCTCGCCGCCATCGATGGCTCGCGCCCGGCAATCTACTGGATCAATTTGAAGAGCGTCGGCGACTGGCCGAAATACACGCTGCCGTCGCTTACCTATCACGAAGGCGTGCCCGGCCATCACTTGCAGCTCAGCACCGTCGCGGCGCTCAAGACGCCGTTGCTGCGCAAGTTCACCTTCTTCGGCGCCTATGTCGAAGGCTGGGCGCTTTATGCCGAACAGCTGGCCGACGAACTGGGCGGCTATGCCGGACCGATCGAGCGTGCCGGCTACCTGCAAAGCTTCCTGTTCCGCGCCGCACGGCTGGTCGTCGACACCGGCATCCACACCAAGCGCTGGACGCGCGAGCAGGCGACCGACTATTTCGTCGCCACCGTCGGCTTTGCCCGCGGCCGCTCGCAGCGCGAGATCGAGCGCTACTGCACGATGCCCGGCCAGGCCTGCAGCTACAAACTCGGCCATATCAGCTGGCTGCGCGCGCGCGACAACGCCAAGAAGATCATGGGCGCCAAGTATGACGTGAAGCAGTTCCACGAAGTGCTGCGCGACGGCGCCGTACCGCTGACGATCCTGGAACGCCTGGTCGAGGAACGCGCAAGGGCCGCGGCGCAGGCTTAAGGCGTAAGGCGCGGGGAGCACGCCCAACCACCCCGTCACCCCGGACTTGTTCCGGGGTCCACTCATCAACGGGCGCATGTCCATCGAGGCACGGTGGACCCCGGAACAAGTCCGGGGTGACGGCGCGGGATGTTTGGCTAGGCATGTCACCATCGTTCTTGCTCCCGATGGAGCCAAAGGAGTAGCAGGACCCGCATGAACCGCCCTGCACTGTCCGTCGTCGTACCCTGCTACAATGAGGAATCGTGCCTCGACATCCTGCACGCGCGCATCTCCGGCGCCGCCAGGGCGGCCGTGGGCGAGGATTACGAGATCGTCCTGATCAACGACGGATCGAAGGACGGTAGCTGGGCGGCGATGCAGCGCCTGGCAGCCGCCGACCCGCATCTCGTGGCGATCAACCTGTCGCGCAACCACGGCCACCAGCTGGCGCTGACCGCAGGGCTCGATCTGTGCGCCGGCGCGCAGATCCTGATCATCGATGCCGATTTGCAGGACCCGCCCGAACTACTCGCCGACATGCGCGCGACGATGGCCGCGCAGGATGCCGACGTCGTCTACGCCGTGCGCCGCAAGCGCGAGGGCGAGACCCTGTTCAAGAAGCTCACTGCCGCGGTCTTCTACCGCATGCTCGACCGCCTGACCGACACGCCCATTCCGCTCGACACCGGCGACTTCCGGTTGATGAGCAGGCGGGCGCTCGACGCTTTCCTGTCGCTGCCCGAACAGGCGCGCTTCATCCGCGGGATGGTCGCGTGGATCGGCTTCCGTCAGGTGCCCTTTGCCTATGACCGCGCCGAGCGGCACGCGGGCGAGACCAATTACCCGCTCGCCAAGATGATCCGGCTGGCGTTCGACGCGGTCACCGGCTTCTCCACCGCACCGTTGCGCTTCGCCAGCCATGCCGGCCTGGCGCTCACCGGCCTGTCGCTGCTGCTGTTCGTCTATATCGCGGTCGGCTTCTTTTCGGGCAGCGCGGTACAGGGCTGGACCTCGACGATGCTGATCGTCGTGCTGCTGGGCGCGGTGCAGATGTTCGTGCTGGGGATGATCGGCGAATATCTCGGGCGATTGTACGTGGAATCGAAGCGTCGCCCGCTCTACCTCGTGTCGGACGTCGCCGGTCCGGTGCAGGGCAAGGCCACGCTCGGCTACCGCGCCGAACCGCGCGAAGCGAGCGTACCGCCCGGGCCGGTCGAGGCGATGATCGCCGCCCATGCGGCCGACCACAGCAACGCCAAGGCTTAACCCACCCCGTTCGTGCTGAGCCTGTCGAAGCACGTGTCCGGGGCGCAGCGCTTGTTATCCGCCCTTCGACAAGCTCAGGACGAACGGGAGGATAGGTAGCTTGACTGTGGTCACTTCACTTTAACCCGTTCGTGTCGAGCGAAGTCGAGACACCGCGTTCAAGCGCAGGGTGTCTCGACTTCGCTCGACACGAACGGGATGATGTCTCAACCCGACGTCATCATGCTCTAGCCTAGCCTTTAGGCACCGCCAGCGTGATGATCGAAACGCCCGGCGTCATCGGCACGCGCCCGACCATATGCCGCTCGAGCCGGAAAATCCGTTCGAACAGCGCATTCACGGGCTTCGGCGGGGGTGAATCGTCGCTGTCGTCGCGCCCGGTTATCCGCCCCGCCAGCCGCGCCGCGGCCGCCAGCGGAAACAGCAGCGAATTGAAATAGCCGAGCTTCTTCGGCTCCAGGCCCGCCTTGCGGATCGCCGCGGCCAGGCTCTTCTTCGAATAGCGCCGGTGGTGGTGGTTCACCACGTCGTGCGCGCTCCACAGCCACTGGTGCGCAGGCACGGTGATCAGGATCTTGCCGCCCGGCTTCAGGCACGTCGCCATCGCGTCCAGCGCGCCGATATCGTCCTCGATATGCTCGACGACGTCCAGCACCGCGATCAGATCGTAGGAACCGCGCTCCACCCCCGGCAGGATCGGCAAAGGCGCATCGCCGACCTCGCGCCCGAGCCGAAGCGAGGCGATGTCGCGTGCCGCGGGATCGATCTCGATCGCGTCGACGCTGCCGAAGCTCGCCAGCATCGGCAGATTGTGCCCGGTGCCGCAGCCGATCTCCAGGATCCGCGCTTGCGGCGGCAGACCGCCCTCGCGCGTCAGATAATCGGCCAGGATATCGCGCCGTGCGCGGTACCACCAATGGGTCGAATCATGCGCCGCCATGCGGTCGTAGACGATGCGGTCCATATCTTATCCAAACACCCATTGCCGGTTGAGCGCGAAGGTCGCGATCGGCGTGATCAGCACGATCGGTATCAGCGGCACCCAATTGGGCTGATGCAAGGGCCCGGTCAGCACCCAGGTGAAACCCGCATTGAGCACCAGGCCGAACAGCTGCACCACGATGAACTTCACATGCTGCTGACCACTGGTATCACGCGTGCCGTGCCCCTTGAAGCTCCAGGCGCTGTGCAGGAAGAACCCGGCCGTCACCGCAACGACGAAAGCGAACGGTACGGCGTACACGGCGTGGTTGGGCGCGAAGACGTGCGCCGATAGCGGCAGGTACACCGCCGAGTAGACGCCGGTCGAGATCAGCCCGGCAATGCCGAAGCGGACCAGCTGGCCGAACATCCCGCTCGCGCGCATGCTTTCTATCTGTCTGATGATCGCGGTCACGTGCGCCTTGCCCTTTACGCGCGCCGCACTAGAGCGCGGGGGCTGGCGAGGGAAGCATTTTGAACGATTTCGCGAAATCCGTACTGCCGCTGGAAGAAGAACTCGACCGTAACTGGGTGCGATACACGCTGCTCGCCTGGGCCGTGCTGCTGCTGTGGTTCGTATGGGACCGCTGGGGCATGATCCAGTGGTTGTCGCTCGGCGACACCGACGACAATATGCGGCTGGCGCAGGTGCGGGCGCTGCTGAACGGCCAAGGCTGGTACGATCTGCGGCAATACCGCCTGAGCCCGCCTGCCGGCTTCGACATCCATTGGAGCCGCATCGTCGATCTGCCGATCGCCGGGCTGATCCTGCTGCTGCGCCCGTTCGTCGGCAGCGCCGAAGCCGAGCGGCTGGCCTGCGGCATTGCCCCGCTCCTGCCGCTCAGTATCGCGATGCTCGGGTTGTCGGCCACCGTTCGGCGGCTGGTCAGCCGGGTCGCCTGGCCGCTGGGCATCGTATTCCTGGTCGGGTTGGGCTCGACGATGTCGATGTTCATGCCCGAACGGATAGATCATCACGGCTGGCAATTGGCGATGCTCAGCCTGACCGTCGCCGGGCTTGCCGATCCGCGGAAATTGCGCGGCGGGGCGATCGTCGGCCTGTCGAGCGCGGTATCGCTCAATATCGGGCTCGAACTTCTGCCTTATGCCGCGATGGCCGGCGCAATCATTACGCTGCGCTGGGTATGGGACCGGGACGAAGCGGCACGGCTGCAGGTCTATGGTCTGGCGCTCGCTGGCGGCAGCGGCATCGGCTTCGTGCTGTTCGCTTCCAATGCCAACCAGGTGCTGCGCTGCGACGCGCTGACGCCGGTATGGCTGAGCGTGATGGTGGCCGGCGGCGCCTTGCTGTTCCTGCTCGCCCGGCTGAACCCGGCCAGGCGCGTGGTACGGCTGGTGCTCGCGCTGATCGCCGCGGCAGTGATCGCCGGCGGCTTCGCCTATCTGTTCCCGCAATGCCTCGGACGGCCCGAGCAGGTCTCGCCCGAACTGGCGCGCAACTGGCTGAACAATGTCCGCGAGGCGCGGCCGATCTACAAGCATCCGTTCCGCATGGCGTTCCCGATCGTGACGCTGCCGGTGATCGGCCTGATTGGCGCGTGTCTCGCCACGTGGCGCGCGCGGCGATCCCCCAGCATCACCGGCTGGGTGCCGGTGCTGATGTTCTCGACCTTTGCCGGGCTGATGCTGCTGTGGCAGGCGCGCGCCGGACCGGCGGCGCAATTGCTGGCCATCCCAGGTGCGGTGGCGCTCGCCTGGATCGTGCTGCCCTGGTTCATCCGCCAGCGCTCGCTGCCGGTGCGTGTCCTGGGCACGCTCGCCGCGCTGGCGGTGGTATCGGGCACGTTCGCCGCCGCCGCGATCAAGTATCTGCCGATCGACCGGCCGAGCGCGCGCACGAAGGTCGTCAATCGCGCGACCGGGCTGTGCCTGACGCAACCCGCGATGCGCCCGCTGAACCGCCTGCCCAAGGCGACGATCTTCACCTTCGTCGATCTTGGGCCCCGGCTGATCACGCTGACGCACCACAATGCGATCGCCGGCCCCTATCACCGCAACGGCACCGCGATCCTCGACGTGCAGCACGCCTTCGGCCGCTCGCCGGACAATTTCCGGGCAACCGCGCGCAAATATGGCGCGACGCTGCTGCTGGTCTGCCCGAACATGGCCGAATCGACGGTGTACCGCGCGCGCAATCCTGGCGGGTTCTACGATCAGCTAGCGCATGGGGAGACCCCTGCGTGGCTCGATCCGATACCCCTGCCCAAGGGCTCGCCTTTCCGGTTGTTCCGGATCGAGTAACACCAACGACCTCGAACGCCATATGGAGTGGATCATTCGCGGGCATCGCGATCTAGAACTCACCCCCGTTCGTCCTGAGTAGCCCCTTCGTCTGCCTGCAAGGGCAGGCGCTCAGGACAGGCATCGAGTAGCCCGCAGGGCGTATCGAGAGTGCGTATCGAAGGACACGCGCCCGCGCGCTCCAAGGTGCTTCGATACGAGCCCTCGATACGGGCTGCGGCCTACTAAGTCTCTACTCAGCACGAACGGGGAGGAGTGAAGGCATCAGATGCACGTCGCCGCACCTGTCTGTTCCCCGGCAAAGGCCGTGGCCCAGGCGGACAGGTAGATGTTACGACGCGCAGCGCGCGCTACGCATGTTCCCCGCCTGGGCCCCGGCCTTCGCCAGGGAACAAGTAGACGTGCAGACGTCTAGTTCAGGCTCATCCGCACGCCATCGATCACGAACTGCACCGCCAGCGCCGCCAGCAGCACGCCCAGCAGCCGCGTGATCACTGCCTCGATCTTGGCGCCCAGCACGCGCATGATCGGCCCTGCCGCGAGCAGCGCCAGCAACGTGAGCAGCAGGATCGTCGCCAGTGCCGCCAGCACGATCGCAGAGCGCTCGATCCCGTCATTGCGCCCCATCAGCAGCATCACCGAGGCGATCGAGCCCGGTCCGGCGATCATCGGCATCGCCATCGGGAAGACGGACACGTCCTCCACCTCGGGCGTCTCGATGATCTTCTGCGCACGGTCCTCGCGGCGCTGCGTGCGCTTCTCGAACACCATCTCCAGCGCGATCAGGAACAGCATGATGCCGCCCGCGATGCGGAAGCTGGCCAGCGAAATGCCCAGCGCGCGGAGCAGATCCTCGCCGAACAGCGCGAACACGATCAGGATCGCCGAGGCGACCATCACCGCGCGCACCGCCATCGCGCGGCGCTGCACGCCGCTCGCCCCCGCCGTCAGCCCGGCATAGATCGGCGCGCAGCCCGGCGGATCGATCACCACGAAGAAGGTGATAAGCGAGGAAACGTAGAGCTCGATCACGCCGCGCGCTCGTCGAACGCGATGCCTGCCCGGCGATGCGCGGAGATCAATGTGTTGCGCAGCAGGCAGGCAATGGTCATCGGTCCGACCCCGCCCGGCACCGGCGTGACGGCGGCGGCCACGCTCATCGCGCCGGCAAAATCGACGTCGCCCACCAGCCCCGCCTCGGTACGGTTGATGCCGACGTCGATCACGGTCGCGCCGGGCTTGATCCACTCGCCACGCACCATTTCGGGCCGGCCGACCGCCGCGACGACGATGTCGGCGCGCGCGACGACACCGGCCAGGTCACGCGTGCGGCTGTGCGCGACGGTGACGGTGCAGCTTTCCGCGATCAGCAAGGCAGCCATTGGCTTGCCGACGATGTTCGAGCGCCCGATCACCACCGCGTCCAGCCCGGTCAGGTCGCCGATCGTTTCCTTGAGCAGCATGACGCAGCCGGCCGGCGTGCACGGCACGAAGCCGTCGAGCCCCGTTGCCAGCCGCCCGACATTGACCGGGTGAAAGCCATCGACATCCTTGTCGGGGTCGATCCGCGTGATCACCGCCTGTTCGTCGATGCCCTCGGGCAGCGGCAATTGCACGAGGATGCCGTCCACCGCCGGATCGGCGTTCAGCGTGTCGATCAGCGCAAGCAATTCGGCCTGACCAATATCGGCCGCCAGGCGATGCTCGATGCTCTCCATGCCGGCCTCGCGCGTCGCCTTGCCCTTTGAGCGCACGTACACCGCGCTCGCGGGGTCCTCGCCGACCAGCACGACGGCGAGCCCCGGCGCGCGCCCGGCGGCGGTGACGAAGTCGGTGACCTGCGTGGCGATGCGCGCGCGCAGGCGGGCGGCAACGGCTTTTCCGTCGATGATATGTGCGCTCATGGCGCGGCCTCATAGAGGCGCGCGGCGCTATTCGCCAGCGCCGCGACATCGCCTGCGATATGCAGGCGCTTCAACCGCCCGGTCTCACCCGCCAGTATCGTCACCGCGCGCCGGCTGACGCCGAACGCCTTGGCCACCAACGGCAGCAGCGCGCCATTGGCCGCGCCCTCCACCGGTGGCGCGGTCA
Organism: Sphingomonas endolithica; assembly: GCF_025231525.1. Taxonomy (NCBI): domain Bacteria; kingdom Pseudomonadati; phylum Pseudomonadota; class Alphaproteobacteria; order Sphingomonadales; family Sphingomonadaceae; genus Sphingomonas; species Sphingomonas endolithica. Next base: position 2,226,376 of record NZ_CP103057.1, read on the forward strand.
GCCGCGCGTTGAAGTGATCGGCGGTACCGGCGGCAAAGCTGTCGCGTGCCGCCCGCGGCGTCACCCGGACGGCGATGGCGATGCCATCGTCGCGCAGGGTGAAGGCCGGCATGTCAGACGACCGGCGCGGTATACATCTGCACGGCGAGCGCCGGGATGACGATGTTCATCAGGATGTAGAGGATCAGCAGCACGACGAGCGGCGACAGGTCCAGCGCACCGAAATCGGGCAGGATGCGGCGGATCGGGCGGTACAGCGGCTCGGTCATCCGGCGCAACGCCTCCCACACCGTGCGTACCATGTCGTTTTGCGTACTGATGACGTTGAAGGCGATCAGCCAGGACAGGATCGCCTGGACGATGATGATCCACCATACCACGGTGAGCAGCACCTGGATGATGTTCAGGATGACGAGCAAGGACGGTCTCCGGCTGAAAGGCTTGGCCGGAAGGGATAGCGCATCCGCGGGCACGAGAATACCCGCCAGACGGCCGCATTGCCTCGGCGCGGCGGATCAGGCGAAAGCGGGTGATCGGTCCGCGACGTGGTACGTCTGCGCGGACTGCTCGGCGAGGCGCATCGCCACCACTTGCGTGCGGCGCATCGCGCAGGGCGGCCCGGCCGGCAACGGCGCGGCGCGGCGCAGCTTGGCGATCGCCAGCCGGTCGAGATCGTCATCGCCCGATGATCCGGCAACGCGGATGTCGGCCAGTTCGCCATGCGGTTCGATGGTGAAGGCGAGCAGGACGGTATCGGTAGGGCACCCGTCCACCGCCGGATCGGGCAACGCCACGCGGGCGAGAACGGTGCCGATTTCGGCAATCCAGCCGTTCAGATCATTGCTGCGGTCGATCGCGTACATGGGACTCGCTCCTGCTCAGGACAGAAGCCAATCATAGCGTCGGCGTGTGATGGTTCGGCGACAGCGGCATGACGGCGGGCGACATGGAAACGTCACGATACCGCAACAGCCGGGTTACTCGCGGGGGTCTGCAACAAAGCTGGAAGCGTGACGGACTGCCCGACCGTCACGCCGGACCATGTCGGCGGTTGTACCCTTCGAACAAGTAATTCGCCGTCATCCCCGCGTAGGCGGGGATCCATATACTCGAACGTCTGCATTTCAGTCGCTAAGCCCGCCACTATGGATCCCCGCCTTCGCGGGGATGACGAACCATGTCTCAAGGGGATAGTTGCCGAACAAGTCCGGGGTGACGATGTGGCTTATGCGCACGCTCGATCGCCACGCCGCGCGCAGCCGAGCCCTTAGCGGTGGACCAACGTCCCCACGCCCTGCCGCGTGAAGATCTCCAGCAGCATGCCATGCGGCACGCGCCCGTCCAGGATCACCGCGGCATCCACCCCGCCCTCGACCGCGGCAACGCAGGTATCGAGCTTGGGGATCATGCCACCCGTCACCGTGCCGTCCGCACGCAGCTCGGCGATCCGCGCCGGGGTGAGATCGGTCAGCAACTCGCCCTGCTTGTCGAGCACGCCGACCACGTCGGTCAGCATGAACAGCCGCGCGGCACCCAGAGCGGCGGCGATCGCGCCGGCCATGGTGTCGGCGTTGATGTTATAGGTGTGCCCGTCGGCCCCGATCGCGATCGGGGCGATCACCGGGATGATGTCGGCGGCCGACAGGGTATCGATGATCCGCCGGTCGACGCCGACCGGCTCGCCGACAAAGCCCAGATCGACATGCCGCTCGATGCCCTGCAACTTGTCCGGCGTGCTACGCCCGACCTTTTCGGCGGTGACGAAGCCGGCATCCTTGCCCGACAGGCCGACGGCGCGGCCGCCCGCCTGCCCGATCCAGCCGACGATTTCCTTGTTGATCGATCCGGCGAGCACCATCTCGGCGATCTGCGCGGTTTCCGCATCGGTCACGCGCAGGCCATCGACGAAGCGCGATTCGACGCCCAGCCGCTTCAGCATCGCGCCAATCTGCGGCCCCCCGCCATGCACGACGACCGGGTTGATGCCGACCGCCTTCAGCAGCACCACGTCCTCGGCGAAATCGCGCTGAAGCTCCGGGCTGCCCATCGCATGCCCGCCATATTTCACGACGAATGTCGCCCCGGCATAACGCTGCAGATAGGGCAGCGCCTCGACGAGCGTTTCGGCCTTGGCGAGCAACGCCGGTGCGGGGGAGTGATCGGTCATGCCGGCGCAACTAGGGCCGCAGCGGGGTGCCGTCCAGCCGCCGCCCCAGCGCCACCACCAGATAGATGAGCGGCGGTACCAGGATCAGCGACAGCGCGATCTTGGCCAGCATCTGCCCGGCGATCAGCTCGCCGATCGGGAACACACCGTAAAAGGCGATCGTCGCGAACAGCAGCGTATCCACCACCTGGCTCAGCACGCTGGCGATCGCCGCGCGAAACCACAGCAACTGCCCGCCTTCGCGCCCTTTCAGCGCCGCGAAGATCGTCACGTTCAGCGTCTGCGAGATGCCGTAGGCGACGATGCCGCCGAACCAGATCCGCCACGTCGCCCCCAGCACGAGCTGGATCGCGTCGCGATTGGCGGGCTGCATATCAGGCGAGGCAGGCAGGAAATGCACGATCCACGACAGGATGATCGACACGATCAGCGGCACGAACCCGATCCGCACCAGCATGTTCGCCGCCTTGGGCCCATGCAGTTCGGCGACGGCGCTCGACACGATGACGAGCAGCAGGAAGGCGAAGATCCCCGCCTCCACCGCGAGCGGCCCGAGCCCGAACATCGGCCCGATCGCCGACAGTGGCCCCAGCGACACCTGCTTGTTGCCGAGCACCCCGGCGATGCACACCATGCCGCCGTAGAAGATCGAGAAGAGGAAAAGCGAGCGTGGAAAAGCCGGTGGCGTCTGGTTCATCGCTGAGACGCTACCGCCTTTCGCCCTCGCGTCAATCGCGGCGGCGCGGCAAGATCGCCGTGCCGACAGCGCAATTTTCTTGCGCATGGCGGAAAAACTGGGTGAAGCTGCCGGCATCCCGGGGCAGACAGGCGCGCAATGAACACGTTTTTGATCGGCATTGCGGGCATCGCGGTGATCCTCGGCATCGCCATCTTGTTATCCACCGATCGGCGCGCGATCCGGCTGCGCATCGTCGGCGCCGCTTTCGCGCTGCAGGTCGGCATTGCCGTGCTCGTGCTGTATTCCAGCATCGGCAAGAGCGTGCTCGGCACGATGTCCGGCGGCGTCGCCAATCTGCTCGGCTATTCGCAAAAAGGCACCGAATTCCTGTTCGGCAAGATGGCGACGCCCGAGATCGGCGGACAGAGTTTCGCGATCTCCGCGCTGCCGGTGATCATCTTCTTCGCCAGCCTGGTGTCGATTCTCTATTATCTGGGGCTCATGCAGTTGATCGTGCGCTGGGTCGGCGGCGCGATCGAATGGGTGATCGGCGTGTCGAAGGTGGAATCGCTGTGCGCGGCGGCGAACATCTTCGTCGGCCAGAGCGAATCGCCGCTCGTCATCCGCCCCTATCTCGCCGGCCTCACCGCGCCGCAATTGTTCACCGTGATGACCAGCGGCATGGCCGGGGTCGCCGGCACGATCCTCGCCGCCTACGCCTCGATGGGCATCCGCATCGATTATCTGCTCGCGGCAAGCTTCATGGCGGCGCCCGGCGGCATCCTGATGGCGAAGATCATCATGCCCGACAAGCTCGGCGCGCCGGAGGGCGAGTTGCCGCTCGGCGCCGTGCCCGACAACAATGCCGGCGAGCCGCTGCCGCAAGCGACGCATGACGAGGAAAAACCCGCCAACATCATCATGGCCGCGGCACAGGGCGCACAGACCGGGGTGAAGCTGGCGGTGGCGGTCGGTGCGATGGTGCTGGCGTTCGTCGCGTTGGTCGCGCTCGCCAATGGGCTGCTTGGCGGCGTCGGCGCCTGGTTCGGCTACCCGACGCTCAGCTTCCAGGGGCTGCTCGGCTATGTCTTCGCGCCAATCATGTTCCTCTTGAACGTGCCGTGGCACGAGGCGGGTATCGCCGGCGGCCTGTTCGGGCAGAAGATCGTGCTCAACGAATTCGTCGCCTATATCTCGCTCGGCACGCAGCCCGGCCTCAGCCCCCGGACGATCGCGGTGATCACCTTTGCGCTCTGCGGCTTCGCCAATTTCAGCTCGATCGCGATCCAGATGGCCGTGACCGGCAGCCTTGCCCCCAACCAGCGGCCGACGATCGCCCGGCTCGGGCTGCGCGCGCTCGCCGCCGGCAGCCTGGCCAATCTGATGTCCGCGGCGCTGGCCGGGCTGTTGATCGGCTAGGCACATGAAGGCGTCGCTGCGTCTCGTCGGGGAAAGCCGCAGCCCGGTGATGGTGATCGACGATGTCAGCGGCCATGTCGCGGATCTGATCGCGCTTGCCGCAGCCCTCGCGCCTTTTCCGGCGAGCGCCGGCAACCATTATCCCGGCGTCCGCCGCATCATCACGCCCGAGGACGACGCCGCCCATGCCTATGTCCGCCGCCTGCTCGCTGCGGTCGAGCCTCTGCTCGGCGGCGGTGGCGGGCATTCCCGATCGTCTGGTGATTTATCGCGGGGCATTGCTCCATTCGGGGATCATCCCGCCCGACATGCCGTTCAGCGCCAATCCGCACGCCGCCCGGCTCACCGCCAACATCTTCATCGCCGGATGCTGACGCCCGCGCAGCACGGGAGCGCGAACGCCGCGCCGGGCGTTAGACCCTGATGCGCGCCTTTGCCGACCTGCTCGATTCGCTGATCTACACCCGCTCGCGCAATGCGAAGCTGAAGCTGATCGGCGATTATCTGCGCAGCACGCCCGATCCCGATCGCGGCTGGGGTCTGGCGGCACTGACCGGCGATCTCGATTTGCCCGGGGTCAAGCCGGCGGTGATCCGCGGCCTGATCGAGGCGCGCGTGGATCCCGTGCTGTACCGGATGAGCCGCGACTATGTCGGCGACAGTGCCGAGACGATCGCCTTGCTGTGGCCAACACCGTCGGTGCCGCCGCCGCACGCCGAGCCGCTCAGCATCTCGCAGGCCGTGGACACGCTGAACGCGCTGTCGCGCTCCGATGCCCCCGCAGCACTGGCCGGCATGCTCGACCGGCTCGATGCCGAGGAACGCTTCGCCCTCCTCAAGATGGCCACGGGGGCGCTCCGCATCGGCGTGTCCGCCCGCCTTGCCAAGACCGCGCTCGCCACTGCCTTCGGCATCGATGTCGAGGCGGTCGAGGAAGTGTGGCACGGCATCGCCCCGCCTTATGCCAGCCTGTTCGCCTGGGCCGAGGGAACCGGCGCCCAGCCGACGACGGAGGACGTGCCGGTATTCCGGCCGTTCATGCTCGCCCATCCGCTGGAGGATCTGCGCGTCGATCTCGCCGATTACGCCGCGGAATGGAAATGGGACGGCATCCGCGTGCAGATTGTCCACGTCGCCGGCGAGACCCGGCTGTACAGCCGCACCGGCGACGACGTGACCGGCAGCTTCCCGGACGTCGCGCGTGCCTTTTCGACCCCCGGCGTGATCGACGGCGAGTTGCTGGTGAAGGGCGAGCATCAGGGCGGCACGCTGGAGGATGGCGGCGGCGCTGCGAGCTTCAACGCACTGCAGCAGCGGCTCGGGCGCAAGATCGTCTCGGGCAAGATGCTGACCGACTATCCCGCCTTCGTCCGCGTCTACGACATCCTGTTCGACGGCGCGGAGGACCTGCGCGCCTTGCCCTGGACCGAGCGCCGCGCCCGGCTGGAGCAGTTCGTGGCGCAGCTCGATCCCGACCGTTTCGATCTCAGCCAGGTGATCGACGCTGCCGACTTCACCGACCTCGAAGGCATCCGCGCCACCGCGCGCGATGCGGCGATCGAGGGCGTGATGCTCAAGCGGCGCGATTCGCCCTATGTCACCGGCCGCCGCGTCGGCCTGTGGTACAAATGGAAGCGCGATCCGCTCACCGCCGATTGCGTGATGATGTACGCGCAGCGCGGTTCGGGGCGGCGATCCTCCTTCTACAGCGATTACACCTTTGGCTGCTGGACCGAGGAAGGCGAGTTGCTACCCGTCGGCAAGGCCTATTCCGGCATCACCGACGACGAACTGAAGATGCTCGACAAGTTCGTGCGCGCCAATACGCTCAACCGCTTCGGCCCGGTACGCGAGGTGGAGCGCACGCTCGTACTGGAGATCGCATTCGATTCGATCCACGAATCGAAGCGCCACAAATCTGGCGTGGCCATGCGCTTCCCCCGCATCGCGCGGATCAGGACCGACAAGCCGGCGGCCGAAGCGGACACGGTGGCGGCGCTGCGCCGGATGATCGTGTAGCGGCAGCGGCCACTTGCGAAGCGGGACGATCAGCTATCGAGTAAACTAGCGGCCGTCACCCCGGACTTGTTCGGCGGTTGTACCCTTCGAACAAGTAATTCGCCGTCATCCCCGCGACGGCGGGGATCCATATACTCGAACGTCTGCATTTCAACCGCTAAGCCCGCCACTATGAATCCCCGCCTTCGCGGGGATGACGAACCATGTCTGAAAGGGATAGTTGCCGACTTGTTCCGGGGTCCACAGTGCCGCAAATCGGCGGCTTCAGAGTGTGCGGCGCGGTGGACCCCGGAACAAGTCCGGGGTGACGAGCCGAGGTTTGCGTCCAACCAGAGTGCGCCGCTGGGACCATGCCTCTGAGAGAACAAAGGTGGTCAGAAATGATCCCTCGCGTTCAACCCATCCCCGTTAGTGTCGAGCGAAGTCGAGACACCGGAGCCTGGGATCGGTGTCTCGACTGCGCTCGACACGAACGGAGGGTTGGATCAATCCGAAGGCTTCATGTTCGAGCGTGAAAGGCAATCATGCGGAGGATGCATGTCTATGTTCTCCCGCGAAAGCGGGAGCCCAGGGCCCCGGAAACCCACGCCCATGACCCTCGGCTCCAGCTTCTGTCGAGGAACGAAGCCGCCTCGATCCGCACGCCACTGATCCAGCACGATCACGGTAAACTCAGTCCGCCGTGCCCAGATTGATCCCGTCATACAATGCCAGAAGATCGTTGACCTCGGCGATCACCGTCTCCTGCTCCTTGCGCGCGCGCTCGGTCACGTCGTCGATCGGAACCCCGTTGCGGCCGTCATGCACCGTATAGCCCTGGTCCATCAGCCAGATCGCGTCCATTGCGCGCGATCGCTGGCGGCGCAGATGGAACACCCATTGTTCGATGATCCCTGCCGGGACCAGGCGATCGAGATTGCCCATGAGATCGCCTATCTACGCAGTCGCGGCGCCCGCGGATGCGGTGCGCCGGAGGAGACGCTCGGGTCGAGCGTTTCCAAAAAAGAAAGACCCGGCACGCCGTACGACGCACCGGGTCTGTCCTTATCAATACTCCAACCGCTTTACGCGATCGAGGTGAGGTTCACCGCTGCATGCTTGCCGCGACGATCGACTTCGAGCTCGAATTCGAGCCGGTCGCCTTCGTTGAGGCTGGTCATGCCACCGCGTTCGACCGCGGAGATGTGCACGAACGCATCCGGCTGTCCGTCGTCACGCTGAATGAAGCCGAAGCCCTTCATCGCGTTGAAGAACTTGACCGTGCCGGTCGCCTTCTCGCCGGTCAGCTGACGCTGCGGCGCACCACCGGGGGCAGCACCACGCGGGCCTGCACCACCAGGAGCCGCGGCATCACGCTCACGCGGCGGGCCGCGGTCGGTGACGGCCATCGGCTCGCCGTCGATCTTCAGGTCGGTCGCGGAAATGCGCCCACCGCGATCGACCAGCGTGAAGCCCAAGGGCTGGCCCTCGGCCAGACCGGTCAGGCCAGCCTGCTCGACGGCGCTGATATGCACGAACACGTCCTCGCCGCCATCATCGCGCACGACGAAGCCGAAGCCCTTCTGGCCGTTGAAGAACTTGACCACACCGGTGCCCTCGCCGACCACCTGGGGCGGCATGCCGCGCCCGGCGCCGCCGCCTGCTCCACCGCCGAAGCCACCACCGCCGCCGCTGCGGAAGCCGCCGCCGCTCGGTACGCCGCCGCCGAAGCGATCACCGCCGCCGCCGCCACCGCCGCCGAAACGATCGCCGCCGCCGCCGAAGCGGTCACCGCCGCCGCCGCCAAAACGATCACCGCCGCCGCCGAAGCTGCTGCCGCTGTTGAAATCGTCGCCACCGAAGCCGTCGCGCTTGTCGCGGCCGCGCCCACCGCGATCCCCGCGGCGTCCTTTATCGAAACTCATGCCCTGTTCGTCTTCCCGGTTCGTCCAAAATCGCCTATCGGAATACCAACGCCGGACGAACAGCGCAGATCCCCGGGACACCAAACCGATCGTGCCACCGAATCGGTCTACCTTAAAAAAACGAGTCCCGCGAACGAATTCGTCCAAATTGCGGCAGGTTGGCGATCGATGCTTGCATGAATGCCACAGCCTCGGCACATCGAAGCGTCATGTCCCTCGTGCAACTCTTCTCCGATCCAGCCACATGGGCGGCGCTTGCCACGCTGATCGTGCTGGAAGTGGTGCTCGGCATCGACAACCTCATCTTCATCTCGATCCTGTCGAACAAGCTGCCGCCCGAGCAGCAGGTCAAGGCACGCCGCCTGGGTATCGGCCTCGCACTCGGTCTGCGGCTCGTCTTGCTGTCGATGATCGCCTGGATCGCCGGGCTTACCGCGCCGGTGTTCGATCTCGGCATCCAGGGCACACCGGGGCTGCACGGCACGCCGTCGTTCGAGACCGCCTTTTCGTGGCGCGACCTGATCCTGATCGCCGGCGGTCTTTTCCTGTTGTGGAAGGCGACCAAGGAGATCCATCACACGATGGATCCGCACGAGACGGGCGAGCAGCTGGACAAGAAGGGCAAGACCGCGCTCAGCTTCGGATCGGCGATCGCGCAGATTCTCGCGCTCGACATGGTCTTCTCGATCGATTCGATCCTCACCGCGATCGGCATGACCGATGATCTGCCGGTGATGATCGTCGCGGTGATCGTCGCCGTCACCGTGATGATGCTGGCCGCCACGCCGCTTGCCAATTTCATCGAGGCCAATCCGACCGTGGTGATGCTGGCCCTGGGCTTCCTGCTGATGATCGGCGCGGTGCTGATCGCCGACGGCTTCGGCGTGCATGTGCCCAAGGGCTATATCTATGCCGCCATGGCATTTTCGGCCGGGGTCGAGACGCTCAACATCCTGGCGCGCAAGCGCCGCGAACGGCGCGAGGCCGCTGCAACGCGCCATTGAGCGTTCATCCGATCCCCGCTAGGCGGATCGGATGACCGTACATCTCCACGAAGAAGACATTCCCGCCGGCCTGTTCGCGGACGGCGTCGATATCGCCGTCGATACCGAGACGATGGGCCTGCTCACCCCGCGCGATCGCCTGTGCGTCGTGCAATTGTCGGATGGCGGGCCGGACGAGCATCTCGTCCGTTTCGGACCGGCCAGCGACTATGACGCGCCCAATCTCTGCGCACTGCTCGCCGATCCCACGCGCGTGAAGCTCTATCATTTCGGCCGCTTCGATCTGGCGGCGATCGATCATTATCTCGGCGTCACCGCTGCGCCTGCCTATTGCACCAAGATCGCCTCGCGGCTGGTGCGCACCTATACCGACCGGCACGGCCTGAAGGAATTGGTCCGCGAGCTGCTGCAGACCGATATCTCCAAGGCGCAGCAATCCTCCGATTGGGGCGGTCCGGTGCTGAGCGACGCGCAAAAGGATTATGCCGCGTCCGACGTGCGCTATCTCCACCGCCTGCGCGAAGAGCTCGACCGGCGCCTGGCGCGCGAGGGCCGCACCGCGCTTGCCCAGGCCTGCTTCGATTTCCTGCCGCACCGTGCCGAGCTCGATCTCGCCGGCTGGCCCGAAACCGATATCTTCGCGCATGTCTGAGGTCGCCGCCCGGGCGCGGACAGCCCGCCAGATCTGGGCCGCGCCCGGCAGCAGCCACGACCGCTTCGTCGGCCTGTCGCGCGTCGCATTGCCCGTGATGATCGGCGTGCTGGCCGCGTTCCTGGTCATGGCACCGCTGACGATGCGCGGCGACGTGTCGTTCCTGCTCGACAAGAACAAGGTCGAGGTCGCTAAGGAACGCCTGCGCATCCAGCAGGCGCGCTATCGCGGCGAGGACAGCAAGGGACGCCCCTTCGCCCTCACCGCCGGCTCCGCGCTGCAGCGCAGTTCGCGCGAGCCGATCGTGCATTTGAATGCGCTGTCGGCGGCGATCCAGCTGCCCGACGGCCCGGCGACCCTGGTCGCCAACAAGGGTCGCTACGATCTCAATACCGAGCAGGTGAATATGGACGGCCCGATCCGCTTCCAGGCGGCGAACGGCTACCGGCTCGATACGCACGACGCGACGGTCGATCTGAAGACGCGCAAGATGCAGAGCGGCGGCGCGGTCACCGGCACGGTGCCGCAAGGTAATTTCCGCGCTAATGCGATGAAGGCCGATCTCGAATCGCACATCGTCACGCTGGACGGCAACGCCCGCTTGCGGATCGTGCCCGGAAAGACGAAATAGCCGCCCATGAAGAAGATCGCCTGCCTGCTCGCCTGCGCCTTGCCGCTGCTGTCCGCTCCGGCCGTGGCGCAGACGCGCCACAATTCGGACGCGCCGATCGATTTCGCGGCCGAACATATCGAATTGCAGGACAAGGCGAACCGCGCGATCCTGTCGGGCAACGTCTCGGTCAAGCAGGCCGAGATGACCTTGACCGCGGCGCGCATGACCGTCGCCTATACCGGGCAAGTGGTCGACGGCAGCCCGCAGGTCTCGCGGCTCGATGCATCGGGCGGCGTCACCGTCAACCGGCCGGACCAGAGCGCGCGCGGGCAATATGCGGTCTACGATCTCAACCGCCGCGTCGTGACGATGCTCGGCGCCGTCACGCTCAACCAGGGCGGCAACACCGTCAATGGCGGGCGCCTGACGATCAATCTCGATAGCGGCCGTGCGGTTATCGACGGCTCGTCGGTCGGCGGCGCGCGCACCGGTACCGCCGGCACCACCTCGACTGCCCCCAGTGGCCGCGTGACCGGCCGGTTCTCGGTGCCCAAGCGCAATTAGGCGCTGAATTCGCCGGGTTCGCCGGCTTTGCTCGCCGCCGCCCTTCCAACATCGGCTACGGTGCGCCATATTATGCATGAAGCCTGCCAGATACGCGCAAGCCTCATGCTAACCCCAGGATGCGAGCAGCGCCGAAGATGACCGACACAGCGATCCTCGACGCGATGCCGCCGATCCACGAACAGGCGACCGGCGCCGGGCTCGCCGTGGTGTCGATCGCCAAATCCTACGACAAGCGTGTCGTGCTCACCGATGTCTCGGTCACTGTCGGACGCGGCGAAGTGATCGGGCTGCTCGGGCCCAACGGCGCCGGCAAGACGACCTGCTTCTATTCGGTAATGGGGTTGGTGAAGCCCGATTCGGGCCGCATCATGCTCGATGGCGACGATATCACCGGCCTGCCGATGTACCGCCGCGCGATCCTCGGCCTTGGCTATCTGCCGCAGGAAACCTCGATCTTCCGTGGCCTCTCGGTCGAGCGCAACATCCTCACCGTGCTCGAACTGGCCGAGCCCGACAAAACCGCACGCGGCGCCAAGCTGGAAAAGCTGCTCGACGATTTCGGCCTGACCCGCCTGCGTGATGCACCCGCCATGGCGCTGTCGGGCGGCGAACGTCGCCGCGCGGAAATCGCCCGTGCGCTTGCCGCCGACCCCTCGATCATGCTGCTCGACGAACCGTTTGCCGGCATCGATCCGATCTCGATCGCCGACATCCGCGATCTCGTCTGCCAGCTGAAGGAGCGCGGGATCGGCGTGCTGATCACCGACCACAATGTCCGTGAGACGCTCGACATCGTCGACCGCGCCTACATCATCTATGACGGTCGCGTGCTGTTCACCGGCTCGCCGGCCGAACTGGTCGCCGACGAAAGCGTCCGCCGGCTGTACCTCGGCGAGGGCTTCTCGCTGTAGCCGCATGAGCCTCGCCCCACGCCTCGACCTGCGGCAGTCGCAATCGCTGGTGATGACCCCGCAGCTGCAGCAGGCGATCCGCCTGCTCGCGCTGTCGAACCTGGAGGTCGAGGGGTTCATCGCCGAGGAGATCGAGCGCAATCCGTTGCTCGAAGCATCCGCACCCGATGATGACGGCCCGACGCAGGAGCGTGAAGCAACGCTCGAAGCGCGCGAGCCCGCCCCCGCCGACGCGCTGGTCATGGGCAGCGACAGTAGCGGCGAGGCCGCACTCGACGTCGATTTCGCCACCGAAAGCTTCCATCACGACAGCCCCTCCGATGGTGCCGGGATGGACGGATCGCTCGGCCTTGCCGGCACCGGCAGCGGCGGCGCCATCGGCGAGGATGGACCCGATCTCGATTCCTTTGCCGCCGGCGACCTCAGCCTCGCCGATCATCTGCTCGCACAGGCCGGGACGGTGGTGAACGGCGCCGATCTGTTCATCGCCGCGCACCTGATCGATCAGATCGACGAATGCGGCTATCTCACCGTCCCGTTGCTGGAGATCGCCAACCGGCTCGGCGTCGCGCTGGCCCGTGTCGAGCATGTCCTGGGCCTCATCCAGACGTTCGAGCCCACCGGCGTCGGCGCGCGCGATCTGGCCGAATGCCTCAAGCTGCAGGCGATCGAGGCCGATCGCTACGATCCGTGCATGGCGCGGCTGATCGACCATCTCGATCTGCTCGCGCGCGGCGAACTCACCCGGTTGAAGCGGCTGTGCAACGTCGACGACGAGGATATGGCGGACATGATCCGCGAGTTGCGCGGCTATGATCCAAAGCCCGGCTGCCGCTTCGGCGGCGAACCGGCGCAGGCGGTGACCCCCGACATCTTCATCGCGCGCCGCAGGGTCGGCGGCAAGGATGGCTGGGGGATCGAGATCAACGCCGCCACGCTGCCGCGGCTCTTGGTCAATCGCGGCTATTATGTCGAACTGTCCGGCGGGCAGCAGGACAAGGCGAGCAAGGCATGGCTCGGCGAAATGCTCGCCAGCGCCAATTGGCTGGTCAAGGCGCTCGACCAGCGTCAGCGCACCATCGTCAAGGTCGCGACCGAGATCGTCAAGCAGCAGGAGGCGTTCTTCCTCCACGGCGTCGCGCATCTCAAACCCATGACGCTGCGGCAGGTGGCCGACGCGATCGAGATGCACGAATCGACCGTCAGCCGCGTCACCAGCAACAAATATCTCAGCTGCGCGCGCGGGCTGTTCGAGCTGAAATACTTCTTCACCAGCGCGATCCAGTCCTCCGAAGGCGGCGATGCCGTCTCGGCCCAGGCGGTGAAGGCCGCGATCCGCGCCTTGGTCGCAGCGGAGGGGGCCAAGATCCTGTCCGACGACACCCTGGTCGAACTGCTGAACGGGCGTGGCTTCGACATCGCCCGGCGCACCGTCGCCAAATATCGCGAGGCACTCGGCATCGGCAGTTCGGTGCAGCGCCGGCGTGCGAAAGCGCTGGAAGGCGCCGGCTAAAGCTTGATGACTTGGGGGGCATCCCCATCCGTTAAGTTGACGTCATCGTGCTCTACGCAAACGGCCGGCGCGCGCCTTCTTTTCAGAACGGCATCTTCAATCGCAACATCACCCGGTTGCTGATCAGCCCGGAACCGAGCGTCGCACTCTCGACTTCCGCGGCGCCTTTCACATTGCCGCCAAGCCCGATCTCCGCCTTCCGCGCGGCACGGGGCTCGAAGCGTTCGCTGTCCAGCCGCGGCAAGCGGAATTGATCATCATGCCGCCTGCCACACACCACGATGTCGCCATCATTCTCATCGCACCGGCGAGGCAGCACCGGCTTCAGACGGACCACATCGCCGACCGGCCCGGCCATACCGGCGGTGCCGCTCTGCAGCATCAGCAGTGCCACGATCTGCATCCGCCCTTTTCTCCGACCCCGAAGTTTCGACTGGAAAGTGCGCCGCTAAAAAGGCTTAATTGTGGCTCGGCGTACAGGCGCCGTAAGAGCCGGGGGGACTCAGCATGACGATCGTCACCGACAAGCGCCGCTTCATCGACCGGCCAGCCGCGTGATGTCGCCGCGCCTCCTGGCATCGCTCGCCATCGCTGCCGCGGCGCTGATCGCCCGTCCCGCCGCTGCCGAATGGCGCGAGGCGAGCAGCGACCATTTCCTGATCTATGCCGATAGCGACGAACGCTGGCTGACCGGCTTCGCCGAGCGGCTCGAACGACTGGACAGTGCCATACGCTATATGCGCGGCATGGAGACGGTCGCCGGCGCGCGCTCCAACCGGCTGACCATCTATGTCGTGCCGAGCGATACTGCGGTGGTGAACCTGTGCGGACAAGGGTGCCGCAACGTGGCGGGTTTCTACGTGCCTCGCGCAGGCGGATCGATCGCCTATACGCCGCGTCGCATCAACGGCCCGAGCGACACCTTCAACGCCGATCTCGTGCTATTCCACGAATATGCCCATCATTTGATGCTGGAGAATTTCGCCGCCGCCTATCCGCGCTGGTTCGTCGAAGGCTTTGCCGAGTTCAACGCCACCGCCAAGATCACGCCCGATGGCGCGGTGCAGATCGGCGTGGCGGCACAGCATCGCGCGACGGGCCTGCTGTTCGCCCCCGCGATGAAGGTCGAGACATTGCTCGACGACAGCAAGGCCAAGCTGTCGCCCACGCAGCAGGACGTGTTCTACGGCCGCGCCTGGCTGCTGACGCACATGCTGACCTTCAGTGAGCCACGTCAGGGCCAATTGTCCGCCTATCTGAAGCTGATCAACCAGGGCAAACCGAGCCTGGAGGCCGCCCGCACCGCCTTTGGCGATCTCAAGGCGCTGAACAAGGACATGGACGCCTACCTCCGGCAGAACAAGATCATGGGCATCAAGCTGCCGCCCGATCGCACCAAGGTCGGCGCGATCGCGCTGCGCCCGCTGTCCACCGGCGAGGCCGGGACGATGGCGGTCAGGATGCGCTCCGATCGCGGAGTCTCGCATGATCAGGCGCTCGCCCTGCTGCCCGAGGCACGCAAGCGCGCCGCGCTCTTCCCGGCCGACCCGGCGGCGCAAGCGGTGCTGGCCGAGGCGGAATACGATGCCGGCAACGATGCGCTGTGCGAGTCCGCGGCGGACCGTGCGCTGGCCGCCGATGCCAAGTATCGCGAAGCGTTGCTCTACAAGGGCCGCGCGCGCTTGCGCATGGCGGCGATCGCCAAATCTCGGGACGCCAAGGTGTGGAAGGAGGCGCGCAGCTGGTTCGTCAAGGCCAACCGGCTCGATCCCGATGCCGCCGAGCCGCTGATGCTATTCTACACCAGCTTCCTGGCCGCGGACGAGAAACCGACCACCAGCGCGACCAACGCCTTGTTCCGCGCCTTCGATCTGTCACCGCACGACTCCGGCCTGCGTTTGCTGGTCGTGCGCCAGTTGCTGGTCGACGGCGATCCGCCCGGCGCGCGCAAGGTGCTCCTGCCGCTCGCCTACGATCCGCACGCACCGGCCGACAATCCGGCGATGAAGCTGGTCGGCATGATCGACGCGGGGCTGACGGGGCCCGCGATCGTGGAGCAGGTCGACAAGACGCGGAAGGCGGCCGGGGAAGACGAGCCGTCGGGCAAGGGCGGCGCTGATGCCTAGGGCATATAGCCGGAGTCCAGAGCATATCGCCCGTACCCTCCTGTTCTCCCGCGAAAGCGGGAGCCCAGGGTTACAGGCGCCCGAGCTTGTGGCCCTGGACTCCCGCTTCCGCGGGAGAACACCGGCCCAACGCTCAACGCGCAACCCCCTCAGTCATCCTCGTCCTCATACCCCACCAGCGCCAGCGCCCGCGCCTTGATCTGGCGCGTCATGCACCAATGGACCAGCGCATCCTCCCGGCCATGCGTCACCCATACCTCCTTGGGCGCGATCTCGGTCAGCGTCTCCGTCAGCTCGTCCCAATCGGCGTGATCCGACAGGATCAGCGGCAGCTCGACGTTGCGCTGTACCGCGCGCTGCCGCACGCGCATCCATCCGCTGGCCATCGCCGTGATCGGATCGGGCAACCGCCTCGACCAGCGATCGTTGAGCGCGCCCGGCGGCGCCACCACCACCTTGCCCATCAATTCGGCCTTGGGCGTATCCGCCACCAGCCGCAGCTCGCCCAGATCGACGCCCAGTTCGACATACAGGTCGCATAACCGCTGCACCGCGCCGTGCAGGTAGATCGGATCGCTATGACCGCGGTCGCGCAGTTCGCGGATCACGCGCTGCGCCTTGCCCAACGCATAGGCGCCGACCAGCACGCAGCGTGTCGGATTGGCGCGCAGGGCGGCCATCAACTTGTCGATCTCGTCACCGGTATCGGGGTGACGGAACACCGGCAACCCGAACGTCGCCTCAGTGATGAACACGTCGCATTGCACCGGCTCGAACCCGGCACAGGTCGGGTCCGCCCGCCGCTTATAGTCACCCGACACGACGATGCGTTCGCCGCGGTGATCCAGCACGATCTGCGCCGAGCCCAGCACATGGCCTGCGGGCACGAACGTCGCCTGGACCCCGCCACCACAGTCGATCGTCTCGCCATAGGCGACCGGCACCCCCGCCTGCGGGCCATAGCGCACACCCATGATCGCCAGCGTCTCGGGCGTCGCCCACACCTGCTCATGCCCGCCGCGCGCGTGATCGGCATGGCCATGCGTGACGAGCGCGCGCGGCACCGGGCGCGACGGATCGACCCAGATGTCGGCGGGCGTCACGTAGATGCCGTGCGGTTGCGGATCGATCCAGTCGCCGAGCTTTGCCATGCCGTCGATATGGCGCGTGGGAGGGCTGCGGCCAAGGGGCATGTCCCGCCGCCACCCCTCAGGATCGAAACGACAACACCTTCGTTAGGTTGAGGAATTTGCATCACAAGCGAGGCTGCCATGTTCGAGAACATCTGGGGATTCGTGATCATCGGCGGGCCGATCCTGCTTGCCGGCGCGCTTATCTGGGCGATGACGCACAACCGCCTGAGCAAGCGCCAGCAGCGTGAGAGCGAAGGCGCCACCAAGCAGCTCTATGCCGAACAGGCCGAACAGGATCGCGAGCGCGGCACCGACCCGGGTTGATCCCCGCCCCGCCGATCACGATCTAGGGGAATGCACGCGGCCCTTTCCTCCATATCGGCACCGACACACGATCTGCCGCCGCCGCTTGCCAATTGGTTCGCCACGCGCGGCTGGTCCCCGCGCCGGCATCAGCTCGACATGCTCGATGTCGGGCGCGCCGGGCACCATGGCCTGCTCGTCGCCGCCACTGGAGCAGGCAAGACGCTGGCCGGCTTTCTCCCGACCCTCACCGAACTCATCGAAAATCCGACCGAGGGCCTGCACACGCTCTACGTCTCGCCGCTGAAAGCGCTGGCGATCGACGTGCAGCGCAACCTGATCACGCCGATCGAGGAAATGGGCCTCGATCTGCGCGTCGAGACACGCACCGGCGACACACCGAGCGACCGCAAGGCACGCCAGCGCCTCCGCCCGCCGCAGATCCTGCTCACCACCCCCGAATCGCTCAGCCTGCTGCTCAGCTACCCCGACAGCAACCTGATCTTCGAAAACCTCAAGACGATCGTCGTCGACGAGGTCCATGCCTTTGCCACCGGCAAGCGCGGCGACCTGCTCGCTTTGTGCATGGCACGGCTGCAGCGCCTCGCCCCCGGCCTGCGCCGCGTCGCGCTGTCGGCGACGGTGGCGGATGCAGACGGCTACCGCGCCTGGCTGGCGCCCGATGGTGACATTGACACGGTCGATCTGGTCCAGGGCGAGCCGGGTGCCGAACCCAACATCGCCATCCTGCTGCCCGAGGGCCGCATACCCTGGTCCGGCCATTCCGGCCGCTACGCTGCCGAGCAGGTAATGGCGGAGATCGAAACGCACCGCACCTCGATCGTGTTCTGCAACACGCGCAGCCTGGCCGAGCTGATCTTCCAAGATCTGTGGAAGGCCAATGCGATGAGCCTGCCGATCGGCATCCATCACGGCTCGCTCAGCCTGGAGGCGCGGCGCAAGGTGGAAAGCGCGATGGCCGCCGGCAAGCTGCGCGGCCTGGTCGCCACCGCCAGCCTCGATCTCGGCGTCGACTGGGGCGATGTGGATTGCGTGATCCAGATGGGCGCGCCCAAGGGATCGTCGCGCCTGTTGCAGCGCATCGGCCGTTCCAACCACCGGCTCGACGAAGCATCCGAAGCGGTGATCGTGCCGGGCAACCGCTTCGAATATCTCGAAGCCCGCGCCGCGCTCGATGCGGTGGAGGCAGGCGAACTCGACCCCGACATCTTTCGGCAAGGCGGGCTCGACGTGCTCGCGCAGCACATCATGGCCTGCGCCTGCGCCGCGCCGTTCAGCAGCGCCGACATGCTGGGCGAAATCCGCTCCGCCCTCCCCTATTCCGCGCTGACCAGCGAGACGTTCGAGCGCGTGCTCGGCTTCATCCGCGACGGCGGCTATGCGCTGAAAGCATACGACAAGTTCAAACGCCTGACGCAAGGACCCGATGGCCTGTGGCGCGTCAGCCATCCAAGCTTCATCGCGCAGCACCGCCTCAATGCCGGGATCATCGTCGAGGCAACGATGCTCACCGTGCGGTTCAAGAACGGTCGCGCGCTGGGCAAGGTCGAGGAAGCGTTCGCCGCCACGCTCACCCCGCGCGACACCTTCTTCTTCGCCGGCATGAGCCTGGAGGTGATGGGCGTCGATAACGAGGATCTGCTGGTCCGCGCCAGCTCGCGCCCGGCACGTATCCCCACCTATGGCGGCGCCCGCATGGCGATGTCGACCAACCTAGCAGAGCGGGTCCGCGGCTTCCTCGCTGCGCCCGGCGAATGGCACCGCTTCCCCGACGACGTGCGCGAATGGCTCGAAGTGCAGACGCGCCGCTCCACCTTGCCCAGCCCCGGGCAGCTGCTGGTCGAAACCTTCCCGCGCGAGGGCCGGCATTATGTCGTCGCCTACAGCTTCGAAGGCTGGAACGCGCACCAGTCGCTCGGCATGCTGGTCACGCGGCGCATGGAGACGCTGGGCCTGAAGCCGATGGGCTTCGTCTCTAACGATTATGCGCTCGCTTGCTACGGCCTGGAAAAGATCACCGATCCCGCCGCCTTGTTCTCGCCCGACATCCTGGAGGAGGAGTTCGTCGATTGGGTGCAGAGTTCGGCGCTGCTCAAGCGCGCCTTCCGCGAGGTGGCGGTGATCGGCGGCCTGGTCGAGCGCCAGCATCCCGGCAAGCGCAAGACCGGCAAGCAGGTCACCTTCTCGACCGACCTGATCTACGACGTGCTGCGCAAATACGAACCCGGCCATTTGCTGCTGCAGGCGGCATGGGAGGATGCCCGCGCGCGCATGACCGATGTCGGCCGCCTCGCCGACCTGCTGGACCGCGCCGCGCACACGATGCTGCACGTCGACCTGGACCGCGTCTCGCCGCTCGCCGTGCCGGTCCTGACGCTGATCGGCCGCGAACGCATCGCCACGGGCCTCGCCGACGACGCCCTGCTGATCGAGGCGGAAGCGCTGGCCGCAGAAGCCATGCGGCTCGACTAAACTCCTCCCGGATGCAACGGTTCAGCCATCCACCCCGCCGGCAGCCCCACTCCTCAAACCGTCACCCCGGACTTGTTCCGGGGTCCACCAAGCGGCTTGCCACGACGATAGTGCCGCAACCGCAGACCGTGCGGCACGGTGGACCCCGGAACAAGTCCGGGGTGACGACGGAAATCACCTCCACCAATCCGTTCGTGTCGAGCGTAGTCGAGACACACCCAAGCGCAGGTGTCGGCTTCGCTTGACACGAACCGAACGCAGGCATTGCAAAAGGTCCGATCCGGGCGCACCCTCCCCCCATGTCGATCAGGGCCGCCTTGTTGCTCAGCCTGCTAGCCGCCACGCCGGCAGCGCAGGATCCAGTCGATCCGCCACCACCCGGCACCGCCCCACCCGAGCAGCTCGATTTCGCCACCGAGCAGGATCGCATGACGCTGCCGGTGACGATCGGCGGCGCGGGGCCTTACGCGTTCATCGTCGATACCGGCGCACAGCGCACGGTGATCTCGCGCGAGCTGGCCAACTTGCTCAAGCTCGGCCCCGGCCGCCGGGTGCGAATGACCGCGATGACCGGTACCAGCATCGTCGCCACTGCCATCATCCCGCTGATCACCGTCGGCACGTTGGGCGGCGCCAGCATCGAGGCGCCGGCGCTCGAGGCGCAGCATCTCGGCGGCCACGGTCTGCTCGGCCTCGACACGCTGCAGGATCGCGCGCTGACGATCGATTTCGACCGCCGCCAGATGACCGTCGCTGCGGCCACCAAGCGCCGCCAGCGCACCCGCTCCAGCACCGACGAGATCGTCGTCACCGCGCGCAGCGTACTGGGGCAGTTGGTGGTGACCGATGCCATGTATCGCGGCACCAGGGTTCGCGTCGTACTGGATACCGGCTCGGCCGTGACGATGGGCAATCTGGCGCTGAAGGCACGGGTCGGCCGTCGCCGCATGATCCCCGTTTCGCTCACCAGCGTCACCGGTGAAAAGCTGGCGGCGGATTATACCCAGATCGCCGAGGTTCGGGTTGGCGGCGTGACGTTCCAGAACCTGCCGGTCGCCTTTGCCGACGCCGCGCCCTTTGCCCGTTTCGGGCTGCAGAAACGCCCGGCCTTGCTGCTCGGCATGGACGCGCTGCGCATGTTCCGCCGGGTCGACATCGACTTCCCCAACCGCGAAGTCCGCTTCGCCCTCCCGCGCGGCACGCAGCGCTTCTTCTGACCCGCCTTGCGCCGCCTGCGCGACGCGTTACGCTGCCTTCGAACACGATCATTGGGGGCGACGATGCGGACGATCAGGCAGGCGGCATTCGGGATAACGGCAATTCTGGCGGCACAAGCCGCACCGGCGCAGACGACGCTCAGCGCCGATCAGCAAAGCTTCTTCGGCCTGTACAAGGAACTGGTCGAGACCAACACGACACTGTCGGCCGGCTCCTGCACGCAAGCCGCGGCGCAGATCGCCACGCGGCTGAAGGCGGCGGGCTATACCGACAACGACATCACGCTCTTCTCGGTGCCCGATCACCCGAAGGAGGGCGGCATCGTCGCGATCCTGCCCGGCAGCAACGTCAGGCTGAAGCCCGTGCTGCTGCTCGGTCATCTCGACGTGGTCGAGGCCAAGCGCGAGGACTGGGTGCGCGATCCGTTTAAACTGATCGAGGAAGGCGACTATTATTACGCCCGCGGCACGGTCGACGACAAGGCAATGGCGGCGGTGTGGGCCGACAGCATGATCCGCTTCAAGGCGGCCGGCTACAAGCCGAAGCGCACGATCAAGCTCGCGCTCACCTGCGGTGAGGAGACGACCTTCGCCTGGAACGGCGCGCAATGGCTCGCCAAGAACAAGCCCGATCTGATCGCCGCCGAATTCGTGCTCAACGAAGGTGGCGGCGGGCGCATCGACGCGCAGGGCAAGCGCAGCGTGCTCGCCATGCAGGTCGGCGAGAAAGCGGCGCAGAACTACACGTTCGCCGCCACCAACCCCGGTGGGCACAGCTCGCAGCCGGTGCCCGAAAACGCGATCTACGAACTGGCCGATGCCGTCGAGGCGGTGCGCGGATACGAATTCCCGATCAAGTTCAGCGAGACCACGCGCGCCTTCTTCACCGCCACCGCGCCATCGGTGCCGGGGGAGATGGGCGACGCCATCAAGCGCCTGCTCGCCGATCCGAGCGATGCAGCCGCCGACAAGATCGTCAGCACCGACAAGACCTTCCATTCGACGCTACGCACAACCTGCGTCGCCACGCTGCTGAACGCCGGCCATGCGGAGAACGCGCTGCCGCAGCGCGCCACCGCCAACATCAACTGCCGAATCTTCCCCGGCGAAACGGTCGAGGCCACCGCCGCCAAGCTGCAGGAACTCGCCGGCGCCAAGGTGAAGGTGACGATCAACCAGCCGGTCCGCCCCACCGCCGTGCCCACCCCGCTCGACCCCAAGCTGCTCGGTCCAGCCAAGGCCGTCGCCGCCAAGCATTTCCCCGGCGTGCCGCTGGTCCCGCTGATGTCGACCGGCGCCACCGACGGCATCTTCTTCCAGGCGATCGGCATCCCGGTCTACGGCGTACCCGGCATGTTCATCGACGCCGATTTCAACGGCGTCCACGGCCTGAACGAACGCATCCGCATAAAATCGCTATACGACGGCCGCGCCTATCTGTTCGACTTGGTGAAGGCGTATGCCGGCTGACGGGGATTGTCGCACACTGTCCCCGCAGAGCCGGGGGGCAGTTGCGGCACACGCGCGGTGGGGTGCAGCGCCCGATGATGGCTGCCCTCGCTTGATGGTCGCGAAACGATCTGGCCCGGAATGCCATACCGTCTGATCCCTACCGATCCCTCGTTGGCCCTGCTTGCCATGGCACCCCCTTGGCGACCAACGCATCCATCGTCGGCGCGACGCAGCTGCGCATTTCGTCTACCGTCTTCACCTTTGGGACGCAGGCAATAACCGCGTCGCAAACGGCTGCGTCCAGCGTGGGGTCGCCGCTGCGACGTTTGAAGATGCATCGGGTGACGCCGGTCGCGCGGTCGCGCTTCGTCGTCATGCGTAGCCGCTTAAGCCGCTCCATGCGCTGCCCGACCACGACGATATCGTTGAGTGCGGCCGGTGGAGGTGCCGCCTGCGCCGCAAGGAGCATTGTCAGAAGGATCATTGACGCCGACCAAACGTGTGCACGAGACGCAGCCCGAGATTGTCGATCCCAGGATTCTGTTTTGAGAACAGCTGGCGGTGGCTGAAATGCTCCCACGTCGCCTCGACTGCCCAGCCCGGATTCAGGCGCACGCCCAACGACGCATTGGGATTGAACAGAAGCTGCGAACCAAACGCGGTGCGCGTGCGATAGATGTGATATCGCCGCCGGGCCTCGCCGATCGGCAGGGTGGGGTCGAACGGATCAGGGGTGAAGCGATAGCCGTCGTGGATGGTCAGCCCAATCCCGACCTGCCCATACATCCGGCCGTGGAGGACGTGCTGCCGCCATTCCGCGCCCACGCTGGCGAAACTGGTGCGGCCAGCGGTGTTGACCTGCACCTTGCCGGTCAGCCGCGGCTTTAGCGCCCAGGGTAACGGGGCGCTGCGATAGACAAGCTGGACGTCGACCGTGCCATCCTCCTCGCCGCCTTCATATATTTGCCCGGCCGGCAGATCGGGAAATACCAACTCGTCGCCCAACGGATGAAAGTTCGAGCCGTGCTCAAGCAGCCCGATAGCGACCTCCGATCCGGCCCATCGCGACGTCCGGTCTCGCGGTGGAGCATTGTCTTGCGCCATAGCGCAGGTGGAGGCGAGCGCCATTACAGCGCCAACGGCGCTCTTTTTCCAACACATCATGTGTCCCCCCTTGCGAAGGGCCGTCGCACCGACGATGACAATGGTGTATTCTGGCAAGTAATTTTCGTCAAACAGAAAGAATATGATGAGTGACAGCTATTCTCTTCCTTCCGGGAAGGCGCGTGTCTGCCGCATCGCAGGGATCGTATTCCTTCTAGTGGCGACGATGTGGGGAGTGGCGACGGTGGCGCAGTCGATCGTGCCGGGCTGGTCGATTTCGTGCGGCAACCAGCAGGGATGTCGCCAAGGTGCCGATCTCATCGGTTTGTTACCGGTCGCCGAACAAGCCTCGGTTTCCGGTGACCCCGCGGCGCACGCGCGCTTTGCCGCCTATGTTGGCCAGCCATCCGTGCGACTAGGTCTGGCAGGTCTGAGCCTGTTCGACGAGGGTTTCCTGGTCTTCCTGTTCGTGGCCGTCGGATTGACCTTGCGCCGGCTTGGAGGACGCGGCGGGCCTGTGCTGGCGCGTGCCTTGCCTTGGCTCAGGCGTGGAGCGCTCTCCGCGGTACTGTGGGCAGTTGCGCAGCCGCTGACTGACAGCTTGCAGGCGATGCTGCTGTTCCCGGGCACGCCCAGCGGTGCCTCTTGGTATATCGCGCTCGATCTGACCGTTGCCGGGCCGGCGCTGTTGCTGGCAATCGCGGCCTACGCCACCGCGTGGGCGTTGGAGGCGGGGATGCGAGCCGAGCGCGACCTGGCCGACTTCGTCTGATGCCCGTCATCGTCAACCTGGACGTGATGCTGGCCCGCCGCAAGGTGCGCTCCAAGGAACTCGCCGAGGCCATCGGGATCACCGAATCGAACTTGTCGTTGCTCAAGTCGGGCAAGGTCAAGGGTGTGCGCTTCTCCACCCTTGCCGCGATTTGCCGTTATCTTGACTGTGCGCCGGGCGACATCTTGGCTTACGAGATTTCGGATGACGATCTTCGCCCAGGTGACGGCGAGTAAGACGCGCTCACGCGATTTTCGAACCACCATCGCTTTTTCGGGACGGCATCCATCGCCTACGTCAGGCTGCCGATGTTCAACCCCTTCACCGACCCACTCCCCCAAACGCCCTCCTCAGACCATCACCTGCTCGCCCAGCTCCAGCACCTTGCCCGGCGGGATCTTCAGGAAATCGGTCGGGTCGCTCGCGTTGCGCTGCAGGAACATGAACAGATGGTCTTGCCATAGCGGCATGCCTTCCTTGGCCGACGGCTTCAGCGTGTTGCGCCCGATGAAATAGCTCGTCTTGGCGGGGTTCAGCACCTTCTTCGCTGCTGCCGCCTGGAAACCCAGGTCCGCCGGCACGTCGGGCGTCTCCATGAAGCCATAGGTCAGCATCACGATCACGAAATTGTCGTCCACCCGCTCCAGCTTCACGCGGTCCTCGTCCGCTGCCACCGGCCGGTCGGTGGTGCGGATGCTGACCACCAGATTGCGCTCGTGCAGCACCTTGTTGTGCTTCAGGTTGTGCAGCAAGGCGCCCGGCGCACTATGCGGGTTGGCGGTCAGGAACACCGCCGTGCCCTCGACCCGTTCGGGCGGCCGCTTGGCCAGCGCTGCGGCGAGATCGCTCAGCGGCACGCTCTGCCGCTCCTCGAACGCGCGCACGATGCCGCGGCCGCGCACCCAGGTATAGATCAGCAGCCCGATCGCCGCCGCCACCACCAGCGGCACCCATCCGCCCTCGATCACGCGCAGGATGTTGGCGCCGAAGAAGATCAGGTCGAGCAGGAAGAACGGGGCGATCACCGCGATCGCCACCGGCCGCCGCCAGTTCCAGCGATGCCGCGCGACGATATAGGCAAGGCACGTCGTCACCACCATCGTGCCGGTCACCGCAATGCCGTACGCCGCGGCCATCGCGGTCGAGCTGCGGAACTGCACCACCAGCACCAGGACACCCGCCAGCAACAGCCAGTTGATCGCTGGCAGGTAGATCTGCCCGGCATGGCGCGCCGATGTCTGGCGGATGCGCAGGCGCGGCAGCAGCCCAAGCTGGATCGCCTGCTGAGTCAGCGAATAGGCCCCGGTGATCACCGCCTGGCTCGCGATCACCGTCGCCGCCAGCGACAGGCCGACGAGCCACGGCCGGAACCGCTCCGGCGCCATCAGGAAGAACCAGTCCTGGTTGGCGAACTTGCCGCCCGATGCCTGTGCCGCCTCCAGCGTCGCCAGCGCGAACGCGCCTTGGCCGAGATAATTGAGGCACAATGCCGGAAACACCAGGAAGAACCAGCCGAGCCGGATCGGCGCGCGCCCGAAATGCCCCATGTCGGCGGTCAGCGCTTCCGCGCCCGTCACCGTCAGGAACACCGCGCCGAGCACGAACAGCCCGGTCACGCCGTGCGTGACGAGGAACATCACGCCGTAATGCGGCGAGAAGACGCGCAGGATCGATGGCTCGTCGGCGATATGCCACAGCCCGATTCCGCCGATCACCACGAACCACACTAGGCACACCGGCCCGAACAGCGCCGAGACGCGCGCCGTACCGCGCGCCTGGATCAGGAACAGCCCGACCAGGATGACGATCGTCAGCAGCAGGATGCTCTGCTCGCTGATTCCCTGCCCCACGCCCGGCAGCGTGCGCAGCCCCTCGACCGCCGACAGCACCGACAGCGCCGGGGTAATGATCGCATCGCCATAGAATAATGATGCCCCCGCCGCGCCGAGCACGATCGCGACCATCGATCTCTTGCCCAGCGCCCGCCTAGCCAATGCCGTCAGCGCCAGCACGCCGCCTTCGCCCTGATTGTCCGCGCGCATCAGGAACACGACATATTTGACGGTCACGACCAGGATCAGCGACCACAAGGCAAGGCTCAGCACGCCCAATATCTCGCTCGCGTCGATCCCGTCCTTGCCGCTCTGGCCGAGCGCCTCGCGGAAGGCATAAAGCGGGCTGGTGCCGATATCGCCGAACACGACACCGATCGCACCGATCGTCAGCACGATCAGCGCAGGGTGGGCGTGTGGGGCGGATGGCGATGGCGCCTGCCCGGGCGTCGCTACGGCGGAAGACATTGCATTCGGCCTGTGATGAAGGACGGCGCGCTCTACGCCTGTTGCACTGCAGCGCAAGGGAATAGTGTATTAACGCCCGCATGGCGTTGATCCACCACGCATTTACCGTCATAGCCCGGCAATGGTTCCCTTTTCGTTCGCCGGCCACGATCTTTTTGCCCTGCCGCAAGGCGCGCTCTTCTGGCCCGCGCGCCAAGCGCTGCTGGTCGCCGACCTGCATTTCGAAAAAGCCAGCTGGTACGCACTACGCGGGCAGATGCTGCCGCCCTATGACAGCATGGCGACATTGGCGGATCTGACCGCGCTGGCCACCGCCACGCAGGCGCGGGAGATCTGGTGCCTGGGTGACAGCTTCCACGATTCCGCCGGCTGCGATCGCCTGCCGCACGCCGCGCAGGACATGCTGCGCGCGCTGACCGGTGCGCGCCGCTGGATCTGGATCACCGGCAATCACGATCCGCACATCGATCGCTGCGGCGGCGAGGTGCTGCCCGAGGCGGTCGTCGACGGCCTGGTGCTGCGCCATGAAGCGGACCCCACCGATCCCCGTCCGGAACTGTCGGGCCATTTCCATCCCAAATTGCGCATCCGCGTTCGCGGCCGCCTCGTCTCGCGTCGCTGCTTCGTGATGACGTCGAGCAAGATGATCTTTCCCGCCTTCGGGTCGCTCACCGGCGGCCTGGATGCCGACCACCGCGAGATCGTGCGCGCGGTGGGCGGCGGCGCACAGGCGGTGATCGCGGTCGAGGATCGACTATTACGCTTCCCGCTCGCCGCCTGATCGCGAGAGCAGGGGGCTGAGCTCCAGCTAGACCACGGACGCTCCACTCACACACCCGTTCGTGCTGAGTAGAGACCGAGTAGGCCGCAGGCCGTATCGAGGGCTCGTATCGAAGCACTGATGGAGCGCGGGGCGCGTGTCTTTCGATACGCCCTGTCGATACGCCCTGCGGGCTACTCGATGCCTGTCCTGAGCGCCTGCCCTTGCAGGCAGTCGAAGGGGCACCTCAAGACGAACGGGGTGGTTAACTCCAGTTTCTGGACTATCCTCCGTCACCCCGGACTTGTTCCGGGGTCCACTGTTCCGCATGCTCGCGGGCCAGCGGACGAGAGGCTAAGTGGCCCCCGGAACAAGTCCGGGGTGACGACGATGCCTCGCACTCAGCAGAACGTCGCGCTTAGCCGCCCCGCCCACCCCCGCCTCACTCCTCCACCGGCGCCTCGCGCCGCTTCCGCACCACGCCGACCAGCGCCACCGATCCCACGATCAGGCCCAGCACGCCGATCTTCTTGGCCAGCCCGCTCTTGTTGTGCTGCCACTCGGCGCGCGCGCCCATTTCTGCCGGGATGTTCGGCACCTTGCCGTGCGCCAGGTCATCGACGATGCCCTCGACGACGTTGATCCGGTCGGCCCCCATCAACAGCAGCCAGTGCCACCAGTCGGATTCGCTGCGCTTGAACGCGACGCGCCGGATCATGCCGCTGATCCCGCTCGGCGGGGTCGACGTGCCGGTGACCGCCGGCATGTGCTTGTACTCGATCGATTCCAGCACCTCGACATCGGGTTGCTGCTGCACCGGCCGCGCCCAGGTGTCGCCGCGCGTCTGGTCCTCGATATGACGCATCGGATAGGTCGGGTCGTTCTCGGGATCGGCATCGGTCCCCCAGCCCGGTATCTTCGACGTATCGACAAGGTTGGTCATGATCGGTCCCTTCAGGCGCCGTTGGGAAGCAGGACCGGCTTGATGCAGCCGTCGAGCTTGCCCGAGAAGATGTGATAGGCGTCGGCGATATGCTCCAGCGGCACGCGGTGCGTGATCATCTGCTTGGGGTCCAGCCGGCCCTCGCGAATATGCTCGATCAGCCGGGGCAGCAGCCGCTTGACCGATGCCTGGTTGGCGCGGATCGTGATGCCCTTGTTCACGACGTTGCCGATGGGCACGATGTTGCCGGTCGGGCCGTACACGCCGACGATCGAGACGATCCCGCCCTTCTTGACCGAATTGATCGCCCAATGCAGCGCGATCGCGTTGCCGGCGACCAGCTTCAGCTTGGTGCCGAGCAGCCATTGCGTGCCGTTGCCGGTGGCATCCCCGCCGACCGCGTCGATGCACACGTCGGCGCCCAGGCCGTCGGTCTGCTTCTTCATGAACACCGCAATGTCGTCGATCTCGCGGAAATTATAGACTTCGGCATGCGCAAAGCGCTTGGCGAACTCCAGCCGGTATTCGAGCTCGTCGAACACGATCACGCGGCCGGCACCGAACAGCCAGGCGGACTTGGCGGCCATCAGCCCCACCGGACCCGCGCCGAACACCGCCACCGTATCGCCGCGCTTGATGCCGCCCATTTCGGCCGCCTGATAGCCGGTCGGCACGACGTCGGTCAGCAGCACGGCATCGTCCGGGTCCATCCAGTCGGGGATGACGGTGGGCCCGACATCGGCATAGGGCACGCGGACATATTGCGCCTGCCCGCCATCATAGCCGCCGGCGGTATGCGAATAGCCGTAGATGCCGCCGACCGCCGTCGCCTGCGCGTTCGATTCGTGGCAATTGCCGAACAGCCCCTGCTGGCAGAAATGGCATTTGCCACACGCAATGTTGAACGGCACCAGCACATGGTCGCCGACCTTCAGGTTCTCGACCGCCGGCCCGACCTCCTCGACGATGCCGCAGAATTCATGGCCGAAGGTCGTGCCGATGCGCGTGTCGGGCACCATGCCATGATACAGATGCAGATCGGAGCCGCAGATGCATGACCGCGTCACGCGGACGATGGCGTCCTCCGGATGCTGGATCGTCGGCATCGGCTTTTCATCGGCTCGTACCCGGTATGGACCGCGGTAGTTCATTGCCAGCATGTTGAAATTCCTCGCTTAGTCGAGGGCACAAGCGCTGGTGCCAGGCGATGGTTCCTCGGAATTCACCGCGACATGATGCACATTAGCATGTTCGAACCGGCACCCTTTTTGCCTTGCCAAGTCCGGTTGGCCGCCGCCAAAATGGCAACGTTGGTCAACCATGACCGACCAATGCCGATCACGCGCCGGGGAGCCCGCATGTCAGCCACGTCACCGCTCGACCATGGCCGCCGCGCGACGATCATCGATGTGGCGCGGGAGGCGGAAGTCTCGATCAAGACCGTCTCGCGCGTGTTCAACGATGCGCCGAACGTCACGCCCAAGATGCGCGACAAGGTGATGAAGGTGGCAACCGCGCTGCATTACCATCCCAATGTCGTGGCGCAGGGGCTGGTCGGGCGGCGCTCCTACCTCCTCGGGCTGTTCTACGAGAATCCCAGCCCCAATTACGTCGTGGAGCTACAGCAAGGCGCGCTCGCGCGGCTGCATGGCGAGAAATACCGCCTCGTGGTGCTCCCCGTAGAGCAGGTCGCGGCGGTCGCCGACAACATCCTCGGGCTGGTCCGCTCGACCGCGCTCGACGGGATCGTGCTGACGCCGCCGGCGTCGGATCATCCGGTGATCCTCGAACGCCTGGCCCAGGCACGCTTCCCCTTCGTGCGCATCGCCCCGACCCACTCGCCCGATCTCGGCCCGCGCACGATCACCGACGATGTCGGCGCGGCGCGGCTGATGACCGAATACCTCATCTCGCTCGGCCATCGCCGCATCGGCACGATCAAGGGCGATCCCAGCCATCCCTCCAGCGCGGCCCGCTTGCTCGGCTTCAACCATGCTTTGGCCGCCGCGGGATTGACGGTGCAGCCCCACCATCTCGGCGACGGCCTGTTCACCTTCGACAGCGGCTTCGCCGCAGCGCGCGCGATGCTCGCCTCGCCCGACCGCCCGAGCGCGATCTTCGCGCAGAATGACGACATGGCGGCGGGCGCGATCATGGCGGCGCACGATTTGGGACTAAAGGTGCCGGGCGACGTCTCCATTGCCGGCTTCGACGACAGCGCCATCGCGCGCATCGTCTGGCCGCGCATCACCACCATCCACCAGCCGGTATTCGACATGGCGCGCGACGCCACCGACATGCTCGTCGCGATGCTGGAAAAGCAACCCTATGCCCCGGTCGTCGATCACCCGTTCACGCTCGTCCCGCGCCAGTCGACCGGCCCGGCCTAGCGTCAGTCCATCGCCGCGCGCATCGCTGCCCCGGCCACGAACGGAGCGCCCGCCAGCAGCACCAGGCTGACCGCCGCCAGCAGCTTCACCGCCCCCGCGCCACCGTCGATCGAGCCGGCGCCAAAGATCAGCAGCGGCACCGCCAGCGGCAGCATGACCAGCCCCGCGACTGCGCCCGCACCGCGCACGCCGGCCACGAGCGCGGCGGTGGCGACCGCGAGCGCCGCCAGCCCCGGCGTGCCGATCAGCAGTCCGAGCTCGACCGCCAGCAGCGTGGATGGCGCCACGCCCAGCAAGCCGGCCGCGATCACCGCCGCCAGCATCACCGGCGGCCCGAAGCTCAGCCAGTGCGCGACGATCTTGGCGGCGGCAACGCTCGCCATGCTCATCCCGCGCACCGCCAACTGGTCGAGCACGCCGGCCTCCGCATCGGGCGCGATCAGCCGCTCGACCGGCAGCAACGCCGCCAGCAACGCCGCCGCCCAGATCACCCCGCCGCCGACCCGCGCCAGCAGCGTGGCATCCGGCCCGATCGCGAACGGAAACAGGATCGCGACGAGCAGGAAGAAGGCGACGACCAACGTCACGCCGCCGCCCGCCCAGGCGCGCCGCACGTCGCGCGCGATCAATGCCGCCAGCACGCTCATGGCGCATGCACCAGATCGACCGGCTGCGCGCCATCGACCCGGATCGGCAGATGGCTGGCGAGCAGCACGATTCCCCCGCCCCCGCGATGTCGGGCGATCGCCTCTTCCAGCAGCGCCGTCGCCGCCGCGTCGAGCCCGTTGGCGGGTTCGTCGAGCAACCAGATCGCCGCACCACTTGCCACGACCCGCGCCAGCCCGGCACGCTTGCGCTGCCCGGTCGAGAGCAAGCGCACCGGTACCTCGGCCAACGCCGACAGACCGAAAGCGGCGAGCGCCTCGTCGATCGACGCGACACCATCGATCCGCGCCCAGAACCTCAACGCTTTGCCCAGCGGCAGCTCGGCATCCAGCGCCGCCATCTCGGTCAGCAACGCCCGCCGCCCCACTGCCGTGACCGCGCCCGCGCGCGGCGCCAGCAGGCCCGCGGCGATGCGCACCAGGCTCGACTTGCCGATGCCGTTCGGCCCGCTCACCAATGCGGCATCGCCCGGCTCGAGCACAAACGACAGATCGGTGAACAAGGTCCGCCCGCCGCGCACGCACGTGACGCGCTCGGCCCGCAGCGCCGCGCTCAAGCGGCCGCATCCTCCAGCGCGTGCATGTCGGCGTCCGACAGGCCGAAATGATGGCCGATCTCGTGGATCATCACGTGCGACACCAGCTCCTGCAGCCCCACGCCGGTCTCGATCCATTCCTGCAGGATCGCGCGGCGGTACAGGTGGATGCGATCGGGCAGCGCGCCGGAATCACCCGACGATTTCTCGCCGACCGGGCGGCCATGATAGACGCCGGTCAGGTCGAGCGGATGCTCGACGCCCAGCGCCCGCAGCGTCGCGTCATCGGCGAAGTCTTCGACGATCAGCACGATATCGCCGAGATGCGCGCGGAACTCGCGCGGCAATGCGCCAAGCGTCGCCAGCGCGACATCCTCGATCGCGGCGATGTCCGGCGCGGTGAAGGCGGGAGCGGGGACTGGTGGAGCGGGATCGGCCATGCTCTAAGCCTTACCGACTAGCGGCGGCGGGCGCCAGACGGAGGGATATGTGACGATCGAGCAGTTGAGCGAGGAGGAACGCGCCGAGGCGCTCGATGCACTGGACGAATGGGACTATGACGAAGCGCGCGATGCCATCACGCGCACGCTGACCTTCGCCGATTTCAGCCAGGCCTTCGCCTTCATGACCCGCGTCGCGCTGCTCGCCGAAAAGGCCGATCACCATCCCGAATGGTCCAACGTGTGGAACCGCGTCGACATCCTGCTGACCACGCACGACGCCGCCGGCCTCTCCCACCGCGACGTCGACCTGGCCACCGCGATCGATCGCCTGCTCACCGACTGAGCTATTTCGCCGCGCGCCCGCGCCGCATCTGCTGGCGCAGCTTGCCCGGCATCCAGCGTGCGGCAAACGCCATGCGGTGCGCGGTCTTGCCGACAAAGGTGTGGACCCGGTCGCCATGTACTGCCGACCACGCCGCCTTGGCGACCTCTTCCACCGGCGTCAGTTCGAGGCCCGCCGCCGTCACCGTCTCGCGGATCGACCGGTTCGAACCACCCGCCGGGCTCTGCAGCAGCGGCGTGTCGATGAAGCTCGGCACGATCGCGCGCACCTTGATTCCCGCTCCCGCCCATTCGCCGTCCAGCCCCTCGGTCATCGCGCGCACCGCGAACTTGGTCATCGAATAGGGCACCAGTCCCGCCGAGCCGTAGATCGCCGACGCCGAAGCGCTGTTGAGCAAACAAGACCCCGGCGTGCGCGCCAGATAGGCATAACCGATCCTGGCGCCGTTCAGCGCACCCATCAGGTTCACCGCCACCACGCGGTCGATCTCGGCGAAATCGGCCTCGGCCAGCGGCCCGCCCGTGCCGATCCCGGCATTGTTGAACAAGACGTCCAATCGCCCACCGCTCGTCGCGGTAAACGCATCGAGCGTCGTCACCCACGCCTCCCGGTCGCGCACGTCCATCTGATAGGTCGACACCATGTCCGCCGGCAGCAACGCCGCCGTCCCCGCCAGCCCCGCCGCATCGACATCCGCCAACCCGACCCGCCAGCCGCGGGCGGCGAACAGCAAGGCAGTCGCGCGGCCGATGCCGGATCCGCCCCCGGTGATGAAGATCGCCTGTTCGGTCATGCCCGTCCCCTTATGCTCTGCGCTTGTCGTTTGACGCCGGGGATAGCGTCCCGCACAAACGCCGTCGATGCCGGATAGCACCTCCTCCCGCGGACCCTCGGTCGCCTTTAGCGGCGTGACCAAACGCTATGGCGCGACCATCGCGGTGGACGACGCCTCGGTGGAGATCGCCGGCGGCAGCTTCGTGGCGCTGGTCGGCACGTCGGGTTCGGGCAAGTCGACCCTCCTCAAGACGATCAACCGGCTGATCGATCCGACCGCGGGCAGCATCACCATCGCCGGTGAGGACGTCACCGCCGCCGAGCCGCACACGCTGCGTCGCCGCATCGGCTATGTGTTCCAGAATATCGGCCTGTTCCCGCATCTGACCGTCGCCGAGAACATCGCCATCGGCCGCCGCATCGCCGGCGACCGAGACAATGACCGACGCGTTGCCGAACTGCTCGCCTTGGTCGATCTCCCCGCCGAGCTCGCTACCCGCATGCCCGACGCGCTCTCCGGCGGGCAGCGCCAGCGCGTCGGCGTGGCGCGTGCGCTTGCCACCGCGCCCGGGCTGATGCTGATGGACGAGCCGTTCGGTGCGCTCGACCCGGTCACGCGCGATCAATTGGGCGCGCGGGTCCGCGAGCTGCACGATCGGCTGGCGCTCACCACGATCATGGTCACGCACGACATGGCCGAGGCCTTGTTGCTCGCCGATCGCGTGCTGGTCATGGCGCAGGGCCGGATCGTCGCCGATGCCACGCCGCGCGCGCTGCTGGCGGGCGACGGCGGCGCCGCGGCCGACGCGCTAGTCGCCGTCCCGCGCGAACAAAGCCGCCGACTGCAGGCGCTGGAACGGGCGCCATGAGCCCGTTTCTCGAAGCCATGGGCCGCGTGCCCGATCTGCTCGCATCGCACCTGCTGCTCGCCGCCTCGGCGCTGCTGCTCGGCCTCATCATCAGCCTGCCGCTCACCGTCTGGTCGGCACGTCACCCCAATGTCGCGCGTGTCACACTCGGCCTGGCAAGCCTCGTCCAGACCATCCCCAGCCTGGCGCTGCTGGCCCTGTTCTATCCGCTGCTGCTGTCGCTGTCGGCGCTGGTCGGCGGCGGCATCCCCGCGCTCGGCTTCCTGCCATCCTTGCTCGCGCTCACGCTCTACGCGCTGCTGCCGATCCTCCGCAACGGCGTGACCGGGCTGACCGGGCTCGATCCCGCGGTGATCGAGGCCGCCGACGGCATCGGCATGACGCCCTGGCAAAAGCTTCGTCTGGTCGAGACGCCACTCGTCGCGCCCGTGCTGATGGCCGGCATCCGCACCGCCGCGGTCTGGACGATCGGCGCGGCGACGCTCTCCACCACCGTCGGCCAGCCGAGCCTCGGCGACATGATCTTCGCCGGGCTCCAGACGCAGAATTGGGCCCTGGTGCTCGCCGGCTGCCTCACCGCGGCCGCGCTCGCGCTGGCGGTCGATGCGTTGCTGGGGTTGATCGAGCACGGCATCCGCCATCGCCGCCGCGCACGCATCTGGATACCCGCCGGCATCCTCGGGCTCGGCATCGTCATCGCACTCGCGCCTTTATGGCCGCGCGGCGACGGTGATCGCACCGTAACGATCGGCGCTAAGGGCTTTGCCGAGCAATATATCCTCGCGCGGCTGGTCGGCCACCGCCTGGAGCGTGCCGGCTACCGC
Organism: Sphingomonas endolithica; assembly: GCF_025231525.1. Taxonomy (NCBI): domain Bacteria; kingdom Pseudomonadati; phylum Pseudomonadota; class Alphaproteobacteria; order Sphingomonadales; family Sphingomonadaceae; genus Sphingomonas; species Sphingomonas endolithica. The sequence goes on from NZ_CP103057.1 coordinate 2,261,271, forward strand.
GTGCGCTACCGCGACGGGCTCGGCTCGGCGGTCGTGTTCGGCGCGCTGAAGGCCGGCGATATCGATATCTCGGTCGATTACTCGGGCACGATCTGGACCAACGAGATGCGCCGCACCGACGTGCCGGAGCGCGCGCCGATGCTGGCCGCGATCGCCGCCTGGGAAAAAAGCAACAACGTCACGATGCTCGGCGCGCTCGGTTTCGAAAACGCCTATTGCTTCGCCATGCGCGGCGCCGACGCCCGGCAGCGTGGCATCGCGACGATCGACGATCTCGTGCCCGTCGCCGGTACCATGGCGCTCGCCTCCGATCCCGAATTTCTCGAACGGCCCGAATGGGCGGCGATCCGCCGGCTCTACGCGCTCAACTTCAGATCGACCCAGGCATACAGCCCGACCTTCATGTACCGCGCGCTCGACAGCAAAACCGCCGACGTGATCTCCGCCTACACCTCCGACGGGCGCATCGCCGCGCAGGACTTGGTGGTGCTGACCGACCCACGCCGCGCAATCCCACGCTACGATGCGATCCTGCAGATTTCCGCCAAGGCGGCACGCGACCCGCGGCTCACTGGTGCGTTGTCGCCATTGATCGGGCGCATCGGCGTCGAGCATATGCGGAGCGCGAATTACATGGTGGACCGCGACGCGGACAAGAAATCGCCCGACGCGGCGGCCATCTGGCTCGAGCAGCAGGCGGGCCTGCGCTGATGGACCTGGCCGCACTCTCGCCCTTCCGACAGGTCAAGCGCGCCCTGGTCGGTGAGGTACGCGCGATCTTCAACGATACCAATCGCGGCCAGCAACCGGTGCAACGCCGCACCGACGGGCTGTTCGGCCCGCACGCCGCCGCCTGGACGGTGCACGGCGACGTCACCACGATGATGGTCGGCGGCATCACCTCGCTGCTGCTGCAGATGCTCCATCCGGCCGTGCTGGCGGGTGTGTGGGATCACAGCAATTTCCGCGAGGACATGCTCGGGCGCCTGCGCCGCACCGCGCGCTTCATCGCCATCACCACCTATGGCTCGCGCGGCGATGCCGAAGCCGTCATTGCCCGCGTGCGCGGCATCCACGGCCACGTCTCGGGCACGCTACCCAATGGCACGCCCTATGTCGCCGACGATCCGCGCCTGCTCGCCTGGGTACACGTCACCGAGATGACCAGCTTCCTCGATGCCTGGCTGACCTATGGCAACCCGTCGATGCCGCGCGCCGAACAGGACCGCTATTTCGCCGAAGTCGCGCTGATCGCCGAGAAACTAGGCGCGGATCCGATCCCACGGACCAGAGCGGAGGCACAGGCGCTGATCCAGTCGATGCGCCCGGAACTGGTCAGCGACGCCCGCACGCGCGAAGTGGCCCAGCTCGTATTGTCGCAACGCGCCCCCAAACGCGCCGCGCAACCGGTTCAGGCGATCACCTTCCAGGCCGCCGTCGATCTGCTCCCGGCCTGGGCGCGCGAGATGCACGGCCTGCCCACCTCCGGCCTCGGCCGCCCACTCGTCGCCGCCGGCACGTTCGGTCTCGCCAAGACATTACGCTGGGCGTTCCAGGACTGAAGCCGCGGGCAAGCGGGTAGAGCTGACCTCACACCAACCCGTCGAAGCCGCGCTCGATGTTCCCCGGCGAAGGCCGGGGCCTAGGAGGACAGGCCGCAGTGTGGCGCGCTGCACATCAACCAGGCCGTCACCCCGGACCTCCTCGGCAGTTGTACCGCTCGAACAAGGCATGCGCTGTCATCCCCGCGTAGGCGGGGATCCATATACTCACACGTCAGGATTCAGCCGCGAAGCCGGCCGCTATGGATCCCCGCCTTCGCGGGGATGACGAACCATGTCTGAAGGGGATAGCCGACCTGTTCGGGTCCAACCCTCACGGCATCCCGCCTTCACTCAAATAGCGCGTCATCGCTTCATGACCGCGCTCGCTCAGCGAGACGTCGATCCGCCGCCGGTCCATCGGATCGGTCACTCGGTCGATCAGCCCCGATCTGTGCAGATGCTCGATCCAGCGCTGCGACGTCGTGGCCGGCGCGTCGCTGCACGATACCAATTGCTTGACGTTCAACGTGTGCTCGGTGTCGTGGATGATATACAGCGCGACGAGCATCTCCCACGCCGGCTCATGGAACAGCTCTGTCGGGAAATATCGGCGCCTGGCCTTGCGATCCGCCATCATCGCCCGCGCGCGGGCGACCAGGTCCACCTGCTGCCCGTTGGCCGCCGCCCGCGCCTTGGTCGAGGCGAGCATATCATCAGCGCGTGTTTTATATTCGTTGGCGATCGCGCCCAGTTTCGCCGTCAGATCCCGCATCAGATCGTCGACAGTATCCATCTAACTCGTTCCACCCGTTCCGATCAGGACAGCCGCCGAACACATCCTTAGACGTTTGTGACACGCGTCTCCGCCACAAATGTTAAGTACGTGCAGGCAGTTCGACGATGATAGCAGCGGCGATCGACAGCAATACAACCGATGCGGATAAATCACGTCGTCTCGTTGCGGCACGAAGACTTCCAGGATGCACCTTCCGCCCGCCCGCCCAACGCGGTATTACCGACTCGGGGTGCTACCTACCGGGCCGTCACCCGAGCGGAGGCAGTGATGGACGCGGTACTGGTCTATTCCATGTTGCACGATGCCTGCATCGCGCTCGATCAAGCGCAGGAATTTGCCGCCGCGGCGTATGTCGATCAGGCCATGGCCCTGTTGCGAGATAAATATGGCGTCGGCGCAGAGGTCGAGCTGCCGAAATACGATTGATCGCTATGCCGGCATGATCCGGCGCGCCCATGCCGCACGACCTCGCGACCGCCCCCTCGCGGAGGCGGCCCCCTCAGACGTCCTCGACCAGCCGTCCGTACAGATCGGGCCGGCGATCGCGGAAGAAACCAAAGGCGGCACGATGGCGCTTGATCCGGTCGAGATCCAGCGTCGCGACGATCACGCCTTCTTCCTCCCGGCCCAGTTCGGCCAGGATGTCGCCGCGTTCGTCGGTGATGAAGCTGGTGCCATAGAAGGTCTGGTCATGCTCGGTCCCGACGCGGTTGGCGGCGACGATCGGCACCACGTTGGACACCGCATGCCCGACCATCGCGCGCCGCCACAACCGTGCGGTATCCAGCGACGTATCATGTGGCTCGCTGCCGATCGCGGTCGGGTAGAACAGGATCTCGGCGCCCATCAGCATCATCGCGCGCGCGGTCTCGGGATACCATTGATCCCAGCACACCCCCACGCCCAGCGTCGCGGACGGCCCCGGCCACACCTTGAAACCGCTATTGCCGGGGCGGAAATAGAATTTCTCTTCGTATCCCGGCCCGTCGGGGATGTGGCTCTTGCGGTACACGCCCATCACGTTGCCGTCGGGACCGATCATCGCCAGGCTGTTGTAATGATGCGGGCCATCCGCCTCGAAGAAGCTGGTCGGGATATAGACGCCGAGTTCCGCCGCGAGAGCGCGCATCGCGCGCACCGCTGCATGCTCGCCGACCGGCTTGGCATTGGCAAACAGCCCCTCGTCCTCGACGCGGCAGAAATACTCGCCCTCGAACAATTCGGGCGGCAGGATCACCTGCGCCCCCTGCGCCGCCGCTTCGCGCACGCGCTCGGAGACATGGGCGATGTTCGCCGCCATGTCGGAAGTGAAGGCAAGCTGGAGCGCGGCGACGGTGATCTCGGTCATGCACAGGCATGTAGCGGCTCGTTGCTGACTTTTAAATCGCCGAGATGCGACATCGTCGTTTCGGGCACGCGCGGCCGCGGCCGATCCTATCGCGCCACCCAGGCGCGTGCGGCGGGGTGCGTGATGTTCAGCAGCATCGCCTGCGCCAGCGCGATATCGCTGACGCCATTGGCTTACGCGCCGAGCTGGCGCACGAGCGATTGCTTGTCACGCGCCTATTCGTAGCAAGCGAAAGGCAGTTCCGCTTGGCCGTGCGCCACTTCCGCCTTTGCCGATCCCGTCACCAACCCGGCGGCGCGCAAGGTGATGCTGGCGCAGCCCGCGGCGCATCCGCCGGCACCATGGCAAGCAGCCCCGCCAAGAGGATTGGCGCCACAAGCAGACGGTGAACGAGCATGATCGCGCGACTCCCCTGGGGAACAAGCGGTCAGATCACGGTCGGCGCAGGCGTGTCAACGCCGACAGGGCGGTGACGCCCCAGCCGGCGTTGCTCCCACGCCGACCATCCACTAAACTCTTCGTCAGGCGGGAATCTGCTGGCTGATACAGTGGAAACTGCCACCCCCGGTCAGGATCGCATCCGCGCGCAAGCCTACGGTCTCACGATCCGGGAACAGGGCACCGATCGCCGCCACCGCCGCGGCGTCGTTGGGTGCTCCGTACAAGGGCACGACCACCGCGGCATTGCCGATATAGAAGTTCATGTAGCTCGCCGGCACGATCTCCTCGTCGCGCAGCACGCGACCCGGTGACGGGATCGAGACCACCTCCACCCCGGCGTCCTCGGCGCGACGCCGCGCCTGCTGGTACACCTGCCAATTGGGATCGTTGTCCGTGCCCTCGGGCAGCGCCAACCGGTTCGGCCCGACGAAACGCGCGAGATTGTCGACATGGCCGTCGGTATGATCGTTGACCAACCCCTCCCCCAGCCACAGCACGCGGCCGAACCCCAGATCGTCGCGCAACCGCGTCTCGATCTCGCCTCGCGACAGGCCGGGATTGCGGTTGGGATTGAGCAGGCATTGCTCGGTCGTGACGACCAGCCCCGTCCCGTCCCCGTCGATTGCTCCGCCTTCCAGAATCCAGTCGCGCCGCTCGGCCACGATCCCGCGCCGCGCCGCCAGGCGCAGGCCGACATCGTCGTCGCCCGGCAAATCGTATTTGCCGCCCCAGCCATTGAAGCGGAAATCGCGCGCGCTGCCATCCGACAGCAGGATTGCCGCCGTATCGCGCAGCCAGATATCGCCGAACGGCTCGACCACCACCTCCGCCGCATCGCCGGCCAATCCCCGGGCCGCCGCCGCCGCCTCGTCGTCCGCCGCGACCAGGATCACGCGCTCGCCCTTGCCCCCGGCATGCACCGCCTGCGCAAAGGCGGTAACTTCCGCCTGCGCCTGGTCGAGATCCTCCAGCCACAGATCGGCATGGCTCGGAAAACCGATCCACACCGCCCGGTGCGGCGCCCATTCGGCCGGCTGTATCACGTGGTCGGTCATCCTATTTCGCCCCGGCACGGCTCTTGTCGCGGATTTCGCGGAATTCAGCGGTCGGATACCAGTTGGGCCAGCGGTCGCTCTCCGCCAGGCTATGCCCCAGCGCATAATAGATGGTGAGGTCGGATACCGCGCCATCCCACTTCCACTTGGGATCATATTCGTCCTGCGGCTTGTGGTAGCGGTTGACGGTATAATCCTCCGCCGCCGCACGCCCCGCCGCCGTCCCGCCGACCACCAGATCGTCGCCGCTCTCCCCGTACAGCATCGGCACGCCCAGCTTCGCCATGCTGAAATGGTCGGAGCGGTAATAATAGCCCTTCTCCGGCGTCGGCTCGAGCGCGATCACGCGTCCTTCGGCCGCAACCAGCGGCTTGACCATGTCTTCGAGCTCGGACTTGCCCGCGCCGACCAGCACGAAGTCCTTCGCCTTGCCGACCACGTTCAGCCCGTCCATGTTCACCCCGCCCACCGTCTGCGCCAGCGGATAGACCGGGTTCTCGGCATAGAATTTGGAACCGAGCAGCCCCGATTCCTCGCCCGTCACCGCCAGGAAGACCTGGCTCCGCTTGGCGGGGCCGGCCTTGGCCGATGCCTCGGCGATCGCCACCAGCCCGGCAATGCCCGAGGCATTGTCGACCGCGCCGTTGCAGATATCGTCGCCCTTCACCGCATCGCAGCGGCCGAGATGGTCCCAATGCGCCGAATACAGCACCACCTCGTCCGGCTTGGCGGTGCCCGGCAGGATACCGATGACGTTCTTCGACGCCTGCCGCCGCACGGTGTTGGTGAAGCCGACGCTCGCCTTCACCCCCAGCGGCACGGCCTTGAAACCCTTGCTCGCTGCCGCCCGCGACAGCGCGCCGAAATCCTTGCCCGCGCTCGCGAACAACGCCTCCGCCACCGGCTTCTGGATCCAGCCCACCGCCTCGCTCTGGTCCATATGATCGCCCGGCGTATCCTGTTCCAGCTGCGGCCCGGTCCAGGACGATTGCACCACGCCCCAGCCATAGGCCGCCGGCTCGGTATCATGCACGATGATCGCCGCCGCCGCGCCCTGCCGCGCCGCTTCCTCGAACTTGTAGGTCCAGCGCCCGTAATAGTTCATCGCGCGGCCGCCGAAATCGCCGGTCAGGCCCTGTGTCTGCCAATCGGGATCGTTGATCAGGATGACCACCGTCTTGCCCTTCACATCCACCCCGGCATAATCGTTCCAGCCCCGCTCCGGCGCGTTCACGCCGTAGCCGACGAACACCACGTCGCTGTTCCTGATCGCCACCTTGGGCGTCACACGGTAGGTCGCGATCACCAGATCGCTGCGATACGCCGCCGTGACCGGCGTCTTGCCCCCGGTGAAGGTCAGCGGCGTCACGTCGCTCGCGCTGATCTCGACCAGCGGCACGTCCTGATACCAGCTGCCCTTATTGCCCGGCTTCAACCCGGCCTGCTTGAACCGCTCGACGATATAGCCAGTGGTCTTCGCCTCGGCCGGCGTGGTCGGCGCCCGCCCCTCATAGGCATCCGAGGATAGCGTCTGCGTCACCGTCTTCAGCGTATCGACCGAGATGGCGGGCTTTGGCGCGCCTTGCGCAAACGCGGGGAGAGCAAGGGCGGCGGAGGCGAGGAACAAGGCAGCGCGCATCGGCTTGGATACTCCGGAAGAGGGCATGCCGCTTTCTTGGCGAAGCGGAGCGCTCTTGTCCACGAACGAGAAAGGGCGGCCCGTTGCCGGACCGCCCTTTCTGTACGCCTTGATGTCGAAGAGAGCTCAGCGCGAATAGAATTCCACGACGAGGTTCGGTTCCATCTTCACCGGATAAGGCACTTCGTCCAGCGTCGGCACGCGGGTGAAGGTCACCTTCGCATTGCCGTCGGGCGCGACATAATCGGGGATTTCGCGCTCGGCCAGGCTCTGCGCTTCCATCACCAGGGCCATTTCCTTGGCCTTGTTGCCAAGCGTGATCTCCATGCCCGGGAAGCAGCGGCGCGACGCGATGTTGCACTTGATGCCGTTGACGCGGATGTGGCCGTGCGAGACGAGCTGGCGTGCAGCGAACACGGTCGGCGCGAACTTGGCGCGATAGACCAGCATGTCGAGGCGCTGCTCGAGCAGGCCGATCAGGTTCTGGCCGGTATCGCCCTTCATGCGTGCGGCTTCGGTGTAGCAAGCGCGGAACTGCTTCTCGGTCACGTCGCCATAATAGCCCTTGAGCTTCTGCTTGGCGCGCAGCTGGATGCCGAAATCGCTGACCTTGCCCTTGCGGCGCTGGCCGTGCTGGCCGGGGCCATATTCACGCTTGTTGACCGGCGACTTGGGCCGGCCCCAGATGTTCTCGCCCATGCGGCGATCGAGTTTATGCTTTGCGGATGAACGCTTCGACATCGTAAAATTACCTTGCAAGTGCCAATAACAAGACCCGCTTCGCCGATGAGAGCTCAGCTGATCGATACCCGGTCATCGCTCCGCTGACATCTGGGACGTCAACAGGGCCACCGCTTCACCGGGGTGCGGCGCCATTTGCGAAGGCGGGCGATTAGCCGGGGTGCGCCGTTGAGTCAAGCTGGACAGGCGCCGCGTGCCTCGGCAAGACCCATGTCATGACCGATCCGATCCTGTCCGGCCCCGATTGCACCACGATGGCCGAGGTCCGCGCCGGCGTCGACCAGGTCGATCGCGAGCTGATCGCGCTGCTCGCCCGCCGCTTCGCCTATATGGACGCCGCCGCGCGCATCAAGCCGGATCGCGGCGCGGTGCGCGACGAAGACCGCAAGGCGCAAGTCGTCTCCAACGCGATCACCGCCGCCGAAGCCGCCGGCCTGCCCGCAGATGCCATCGCCGATCTGTGGGATGCGCTGGTCGAGGCCTCGATCAGCTATGAGCTGAAGGCATTCGACCGGCGTAGGGACTAAACAACAATCAGCCGATCCGGTGGTCCTGCAGCCGTCTGGTCAGCTGGCATCAGCCAAGCCGTCACCCCGGACCTGTTCCGGGGTCCACCGTGCCGCACGCTCTGGCTTCAAGGCACTATCGACACAGAAAGCCGCTTGGTGGACCCCGGAACAAGTCGGCGACTATCCCTTTCAGACATAGTTCGTCATCCCCGCGAAGGCGGGGATCCATAATGGCGGGCTTAGCGGCTGAAATGCAGACGTTCGAGTATATGGATCCCCGCCTACGCGGGGATGACGGCGAGTTACTTGTTCGAAGGGTACAACCGCCGAACAAGTCCGGGGTGACGGTCCTGAGATCGGAAGCTTGTCCTACCCCCGCGGCCCCTTCTTCCCCGACAGCGCACTCAACACCCCGCGCATCGTGCGCACTTCCTGGCTCGACCAACCCGGCTTGGTCAGCAACGTGCGCAACGTTCGCTTGGTCACCGGGGTGCGCGCCGGCGGATAGAAGAAGTTCGCCGCCTCCAGCATCGCATCCAGCTGGGCGATCATGCCCTCGAGCTCCTCCTGCGGCGCCGGATCGGGCAGGTCGGTTTCCGGCGGCGAGGCGAGGCCCGTCCCCTTCGACCATTCATAAGCGACCAGGATCACCGCCTGTGCCAGGTTGAGCGAGCCGAACTCGGCATTGATCGGCACGGTGATGATCTCGCGGGCAAGCGCGACATCGTCCGTCTCCAGCCCCGACCGCTCGGGCCCGAACAGGATCGCCGACCGCCCCACCGCATCATGGATCGCCACCGCCGCCTGTTCCGGCGTTACCACCGGCTTGGTCACCCCGCGCTTGCGCACCGTGGTGGCATAGACATGGCGGCAATCGGCCACCGCCGCGGCCACGCTGTCATACACCTGCGCCCGTTCCAGCACGACATCCGCGCCACTGGCGGCCGGCCCGGCGGAAGGATTGGGCCAGCCATCGCGCGGCGTGACGAGGCGCATCTCGACCAACCCGAAATTGAGCATCGCCCGCGCGGCCTTGCCGATATTCTCGCCGAGCTGCGGGCGGACGAGGACGATGACGGGGGGCAGGTTAGTGACTTGTCCGTCAGTCTCACCCTCAACCCGTTCGTCTCGAGTAGGCGTCGAGCTTGTCGAAACGTCGTATCGAGAGACAAGAGCGGCCTTCGGTTTCTTGGCAGCTGCCGACAGCGCCTCCCAATCACCTCTAAACAGGGCTTCTTTCTTCTTCCGCGACCAATCCTTGACTCGATGCTCGGCTTCCAGCGCCTCGATCCGCGATCCAAAATCCTGCGACCACATGAGCGTCACCGGGCGTCGCGCATGGGTATATCCCTCGATCTCTCCAGCTTGGTGCTGCCCAACGCGCTGCTCAAGATTGTCCGTGTGCCCGGTATAGTAACTGCCGTCGCTGCAGCGAAGGATATAGGTCCAGAACGTCATTCGCTATGCCCTATCCCTCGATATGCCATCTCGACAAGCTCGATGGCTACTCGGGACGAACGGTGCGATTAAAAGGCTCGGCGACAACCGCCCTGAACACGGTAGCCCACGCGGCAAGCGATCCTATTCCTGCCCCACCGAACTCACATTCCCGGCAAATTCCTCGAAGTCGCGCGCCTCGCGAAAGTCCTTATACACGCTGGCAAAGCGGATATAGGCAACAGAATCCATCCCCTTCAGCCCCTCCATCACCAGCTCTCCGATGCGCTTGGCGGGGATTTCGTTCTCGCCCTGCGTCTCCAGCTGGCGCTGGATGCTGGAGACGAGCTTTTCCAGCCGCGCCGCCTCGACCGGGCGCTTGCGCGCCGCGATCGAGACCGAGCGGAGGAGCTTCTCGCGGTCGAAGGGTTCGCGCTTGTTCTCGCTTTTCAGCACGTACAAGTCGCGCAGCTGGATGCGCTCGAACGTCGTGAAACGGGCGGCGCAATCCTCGCACTGCCGCCTGCGGCGGATCGCGGCACCATCGTCGGTCGGCCGCGAATCCTTTACCTGGCTGTCTTCATGGCCGCAGAATGGACAGCGCATCAGCTCTTGTTGCGCTTGAAATAGGCGTAGCCGGCGCCGGCCGCCGCACCAATGATCGGGCCGACGAACGGCACCGGGATCGCCACGACGGCACCCAGCGCCGCCCATTTCGCCATGCTCTTGCCGAGCTTGGGATCGGATTGCAGTTCGGATTTGAAATCGGCCATGGTCAGATACCTTCCGGGTAGATCGGGAATCGATCGCACAGCGCCCTAACGCGCGTGCGCACCGCATGCTCCACCTGCGGATCGCCCTGCTCGCCCTTTTCGCGCAAACCTTCCAGCACGTCGGCGACCATATTACCGATTTCGCGGAACTCGGCGGGGCCGAAGCCGCGCGTCGTGCCGGCGGGCGAGCCGACGCGGATGCCGCTGGTCTTGGTCGGCGGCAGCGGATCGCCCGGAATGCCGTTCTTGTTGCAGGTGATGCCGGCGCGCTCCAGCGCCTCGTCGGCATCCTTGCCGGTAACGCCGAGCGGGGTCAGGTCGACCAAGGCCAGATGCGTGTCGGTGCCGCCCGAGACGATGTCCGCGCCACGTTCCTTCAGCGTCGCGGCCAGGATCTTGGCGTTCTCCACCACCGCGGCGATGTAGCTCTTGTAATCGGGCTGCAGCGCTTCGCCGAAGGCGACTGCCTTTGCCGCGATGACGTGCATCAGCGGGCCGCCCTGCAGCCCCGGGAACACGGCCGAATTGATCTTCTTGGCAATGGCCTCGTCATTGGTCAGCACCATGCCGCCACGGGGCCCGCGCAGCGTCTTGTGCGTCGTGGTGGTGACGACATGCGCATGGGGCAGCGGCGACGGGTGCAGCCCAGCGGCGACGATGCCGGCGAAATGCGCCATGTCGACCATGAAATAGGCGCCGACCTCATCGGCGATGGCGCGGAAGCGGGCGAAATCGATCGCGCGCGGATAGGCCGAGCCGCCGGCGATGATCAGCTTCGGCTTGTGCTCGCGTGCGAGGCCCTCGACCTGGTCGAAATCAATCAGGTGCGTCACCGGATCGACGCCATATTGCACCGCGTTGAACCATTTGCCGCTCATCGCCGCGCGCGCGCCGTGCGTCAGGTGGCCGCCGGCATCCAGGCTCATGCCCAGGATCGTCTCGCCCGGCTTGACCAGTGCCAGCATCACCGCGCCATTGGCTTGCGCGCCGGAATGCGGCTGCACGTTGGCGAAGCCACAGTCGAACAATTGCTTGGCGCGTTCGATCGCCAGCGTCTCGACCTCGTCGGACGGCGCGCAGCCCTGGTAATAGCGCTTGCCCGGATAGCCTTCGGCATATTTGTTGGTGAAGACAGACCCTTGTGCCTGCAGCACCGCCTTGGAGACGATATTCTCGCTGGCGATCAGTTCGATCTGCGTCTGCTCGCGGTTCAGCTCGTGCGAGACGCCGGCGAACACGGCGGGGTCGGCATCGGCCAGCGTGCGCGTGAAGAAGCCATCCGGCTGCACGTCGGACAAGGTCTGCGGGTTGGTGCTCATGCGGATAACTCCTCGAATTGCGGATGGCTGAGTTTGTCGATGCGGCCGGCATGGCGCCCGCCGGCGAATTCGGCGACCAGGAAGGCGGCGATGCACGCCTTGGCCATGTCCTCGCCGGTGAGCCGCGCGCCGAGCGCGATCACGTTGGCGTCGTTATGCTCGCGCGCCAGCATCGCCGAATACGGCTCGCCGACCAAGGCGCAACGCATGGCGGGGTGGCGGTTCACGGCGATCGAGATGCCGATCCCCGATCCGCACAAGGCGATCCCGCGCGCGGCCTTGCCCGAGGCGACCGCCTCGGCCAGCTTGTAGCCGTAATCGGGATAGTCCACCCGGTCGGTACCGCTCGGGCCAAGATCGATCACGTCATGGCCGTCGCCCGACAACCAAGCCGACAGGACGGCCTTGAGATCGAATGCGGCATGGTCGGAGGCGATGGCGATGCGCATGGCCGGGGGTTCCTGGGCGATAAGCGAATGCGGCGCTATTACGCAAAGGTCCGCCAAAACGCCACTGCCGATACGCTTGGGTAATCTGCAGCAATTGCCGCCGTCGATCATCCCCGCTAGCTTCTGCGCCGAGTGATGAAACCCCACCCCGATATGCCGGCCGACGCGCCGACGCTGCAGCAGCGGCGCCAGCGTCTGGTGGAGGTCCTCGTCGCCGCGGGGGAGGAAGACCGCGGCGCCTTTCGCGAGCTCTACCGGCTCACCTCGGCGAAACTGTTCGGCATCACGCTGCGGATCTGCGGCGACCGGCAGGCGGCGGAAGACGTGCTGCACGATGTATACCTGACGATCTGGAAGCGCGCCGGCGCCTATGAACCGTCCCGCGCCAGCCCGATCACCTGGCTGGCGACGATCGCACGCAACCGGGCGATCGACTGGCGCCGCGCGCAGACGATCCGCCGCACCACCCCGCTGGACGACACCCAGCCGATCGTCGACACCCGCCCCTCGGCGCTTGAGGCGCTGAGCGCGGACCAGGACGCGCACCTGCTGCACGACTGCCTCGATACGCTGGAGGATCGCCAGCGCGACTCGATCCGCACCGCCTTCTTCGACGGCCTGACCTATGCCGAACTGGCCGAGCGCCGGAACACCCCGCTCGGCACGGTCAAGAGCTGGGTCCGCCGCGGACTGATGAAGCTCAGGGAGTGTCTCGAGCAGTGAGCGACGATACGATCCTCGAGACGGGTTCGGATCCAGATGTCGCCGCCGCCGAACTGGCGCTGGGCGTGCTGGAGGGCGAGGAGCGCGGGGCGGCGCTGCGCCGCGTGATGGCCGAACCCGGCTTTGCGCAGGCGGTCGAGCAATGGCGCCATTACCTGGCCACTTTGTTCGATCTCTGGCCGGAACACGCGCCGCCCGCGGCGCTGTCGGCGCGGGTGGAGCGCTCGCTCGACGCGCTGCAGGCGCCGCCGCCGGCCGCGTCGTCGCGCTACTGGCCGGCCGCCGCTGCGGTGATGAGCGCGGTCGCCGCCGCGTTGCTGCTGGTGATCGTGCTGCGCCCGCTGCCAGCACCAGTGCGCGTGCCGGTCGGCGTGCCCGTGCGCGTGCCGGTGCCGGTGCCGGCGCCCACCCCGACACAGGCGCCCGTGGAGTCCCCGCCGACTCCGGCGCCGGTCGTGACGCCCGAGCCCGCCCCCACGCCCCGGGCATTGCCGGTGATGCCCGACGCGCTGCTCGCCGCGGCCATCGCACCGGTCAAGAAGGGTGCGCCGGTCACCGCCATCTACGATCCGGGCTCGGGCGCGCTCAGGATTGCCGAGACGACTCTGGCCGACGACCGGCGCAGCGCGCAATTGTGGGTCATCGGCGCCGACGGCACGCCACATTCGCTCGGCCTGCTGCGCACGGTCGGCGCGACGGCGCTTAACGTCGCGGCGGCGAACCGCGCGCGATTGGCCACCGGTGCCACGCTGGCGATCAGCCTGGAGGCGCTGGGTGGATCATCCACCGACGTACCGCAGGGTCCGGTCGTCGCAACGGGTGTCGTGTCACCCGTATGACCGCGCCAGCCGGCGCGGCGGGCGGCCACATCCGCGGCACGCCGATAAGGCCCGACTAAACTTTATCGCGCCGCTGCATCCGTCAGCCGCCCGTCCACGTATCTTCGCCCGTCCTCTACCCCAATCTAGATGGACGTGTACGGGACGCCCCATCTCCTCCGTTGGAGCGTCCCTGGCGTAACGGACCTGCCGGATACCCACACCGGCAGGTCCACACGCCCCCGATCGCAACCCTGGTCGCCTCGTCCACATCAATGAAAATCGCGCGACTTGGGCAGGATGCGCACGTCGCGCGGATGGCCGTGGCGTGCCGTATCGCGTGCCGAGCGCGGCGCCGCGCCACCCGGATAACGCGGCGGCTGGGGATGTTCGAACGCGTCGGAGCGCAACAGCCGCACCTTGGCCTGGTCGATCTCCGACAGATGATCGAGCAATTCGGTGCGATCGTATACGCGCGACGCCATCAGGTGGATCACGCCTTCCGGGCTGCGCTGCACCTCGCCCTCCACTTCCATCAGCCGCGCCGCCATCACCTGGCGCCGATACGTCTCGAACAACCTGGCCCACAGCACGATGTTGGTGATGCCGGTCTCGTCCTCGATCGTCACGAAGATCGCATTGCCGTTGCCCGGCCGCTGCCGCACCAGCACGATCCCGGCGACCCGCACGCGCGCGCCGTTCTTGGCCGCCGATACCGCGGCACAGCTCGAGACATGGTGCCGGTCCAGGATCCCGCGCAGGAACCGCATCGGATGATCCTTCAGCGACAATCGCGTCATCTGGTAATCGGCCACGACATGCTCGGCCGGCGACATGGCGGGTAGCGCCTGATCCTCTTCCTCGCCCAGCTCGCGCGCCGCCGCCGCGGCAAACAGCGGCAGCGCGGCATCGGGCGTCCGCCGCACGTCCCACAACGCCGCCCGCCGATCGAGCGCCAGCGAGCGGAACGCATCGGCATCGGCCAGCAGCCGCAGCGCACGCTGCGGCAAATGCGCGCGGCGCGCCAGCGACTCGATCGTATCGTATGGCCCGGCCTGCCGCGCCTCGGCCAGCGCCGCGGCCCAGCTCTGCTTGAACCCGGTGATCACCCGCAACCCGAGCCGCAGCGCCAGCCCCTGCCCCGCGCCATCACCCGCCGGCTCCAGGCTGTTGTCCCAGTCGCTCGCATTCACGTCCAGGCCGCGCACCTCGACATCATGTTCGCGCGCATCGCGCACGATCTGCGCCGGGGCATAGAAGCCCATCGGCTGCGAATTGAGCAAGGCGCAGGCGAACACCGCCGGCTGGTGGCATTTGATCCAGGAGGAGATGTAGACCAGGATCGCGAACGACAAGGCATGGCTTTCGGGAAAGCCATAGCTGCCGAACCCCTTGATCTGCTCGTAGCACCGCCGTGCGAACGCCTCGTCATAGCCGCGCGCCGTCATGCCGCCGACCATCTTGGTCTCGAAATCCTCCATGCCGCCGACATGGCGGAACGTCGCCATCGCCTTGCGCAGGCGGTTGGCTTCGTCTGGCGTGAACTTGGCCGCGACGATCGCGAGCTTCATCGCCTGTTCCTGGAACAGCGGCACGCCCTTGGTCTTGCCGAGCAGGTCGTACAATTCGCTTGCCGGCCCGAATGCCGGATCGGGCGAGGGATAATGGACCTTCTCGATCCCCGATCGGCGGCGCAGATAGGGATGCACCATGTCGCCCTGGATCGGCCCCGGCCGCACGATCGCCACCTGGATCACGAGATCGTACAATTCGCGCGGTTTCAACCGCGGCAGCATGTTGATCTGCGCCCGGCTCTCGACCTGGAAAACGCCGATACTGTCGCCGCGGCACAGCATGTCGTACACGACCGGGTCGCCCTGAGGGATCGATTTCAGCTCGTGATCGCCCAGATCGTGCTGCCGCATCAGATCGAAGCTCTTCTGGATGCAGGTCAGCATCCCCAGCGCCAGGATATCGACCTTCATC
Organism: Sphingomonas endolithica; assembly: GCF_025231525.1. NCBI lineage: Bacteria > Pseudomonadati > Pseudomonadota > Alphaproteobacteria > Sphingomonadales > Sphingomonadaceae > Sphingomonas > Sphingomonas endolithica. The sequence goes on from NZ_CP103057.1 coordinate 2,276,849, forward strand.
AGCTGCAGTGCGTCGATATCGTCCTTGTCCCATTCGATGAACGTGCGATCCGCCATCGCGCCGTTATGGATCGGCACGGTCTCGTCCAGCCGGTCCTGCGTCAGCACGAACCCGCCGACATGCTGCGACAGGTGACGGGGAAATTGCAGGATCTGGTCGACCAGCAGCTTCAGCCGCGCGATCTCCGGGCTGCGCAGGTCGAACCCGGTTTCGGCGAAGCGCTGATCCTCGATCTCGCCGGCAAAGCTGCCCCATACGGTGCTGCTGATCCGCGAGGTGACATCCTCCGACAGGCCAAGCGCCTTGCCGACCTCGCCGACCGCGCTGCGCGGCCGGAAATGGATCACCGTCGCGGCGATCCCGGCACGCTCGCGGCCATAGCGATCGTAGATGTACTGCATCACGATCTCGCGCCGCTCATGCTCGAAATCCACGTCGATATCGGGCGGCTCGTCGCGTTCGCTCGACACGAAGCGCGAGAATAACAGGTCGTATTCCATCGGATCGACCGAAGTGACGCCGAGCAGGAAGCAGACCACCGAATTGGCCGCCGATCCCCGCCCCTGGCACAATATCGGTGGATCGACCGATCGTGCGAAGCGCACCACATCGTACACGGTCAGGAAATAATAGGCATAGTTGCGGTCGCGGATGAGCCCGAACTCTTCATAGAGCAGGCGGCACATCTTGCCCGGCAGGCCGCCGGGATAGCGCCGCAGCGCGGCTTGCAGGACGATGTTCTGCAGCCAATCCTGCGCGTTCCATCCCTCGGGCACGGCTTCGTGCGGATATTCGTATTTGAGCTGCCCGAGATCGAATTGAATGCGGGCCAGGAAAGCGACCGTCTCTGCTACCGCGTCCGGTCGGTCGGCAAACAGGCGCGCCATCGTGTCGCCCGGCAGCAGATAGCGTTCGCCATTGGCGGCAAGCAGCCGCCCGGCTTGCTGCACCTTCACGCCCTCGCGGATACAGGTGACGACATCGTGCAGCGGGCGGGCCTGGGCATCGGCATACAGCGCGTCGCGCGTCGCGATCAGCGGAATGCCGAGCGTGTCGGCCATCTCGGCCAGCCGTTGGAAACGGCGCCGGTCATTGCCCCGGTGCGGCATGGTGATGCCCAGCCAGACGCGATCAGGGGCAGCACGCTGCAGCCGGAACAGCGTGCCCTGCAGCCCGCTCTCGTTGCGCAGCGGCTGCCAATATCGTGGCGCCGGCGGCGCTGCGGGGGGATCGAACCCGGGCAAGGGGATGACGTTGTCGCCCGGATCGGCCGGCTGGTGCTGGTGGCGCCCCGGCATCCGCTCCGCCGCCATCGCCGCATTCTCGGTGGCGACGAAGCTGCTGTCGGTCAGCACGATCAGCAACAGCTCGTCGAGATGCGCGAACAGGTCGCTGATCTCCAGCAGGCACCCGCCCTTGCCGGCGCGCCGGTTGCCGACGGTCAGCAGCCGCGTCAGCCGCCCCCAGCCGAAACGCGTGGCGGGATAGGCGACGATGTCCGGCGTGCCGTCGGCGAACACCAGCCGCGCACCGACGATCAGCCGCAGATCGACCTCGCAGGCGGCATTTTCCGCTGCACTCAGCACGGGCGATTGGCCGGCGGCTTCCTTGGCCTTGCTCAGCGCGGCACGCGCCGTCTCTGGCGCATCGCGCAGCGCCACCCAGGCGCGCACCACGCCCGCCACGGTGTTGCGATCGGCGATGCCGATGCCGGTCATGCCCAGCCGGTGCGCCTCGGATACCATGTCGGAGGGGTGGCTGGCACCGCGCAGGAAGGAATAATTGGTCGCCGCGACCAGTTCCGCAAAAGGCGTTGGCGGTGGTGCTGGTGGTGGCGGCGCCGCCTCCTCGCTCACGCGAACAGGCCGTGCATGTACCAGCCGGGATTTTTCCGCTCGGTCTCGTACAGGCCATGGCGGAACACCCAGAAGCGGCGGCCCAGCGCGTCTTCTATGCGGTAATAATCGCGCGTCGGCTTGGCGCCAGCATCGTGCCACCATTCGGCGGCGATCCGTTCGGGCCCCTCGAAGCGAGTCACGTCGTGCAACGTGCGCCGCCAGCGGAACTGCCGCGGCGGCCCGTCCGGCACCTGCGCGGTGACCTGGATCGGCTGCGGCGGATCGAACAGGTGCAGCGGGCGGAGCGGCGGCTCGCCCGGCACCGGCTCTGGCCAGTTCGCCGGTTCGGTCGCCTCGACCGCCGGCAAGGCGAGCACCGCTTGCTCCGGATTGTGCGTGTCGCGCGGCGCCATGCGGCGAAACCGGCCGCGCCCCATCCGCGTGCTCAGGCGATCGATCAGCGCGGCCAATTCCCCTTGCGCCACCGCACCGCCTTCCAGCAGCAATTGCGTCGGCGCGAGCGGCGCCAGCGTGGGGACCGCCAGCCGGATCAGGTCGAAGCCGAAGCCCGGATCGATCGGATCGGCCAGGCTGCCCAGGCGATCGTCGAACAGGCGCATCACCACCGCGGGATCGCGCACCGGCAGGCTGGTCTCGACCGCAAGATCGATCGCCAGGCCGTCGCTGCGGAAGAAGCGCGCGACGAAGCGGCGTCCGCCCAGATGCCGCTGCTCCATCTGCTCGCCGGCCTCGGCCGCCAGCTCGCCCAGGATCATCAGCGCCTGTTCGGTGCGCGCGATCGGCTCGGCCAGGCGGCGTTCGACCAGCAAGGCGGGCGCCACGCGCCGCGCGACGATGCGGCTGTCCGATTTGCCGATCAGGCAGGCGAGCGCGCCGGTCATGGCATCGCCGAAGCGCGCGGCCAGCGGCCCGGTCGGCCGTCCGGCGAGATCGCCGATCGTCTTCAGCCCGGCGCGGCGCAGCGCCAGCTCGGTCGCATCGTCCAGGCGCAAGGCGGCAACGCTCAGGCGGCGCACCGCGCCTGCTTCGTCGGTCGCCGGCATGGTCTGGAACCGCGCCAGCGCCTGTGCCGCCTCGGGCGTGGCGGCCAGTGCATGGCGCGCCTGCAGCCCGTACGCCGCCAGCCGCGCGACCAGATCCTCGGCCAGCGCCGCCTCGCCGTCGAACAGATGCGCGCAACCGGTGATGTCCAGCGTCAGGCCGTCGGGCGGGTCGATCGCCACCAGCGGCGTATAGCGGTCGCAGCCATCGGCGACTCGCTCCAGCAACAGGTGATCGGCGATCGGATCATGATCGATCGCCACCAGATCGGGCACCTGCGCCCGGGCATCGGCAAGCGTCAGGCCGGGCGCGATGCCCAGCGCCAGCGCGCGGGCATCGACCGCGGCAAGCCGTATCGCCCCGCGCACCTTCTCGACCAGCGCGAACGGCGCATCAGCCGGCGCTGCGCCGGCCCGCTGCAGCCGTTCGGCCGACAGCCGGGGAAACCACAATGCCAGGTGGCGGCGGCCCGCTTTGCCTGCCGCCGCTTTGGGGTATTTCACAGAAGCTTCCTTCGTCACGATTCCACTCCATAATCCAGCGCCCGCCGGCCCGGCCGCCACGCTGGCGCAACAGCTCCACGTCGAGCGCGGCATGGCCCGGCGCATTCGCCTCCAGCGGCACCGACGGCACCGCGCGCACCGCCCAGCGTGTCGCCGCAGCGCTGGGTGCCGGGGTTCCCGCCACCCGCAGCAGCAAGGCGGTCACCCCCGAGCTCTGCGCCGCCATCGCCAATCGCCGCGTCGCGGTGAGATCGAGCACGCGAGGATCTTTCCACAGCTCGATCACCACCACGCCGACCTCGGGGCACCGCGCCAGGTCGGCGGCCGCCTTCAGCACCGCCAGCGGATCGGGCAGGATGCCGATCACCAGGTCGCTGCCGCCCGCGACCAGGTCGAGCAGTCCGGGCAGGTACAACGCGCCGCCCTCGGCATGCGCCTGTTCCTGCCGCAGCCACACCACCGCCGACGCCTCGCACTCGGCACGGCGCAGCATCATCGCCGCAAACCCCGCCGCGCTACTGGCGTCCGCCGCCTCCAGCGCGAAGATCTCATGCAAGTGCCCGCGTTCCAGCTCATCCTCCATCGATCTCGAGCCCGAGCAAAGTCGGTCGCCCGCCCTGCGAATCACGATGATACGCAGCCGGTCGGCGACTCACTTGTTCACTATTTGTTCTGTGGCGCTCAACCCATTGACGAGTCAAGCGATGTGCGGCTTACCCGCAGCGACCGTCGCGGATCGGGGCCGTCCCGCTGCGGGTCTGCCAGGCGCCATCGGGCGCGCGGTACTTTTCGCCCGGCTGCGTCTGCTGGATCAGGTTGCAGCCGCTGGTGAACGCCATCTGCTCGACGGTCGCACCGCTCGCCTGCGCGCTCTGCGTGTACTTGGCCTTGCGCTGGATATTGATGTTGCTGACCAGCGCCCGCAACTCGGCCGAGCCGGCGCCGACCACGCCCAGATAGCCATCGGGCTGCTCGCCCACCTGCCCCGCCGATCGCGCCGCGGCATAGGCCGGATCGCGCTGCGCCGCTGCCGGAACCGCGAGGCTGAGAAACGCCGTTGCACCAAAAGCGATCAGGATGGCTTTGCTCGTCATGTTAGAAAATCCCCGGATTCTTCTCGATCAGCGACTTGGCCTGGCTATCCAGCCGATACACCACTTGTTGCGTAACGTTGATATTAAGATTGATTTCAATCGGCTTATCAGGCGCACTAATACTCACGCATCCCGTCGTCGCGATCAATACGCCTATCAAGCTCGATCTCATCATCTTGCGATGTTTGGTAACCGGCCTCGTCATCTTCGATGGTCCTTCATGGCATGGGGTCGCTTGCGGCAGGCTGAATGGAACTGATCGGTGGAGCGAGTGGCTCGGCGCGGAGTCCGGTCGCGTTCTGCTGTTGCAGCAGCGCCGGCAGGTTGCGCTCGATCAGCCGCGAGGGATCGTAGAAGGATTGTGTCGCATCGATCAGCCCGCGGAACGGCGCGCGGATGCGGATGTTGAAGACGAAGGGCAATTTCTGCAGCCGACGGACCAGGAAGTTCGATTTCGCGCCCTTGCCCTGGCTGATGCCGGCAAACCGCACCTCGGTGATCATCTCGCCCGCCAGCGGGCCGTTCATGGTGATGGCAAGATCGCGATAGTCGATCGAGCGCAGCGCCTGGAAGGCGATGTTGCCCCAGATGCCGAGATCCTTTTGCGTGAGTTCGCCGACATAGGCGATGTTGCCGCCGCCCGGCCGCACCTTGAGGTGCCCGCCTTCGATCCGCCCGCCCGTCGCGTCAAAGATCATCGGCAGGGTGCCGTCGAAGGTGCCCGTCGCACTCAGATTGCCAAAGTCGAATTGCTGCAGGAATTGCGCGGCATTGACGGCCTGCAACTCGAACGTCAGTCGGCGGTCGCGGGCGCCGGCCAGATCGAGCATCGTCGGTTGCAGCACCAGCGTGCCGCCCGCGAACGGCCACCGCCCGCTCGCCACATGCACCCGGCTGTTCGCCAAGGTACGATAGACGACGCGACCGTCGGTGACCGGTATGCCAGGATTGATCGACGCCACCGTCGCGACCTGATCGGGGGCGCTTTCCAGCGCGAGCAGATCGGTGAAGCGGATCGTGCCGGCAAGCCCGGCGACCGGGCCGAAGGCGGCGGCCAGATCGAGCCCGTCGGTGCGGAAGGTGCCGGTGCTGGTGACGCCTTGTGCCGTCCAGTCGATCCGCGCGTCACCCGAGATGGCGCCACGCACATCGGCGATCACGCCATAGGTCATCGGCGTCAGGTCGTCCGGCTGGAATGCATCGTCGAAGGCAAGTTTGGGGACGGCGAGTGTCGCCCGCCCCGTGTCGCTGCCGAGATCGTGCTTGATCGTGACGTCCGCCACGTGAACCGACTTGCCCGGCACGGCGAGCGCCGCAGACGCATTGATCGCGCCGCCGACGAGCCGCAGCTGGACCGCATCGGCATGCAATGGCTGGAACCGCGCCTTAGCAGCGGAATCCGCCACGTCGGCGGTGCCGGACAACGCTAATGCGTCGTCTTTCATCCGCCAGTTGCCGCCCGCGTGCGAGATCAGCAACGGCACCTTGCCGATCTGGCCGCCTGCTTGCTCGAAACGGCCGCCCAGCCCCGCTGCGGACACGGCACCGGCGAGCCGCCCGACGTCCAGCCGAGTCACCGACTCGCCTTGGCCGAGCCGCACCGCAACGTCGTGCGCGGTGATGCCGCCCGAGTTCAGCGAGAAGCGGGCATCATCCGCCGCCAAGGTCAGCGGCGTGGATCCCAGGCGGCCCGCCAGACGAAGCATGGGCGCACGGCCCTCCACATCGATCTTGCCCCCCGCGACACGCACCAAGGCGGCGCCGCTCGGGCACAGCGGCACGCTTCCGCTGCGCAGGCGCAACGTGGATAGGGCGAGTTGATCGTAGGACAATGTGATACAGTCCGGGTTGAGGCTCAGCACCCCCGCGCCGTTCCACGCCGCCTCGAGCGGCAGACGCAGGCCCTCGACACGTCCGTCGGCTAGCGGGCCGGAGAGCGTCGCGACGGTCGCCATGCGCCCGCCAGCGCCATCGGCCGTAAAGCGTACCGGATCGAGCGCCAGCCGGGCACCCCCGGCGGCATAAGGGAGGATCGTGGCGACGCCGTGGATCGGCCCGCGCGACCGAGCCTGGGCAAGCCGCACCGTCACCGACGGCAGGCCGCCGCCCGACAGTCGTGCGATGCCCGCAATCGCCGGCATCGTGCCCCAGGCGAAATCGACCGGACGATCGGGTGCGAAGCTGGCGGCGGCACCGGATCGCGCCATGCTGTCGACGCGCGAAAAGGTGATGCCGCCGCGGGTCAGGGCAAGGTCGGCGGCGACATCGAAGTCACGGCCGGCAACCACCACCGCGTCGCTTGCCCGGGCGAGCAGCGGAGCGATCGGCGTTGCCGGTGCGGCTTGCCCCTGGCGGCGGATGGCGGCGAGCATGGTCGCCGGGAGCGAGATGCCGTCCGCCCGGGCGCGACCGGCAAACCCCGGATCGCGGCCCAGGCGATAGCGTCCGTTCAATGCCAGCGATCGTGTAGCAATCCCGCGGAGCGTGGCCGGTCCGCTCACTAGCGCCACCTTTCCCGTGGTGGTGGCGGCAGTACCGGCAAAGGTGATCCTGCCCCTCGCCTGGCTGACCGCGAGCGATGATGCGGCGAGCCGCCCGGTACGCAGCGTGGCGCTGCCCTGCCAATGGGCCATGCCCGCAGACAGGCTCGCCGCCAGGTCGATGGCGACGCGCTCGGCGGTGGTGCCGGGGCACAGCAGTCGATCGGCCATGAGCGGACCCGACAGGTGCACCGCGGCCCTGGTTGTCCAGACCATGGTCGCCGCGCCCACGCCGCGCACCAGGCAGCCACCCGCCGTCAACTGCCGACTTGCTGCCTGCAGCCGCCCGCTGAAGCCATGGTCGAGACGTCCTTGGCCGGTGAGCGCAAGATCGACGATCCCCGCCGGCACGGTCAGGTGCAAGCGGCCGTCCGTGACTTCAAGGTCGATCGCCGGCAACCGGAACGTGCCGCCGCCGGTGGACTGAGGCAGAAGCCGGTCGATCGCGCCCAGCGACAATGTGCCCCGGACGAAGGCTGCCCGCAGCCGCAGGCCGCCGGCGCGCACGCCGGTCACCCGCGCGCCATCCAGGCCGATATGCGTGCCAAGCTCCAGCCAGTCGGCGGTGAGATCCGGGCGGGCCGGATCGCCGACCACCACATCGATCAGCCGCTGCCCTCCGAAGCCCAGATCGACGATGCGGTAGCGCGCCTGCACATGTGCCTGCGCCAGCTTGCGATCGATCACCGCGGTGGTGATCGACCGCCGCTCCAGCCAGAGCCCGACCAGCGACGCCGACACGAACAATGTCGCCGCACCACCGATGCGCAGCGCGCGCCTCCTGTGCCACGGCCGCGCCACCTGCTCGTCCGGCACCTCGGCCGCTACTGGTTCGCTCCCACTCACGCCCGCTCGCATAAAGGCAGCATCGTCGAGCGGCAACGCCCGGGGAGTTACCCCGGAATCCCTGGTTAAGTGCCACCTCGGCAGACGCCGGCATCCTCAAGGCAGAGGCATGACAATGACATCTAGCGCTCGGGCTTGGGGAGAAGTCGGTACGAAGACCAACACGGCTGAACGGTCGCGATCATCCTGTCTACAAAAGCGGCAAGCGGCGTTCCGATGTTAGAACGCAGTTCAAGCGGCCCGCCAAGTTGAGAGCCGTACCGCGCGGAAAAGCGCACCGAGTAAGCGACGCCGTCCATCACGATCTCTGTTGCATCCCGTGGCATCTGGACGCTTGGGAAAGGTACGGACCCGAGTGCCTCTACCGCCTCCTGCACGCCGCGGCAGGTACGGCTCGTCGCCCACCTGTTAGTGGTCAATCCCGCAGGATCGTGGACGGTCAGGCGAAGCGTATACTCGCCCTCCGCCGCGTCCGCGTCGTCCCGGATGAAATCGATGGTCGTGGAGGATCGAGCAAGCGCGACGTCCGCCGAAATTCTCGCCCACGCATCATCCGGCAGAAATGACGGCGATGAGGATTGCAGGAGAATTGGTAAAAGCATGCCTGCCTCGCGATCAGTGCAATCGTCATCCTACATTTGCCAAGGCATTTGGGAAGAAGGGTCCGACCCATCGGCTTGTTGTTTGACCGATGCCGAACCCACGGTAGGATCGATACGATGGGGGACGAATCACAATCGCCACCGGCGCTCGAGCCGCTTGCTTACCATCGCCTGATCGTCGAGCATCTGCGAGAGAACGAGCCGGAAATCTGGGCCTGGGGCTGCTCGCACCAGACGCGTGACGAGCAGGTGCAGGAAATGCGCTCCTATCTGTTGCGCGAAACCTACCGCATCGATGCAGCAGCGCACCCGCACGTGCATGAGGATTGCGCCGCCGTGCTCGCAAAGCTGGGGCTCGATGCGCCGGCAACGCTGTATCAGGCGTCGGACGGGGCGATGAACGCCGCTTTGTGCTTCGTGCCGGGTGAAATCCATCTCCTGTTCCACGGCCCGGTGCTGGAGAAGCTGTCACGTGACGAGCGCATTGCGTTGCTCGGCCATGAACTTGCACATTACCGGCTATGGTCGATCGAAGACGGCGCCTTTTACGCGGCGACGACGATCCTCGATCATGCACTGGCCTATCCCGGCGCCGCGCCCAGCCATGTCGAGACCGCGCGACTATATCGGCTGCACACCGAACTCTATGCCGATCGCGGCAGCGCGGTCGCGACCGGCGCGCCCGATCCGGCAATCGCCACGCTAGTGAAGACGATGACCGGCCTGACGGCGGTCGATCCGCAAGCCTATTTGCGGCAGGCTGCCGAAGCCGAGAGCGACGCCCGCGGCTCGCAAGGCGACACCCATCCGGAAATCTTCCTGCGCGCCCAGGCACTCGACAAATGGTGGCGCGGCGATGCCGAGACCGATGCGTGGATCGAGCAGCGCATCCGCGGGCCGCTGTCGATCGCGGCGCTCGATCTGCCACGCCAGCACGAGGCGACGTCGATCACGCGGCGCTTCCTGACCCGGCTCTCCGCCGATCCTGCCGCCGATGCCGAAGCGACCGGCAACCTCATTCGTCGCTTCTTCCCGGATTGGCGCGCCGACGAGGAAGCGATCGAGGATGCCGCCTTGGCCGGGCGTATCGATGGCCCGTTCCGCGACTATCTCGTCGCGCTCAGCCTCGATGTCGCGATGGCCGATCCGGACGGCCGGGATGCGATGCTCACTGCCGGCGCGCGCCTTGCCGCAAGCTATGACGGCGAAAGCGCGTTCCGCGCGGCGCTGAAACGCGATCTGAAAATGACGAAGGCCGCGATCGAGCGCGTCTTCTCGCCGCTCAAGAAGGCATCGGCATGAGCGAGGGCGATCCCGTCACGCTGGCGCAGCACCTGGCCGAAGGCAGAGTGCTGCCCGCCGAGGACCTGCTTCACGTAATGCTGCCGCTGATGCGCGCGGTGGCCGCACTGCATGCGGCAGAGCGCGTCGCCGAGCTTGGTGGCGATGCGGTAATCGATTGTGGGAACGGCCGGCTGGCGCTGGCGCAGCCTGACGGGCGCCGGCCCAGCTACGACGAAGCACGCCTGCGGGAGGTGCAACCGCCGCCAGGATCGGCACTGCGCATCGTCGGCGAATATCGCGTCTCGACCGGTGTCGATACCGGCAGCAAGGTCGAGGATCTGCGCGCGCGTGGCGATCAGGAGGAGACGGCGTTCAAACCGGCTTACCTCACCGGCTATCGCGCGTGGGAACAGGCGATCGGCCATCACGACGAGCAGACCGACATCTTCGTCATCGGCCTGATCCTCGCCAGCCTCGCCTGCGGGCTGGACCTGAACGACGTGGAAGACGTCGCGCGTTTCTCCGGCGCGCAGGGCAATCTGTTCCGCCTTAACGACGCGCTCCATCCGGTGATCGCTGCGCTAATCGGCGAGATGACCGCGCTCAACCGTCACGAACGGGCAAGCGATCTCGCCGCGCTCGCGCAACGGCTGGAAGATTATCGCGACCAGCCGGCCGGTATCGATGTCGAGCGCGCGCTGGCTGCGGCGACGGGCACGAAGGGGCGCCGCGGCGCGGTGCTCACGCATTTGCGCGACCGGCTGTTCGATCTGTCGCGCCGCAATCGCCTGATCCACTTCCGCCCGACCCAGGCCAGCGTGAACCTCACCGTTGCCAGCGTGCCGGTGGTGATGCGGCTGGAATCGATCGGCGGCGATCAGCTGTGCAGTTGGAACGGCAAGTTCGCCGCCGACATCCTGGGCGGTACCCAGATCCCGCTCGCCAAATGGCTGCGTTTCGAGGACCAGCCCTATCTGCCGTCCGCCTTCGACCGGATCATCCAGGAGACGCGGCGCGACCGCGCGGAATACGGCTTCAGCCATCTCCGGCTCGTGGTCGCCTTTCTCCACTGGCACAATCTGAAGGACGCGCCGGCCGAGCGGATCCTGTCGCCCTTGTTATGGCTGCCGGTCGAGGTGATCAAGAAGAAGGGCGTGCGCGATCAATATCTGCTGCGCTGCCCCGGTAGCGAGGCCGAGTTCAATCCGGCACTGCGGCATTATCTGCGCCAGCTCTACGATATCCGGCTGCCGGAAACGGTCGATCTGGCGCACAGTTCGATCGAGCAGGTCCATGCCGACATCGCCGCACAGATCCACCGCAGCGAGCCGGGGGTAACGCTAGCAGTCACCGACAAGCCGCAGGTTGAATTGATCCACCAGAAGGCGGTGCAGCGGCTGAAGCTGTTCCAGCGACGCAAGCAGCGCACCGCGCGGGCCAGCGGCGTCGCACGGCCGGAGTTCAGCTACGAACGCGACGATTATCGCCCGCTCGGCCTGGCCCTGTTCGAGAAATATGTCCGCCCGACGCCGCTGCCGCAGCGGCTCGCGGTCGGCGGCCGCATGCCCGCGCGGCCGGACCGGATGGTGGCGAACGGCGATGCCGAGGCGCTCACCTACGCGCTCGCCGGCGGCGACGGGCATCGGCACAAATGGGAGATCGATCTCACCCAGGTCACGCTGGCGAACTTCAACTACAAGAAGATGTCGCTGGTGCGCGACTATAACCAGCTGATCGACGATGCCGTGCCACCGTCGGCGTTCGACCGGATTTTCTCGATCGAGCCTCGTGAACTGGAAAGCGAAGCACCGCCGGCATTGCCGCTTGCCGAACTCAATTCGGTCGTACCGGCCGACGCGACGCAGGATGCGGCAGTGGCGATGGCGCGATCGGGCCTCAGCTTCATCATCCAGGGCCCGCCCGGCACCGGCAAGTCGCAGACGATCACCAACCTGATCGCCGACTATGCCGCGCGCGGCAAGCGCGTGCTGTTCGTCTGCGAAAAGCGTGCGGCGCTGGACGTGGTGTTCAACCGCCTGCGCTCGGCGGGGCTCGATCGCTTGTCGTGCCTGATCCACGATTCGCAGGAGGACAAGAAGGCCTTCGTCCACGATCTGAAAGATAGTTATGAGCGCTGGACCAAGCAGGACGATGCGCTCGATGCACAACAGGCGATGCGCCAGCGCACGATCGACGCGCTGACGCGGCACCTGGAACGCATCACCGCGTTCGAGACCGCCACCAGACGTGTTCCGGAAGCGACCGGCGCCAGCGTGCGCGCGATGGTTCGCCGCCGCGCTGCCTTGCCCGAAGTCCAGCCACTCGGCCCCGCCGTGCGCGAGCGCCTGCCGCTGCTTACCGAATGGGACACGCATCACGCGCTGGTCCAGCGCATCCACCGCACGATGATCGAGAGCTTCGGCGTCGCCAGCTTGGCCGAGCATCCGTTCGCCCGGCTCGCCCCCGCAATGGTGGCGAGCGATCGCGCTTATGCCGAGGCCGAAGCGGCGATCGCCGAAGGCGAGCGGCTGATCGACCTGCTCGATGCAGCGCTGGAGGATGGCGCCACCCTGCTGTCTGCCGACACGCGCCTTGCCGACGCGCTGCAGCTGGTGCGCGCGGCACGACGTGCGATCGACACCAATCTTGCCGGCAATCTGGCGCTGCTCGATCCGGCATCGGCGCTGTCCGGCGATTTCGCCGCCGGACGCCTCTCGCTCGATCGCGCGCATGACGAGGCAGAGCTTGCCGCCGCGGCTGCGGTCAATTGGCGTGAGCCGTTGACGCCCGACGATACCGTAGCGGCGCTGGATCAGGCGCGACGCCAGGAGCCATCCTTCTTCAAGTTCTTCAGCGGTGCCTGGCGGCGGCTGAAGCGTACGGTGCGCGAGCGCTATGATTTTGACGCCCATGCGGTGGAACCCAGCGTTACCGTCGTGCTCGAACGACTGGCCGCGCGGCATGCCGCCGCCGCCGCCGAGACCGACGCGCGCCGCGCGTTTGCCGGGCGCTTCGCCACGCCCGACGCCGAAGCATTGGCCGCCGCCCGCGACGATTGGGCGGGGGCGTCCGCGCCGATGCTGCGGACGCTGATTGTCCATGCCGGTTCCGCCGCGGATCCCGTCGCCTTGATAGCGCGCGAGGCAGCGCCCGTTGCGCCGGTCGAAGCCTTGGCAGCGCTCTGCGCACGCTTCCTGACCGTGGCGGGGGACATGGCGATCGGCGCAGTGTCGGAGGCGATCCGGGACATGCGCGAAGGCCTGGAGGAATTGCCGGATCTGCTGCCACTGCTCGCGGCGGCCGATGCCGCAGGTCCGGGCATTGCCTTTGCCATGCGCACCCTGCCGCTCACCCCGACCGCGATCGAGGCCCATGTGCTCGAAGAAGCCTTTGCACGCACGCTGCGCGACGAGCCCGCACTGCAGCGCTTCGACGCCGCCGAGCTTGCCTCCGCATCCCGCCGCGCGGCCAAGGCACGCGACCTGCTCCAGAACGACAATTCGGCGGCCATCCTCGCCACCAACCATCGGCGATTCCGCGATCACGTGAAGCAGTCGATGATGTCGGTAACGCAACTCGATGCAGTAGGACGCGAGTTCAAGCGCATCTATTCGATCGGCAGGCGCGAGCTGGAGCATGAATTCGGCAAGACCATGCGCTATCGCTCGATCCGCGATCTGTCGGACGACGAGACCGGGCCGGTGGTGATCGATCTCAAGCCGATCTGGCTGATGAGCCCGCTCTCGGTATCGGACACGCTGCCGCTCCATCCCGAATTGTTCGACGTGGTGATCTTCGACGAAGCAAGCCAGATCCCGACCGAAGAGGCCGTTCCCGCTTTATCGCGCGCACCGCAGGTGATCGTCGTCGGCGACGAGATGCAATTGCCGCCCACCAGCTTCTTCGCCTCGGCGCGCGACGAGGACGACATGCACGTCACGGCGGAAGAGGATGGCGAAGCGGTAGCAATCATCCTCGATGCCGACAGCCTGCTCAATCAGGCCGCGCGCAGCCTGCCCGCGAACCTCCTCGCCTGGCATTATCGCAGCCGCTCCGAAGCGCTGATCAGCTTCTCGAATGCCGCTTTCTATGACGGACGCCTGATCACGATCCCGGATCTGGTGATCGGCAATGCGTCCGATGCGCCTTCGCCGCTCCGTTCGGACGACGCGGCATCCGCGCCGACGGCGGTCGACCGGCTGCTGGCGCGCGCGATCAGTTTCCATCCGGTGGCGGACGGCATCTATGACAAGCGCATCAACGATCCCGAAGCGCGGCTGATCGCGGCGATGGTCCGCGACCTGTTGTTTCGCGAGACCGGCCTCAGCATCGGCATCGTCGCCTTTTCGGAAGCACAGCAGACCGAGATCGAAGACGAGCTCGATACGCTGGCGGCCGACGACAAGGCATTCGCTGCGCGGCTCGAGGCCGAATATTTGCGCGAGGATGACGGGCAGATCAACGGCCTGTTCATCAAGAATCTCGAAAACGTGCAGGGTGACGAGCGCGACGTGATCCTGCTCAGCATCTGCTACGCGCCCGACGCCAGTGGCCGCATGGCGATGAATTTTGGGCCGATCAACCAGCGCGGCGGCGAGAAGCGGCTCAACGTCATCTTCAGCCGCGCCCGCCGTCACATGGCTGTGGTATCGACGATTCGCGCCGAGGCGATCACCAACACGCATAACGATGGTGCCCGCGCGCTGCGCACCTTCCTGTCCTTTGCCGAGGCGCAGTCGCGCGGCGATACTGCGCACGGACAGGCGGTACTGGCGACGCTCAATCCCGAGGCGCAACGCGTCTTCGCCCGCCCTGCCCCGGCCGACGCCGTGCGGGACGCGGTAGCGGCAGCGCTGGCCGCGCGCGGCCATGACGTCCGGGTCGATGTCGGCAGCGCCAGCTTCCGCTGCGATCTTGCCATCATGTCGCCGGGTGGCGGCGGGTATCGACTTGCCATCCTGCTCGACGGGAATGGCCGCGGCGCGGTCCAGGATCGCTATGTCTTCCAGCCGGCGATCCTGCGCAGCTTCGGCTGGAAGGTGATAGACGTGCCGTCGCACAGCTGGCTGCGTGACCCCGGGCAGGTGATCGCCCAGATCGAAGCCGCGTTGCACCGTGAACCGGTGGAGGGCGATGACGATCCCTTCGATGGTGCGCCATTGCCGCTGGCCGTGCCGACCGCCCTCAGCGAGCCAACGGCCGAACCCGCGCCTCAATCGCCACACGAGACCGCGATCTTTAGCGAGTTCCGCTTCCAGCAAGGCAGCTCGGACAAGTTCTGGAAGATCGCCGTGGCCGATCTGGATGTGACGGTGGTGTTCGGCCGGATGGGAACGAAGGGCAGCACCATGGTCAAATCGTTCGAGACCAATGAGCGGGCCAAACGGGAAGCGACCAAGCTGATCGCCGAGAAAGTGCGCAAGGGTTACGTGGAAGTTTAGCCGCTACGAAACTCGAACGGCAACAGATCGCACGCGCTGGAACGAGAAAGGGGCACCCCATGCGGGATGCCCCTCTCGGTTCGGTCTGAGAACGCCGGTGCTTACGCGGTGGCGATCCGCGAGCGCGATGCATTGTGCCCGCCCGCACGGTACAGCATGTCGGCTGCTACTTCGGGGCTGACGCCGGCATCGCTAGTGTCGATCGAGACGAACACGCCGCCGTCATTAACCCGGCCTTCGTAATAACGGGCATCATCCTGGCTGACACCGTGATCGGTCATGACCTTCTCCAGGCCACCAACGGCACCGCCCAGCGCCGCGCCGGTAACGGCCGCAGCTGGAATAGCGGCCGATGCGATCGCACCGGCGGCAACGAGCGGCCCGACGCCCGGGATGGCGAGCGCGGCGATGCCCAGGATCGTGCCGATCCCGGCCCCAGCAGCGACCTTGCCGACGAACTCCTGCGTGTCCGCACCGCTACCATCGGTGGTGGTGTTCTTGCCTTCATGCTGGGCGACGATCGAAATCGCGCTGTCGCTGACCCCAGCGGCTCGCAACTCGGAGAGCGCACGCTCTGCATCGGCGTGATTGTCGAAGACGGCGGATACGAGGTTCGAATTCATCATGATTCCTGTCGCTGTTAGAAGCTGCTGACAGAACCAGAAGCCGCGAAGGGCGCCTAACGTTCCACACATTCGGCGTTAGCCAGCCGCTAACCCCGAATGCGGGGGCGCAGGAATCTTAAAAAAGTCGCTGTCGATCGCGCTCTGCAAGATCGGAGGAAATCGCCGATTTTCCGCTTTGCATGTCGGCGAAGTAAATGGTGCCGCTTACAGGACTCGAATCTGTGACCCCCGCATTACGAAGGCTACTAACGCTTCAATAAATAACCTTTTTGTTCAACGGCTTACTACCGATACAGAGCTGACACTGTTACACAACCCAGCCGCTTCCCAAACTCACGAGAGATCGCGCAATTGGCGTCCCCTAGGCAAAGCGCTTTGGAAGGAAACTTCTGCGAAAACAGACCTCCGCCATACCTACTTTGCCGCTTGGATATTTAACCCAGAACAATCGTCGCTTTTAGTACGAGCATGCGACTGCCTCAGATTGGTACCAGCCGGTCGCGAGCCTCTCGCCAAGCTCATCCAGTTCGGCCCTTACGCGCCCATGTCCGAGCGCGCCGACGCAGCCTACGTGCTCATCTTCGCCCTGCTGCTGGCGGCTGTGCTTGGCGTTCGATGGTGGCGCAAGTCGCAACGAGCGCGACAACGGGGAGAGCGGCACGGAGAGGTAATCCGGGTGAACACACCGGATGACAGGCGGGGTTAGACGAGCGCTTGAACGTGGCGTAGTTAGTGTTAGCATCCCGCCTGTTGCTGTGGCGGGAGGGATCGCCTAAACTTGAGCGATCGCGTGCGTTGCTGCCTCGCCGCGGCAACACCTTCCTGCTGACTCGTTTATGCGGCGTCTACTGGAGTGGGGGCGACCCATTCAATCTCGGGAATGATGAAAGGCGCAGAACCCTTACGGCGCACCATGGCATACCCTTCTTTTGCCACAACCAAGCGCGCCCGAACAAAGATGCCGTGATGTGATAGGAGCCGGTACTCGTGCTTCTTGGTCACGTCGTTGGTTCTTTCGCGGTCTTGGCATGGCCCGCGGTGAGGGGCCGCCCATCACTCGCTGGTTTAGTGCAAAGCAAAAGCCGCCAGCCTTCGGCCGGCGGCTTCTCTACCGCGTGACGAAGCGAAGCTTAAGCGTAGCTGACGGTAGTCTTAACTGCGCTACGACGACGCATGGCGAAGCCGACCGCGCCCATGCCAACGATCATCATTGCCCACGTGGCTGGCTCAGGGACGGCGCCGGTGGCAGCGAAGGAGTTGAAGGAGAAGGAGGCCGGGTCAGCGGTGGTGCTGCCGCTGAAGTTAACGCGACCGACCGATCCATCGCTGAACGTGCCCGTTAGCGTATTGGCGCCATTGAACAACACGTTGCGGAAATCAACGCTGGCGCTTGGGTTGGCAGTGGTGCCGAAGTTTACGCGGAATGCAGAGTAGGCGCCAGGATCGAAGTTAGTCGCCCCGTAGGTCAGCATCGCCGTCTTGGAAGGAAGCAGCGTCTCCGAAGGCGTTCCGACACCTGGCGAATTATCAGTGCCGCCGTTGATGGAGCCACCACCAAAGTTGTCGATGTTTGTGATGTTGTAGATCGAGCCACCATCGAGCGTAAGTGCAAGGCTGGTGAGATACGGTGTTGTGTCAGATCCAGCGGTGGTGTTAGTCACGCGGAACTTGGGCTGATCCACACCGCTGCCTGTGCCATTCGGGCTGCCTAGGTTCGTGCCCACCTCGACCAGAAACGTACCCGCATAGGCTGGGGCTGCGCTAAGCGTTAGAGCACCGACCAGCGCGGTTGCCATCATTTTCTTCATTAAAGTTTCCCTATCCTACCGTGAGCCAACTTGGCGATTAACCTGCTGTTAATCTTTCCGGTAGTGGAGGAGTCACATGGCGGTCAACGAGGGAAGATGGGGCCATCGTCTCTTTCTTGAACATTTCTATGCGGTAACAGTAAACAAAAATTAACCTGTGCCGAACTGGCACATAGCCCTTTGCTCTTAGGTGCGACAAGATCAGCGTCATAGGTCGGAGAGCCGATCGTGCCGTGTCTTAGCCTCCCACGCTGACATACGGGTGCGCAGCCCGCACCACCTCGGCAGCCTTCTCGATCGCCGCCAACTCGGTGGCGCTGCCGGTCGGGTGGGTCGCCCAGTTCGATTTGACGTTGAACGCGAGCGAGCAGCGTCCCGCGTTCAGCCCGGCAGCGAATAGGCCGCTGCGGGGAACTATGCATTATGCCGTGACGAGCCTCGGTTGGAACGCAGCAGTAGCGGCGGCCAACAGCACTAACCAGTCGTAGTCCGAGCCGCTAAGGGCCGGCTGATGGATTCCCTAATCATCGTGCTGATCGTTCTGGTCGCAGTCTTGCTCATCTCCATCCGTATGGCAGGAGCAGAGAAACGGCGGCGCCAACGGGCGTGGGCAAGCTACTTCCAACAGCCTGAGCCACAGCATCGCCAGAAAAAGGCGGAGGCATCAACGGCGAGTGCGTTCGGTGCAAGCACCACCTCGACCAGCAAACGCGCCAGCACGATGAAGCGGAC
This sequence comes from Sphingomonas endolithica, assembly GCF_025231525.1. Classification (NCBI taxonomy): domain Bacteria; kingdom Pseudomonadati; phylum Pseudomonadota; class Alphaproteobacteria; order Sphingomonadales; family Sphingomonadaceae; genus Sphingomonas; species Sphingomonas endolithica. Next base: position 2,295,225 of record NZ_CP103057.1, read on the forward strand.
CCTCTGGTTTGCCATTCCGATCGGCATCATGCTGTGGTGCCTCATCGTTTGGGCGGTGATCGGTCTCTAAAGGTCGAGCCAGCGGCGCTGGAGCTTAGCAAGTAGCCGACGAGCCTCTGCGCTCGCGCCATCCGTGCGTTGGTATGCCGCCAGCAGATCGGCGCCAGTCATCTCCTGAATGAACGCCTCGTCAGTGTGCGGCTCGATCATGCGGGCACGGTACACTTGCCGTGATGAGTCAGAACGCGCGGACGTCACTTCGCCGGATCATAAGCAAGCAAAAAGCCGCCAACCTTTCGGCCAGCGGCTCTCTTTTGCTTGTCTGACGGATGGTGCTTACGCGGCGGCGATCGCGCGCACCTTGTTGGTGAAGTTCACCTCCGAAACCTTGATGCGACGACGCATCGCAAACCCAACTGCACCCATGCCGAGGATCATCATGGCCCAGGTCGCAGGCTCAGGCACGGCGCCGGAGGTGGCAAGTCGCACAGTGCCAGGACCAGCGGCCGTCAGTGTGAAGGCGCCCCGATCAGAGTTGGCGTAAGACGTAAAGACAATGTTGTAGGCAGCCCCGGCGAGGAGGTTGGCCGTGAGCTGAGCGTTGGAGCCGACGCCGCTATCATCATCAACGGCAGTAATATTGGTCAGTGCCGATGATGGGTTAAACGCACCCGTATATAGGGACAGAAAATTGTCAAATGCGCTAACGGCATCAAAGGTGTAAGCGCCTGCTGCGTCGACAGTGAACGAGAAGGACTGATAGGCGACGTTCGTACCGGCTCCCGACAACGTGGTCGTGGTAAATGCTCGATTGTACGTAGGCGCGGTCGTAGTGTTACCCGAAAAAACTACCGTCGCCGCGTTAGCAGCACTGCCGAAAGACGCGGCTAGAACAACAGCAGCCCCAATGTTACGGATCATCTTCATTTTAGGTCCCCTCTGTGCCTCGCACAGCGCGGGGCTGTTGGTGTTGTTAACCTGCCGTTCACCAAAAGAAAACGTCTTTTCTCGATCTTATTCACGCCTGTTCCATTTCGTCACAGAAGCAGGCGCCGGCGGTAGGCGCTGTCGTACTTGAACGGCTAGCGGCCGAACTACGCGGTGTACCCTCCAACCCCGTCGAGACCGTCGCCCCAACAAAAAGGGATGGCGGTAACCAGATCATTCGGGAGGCCGGTGACGAAGTTCTTTTACCCCAACCGGCACAAGGCAGGCCAGCCGCAATACGGGGCGCGCGCTCGGCTGCGTTGCACCCGATTACTAGCGACGGCCTGGAACTGATCGCCCCAGCACGGCGCGCCGCTATGATCCAATCGTCGGCAGAAGATAGGCCAGAGTGCAGGCGCGCTGGGCACCTCCGAGGCACTGCGCTCTAGGTTTAGGTGGCGTTAGGTGTGGCCAAATAGACACGACGGGCCGCTATCGTATTAAATTTGTAAAACTGGTTAACAATTGGTTGCGAGGAAGTCCGGCGCGATTAGAAGTTACGGTGAATCGGCCGCTGCAGCCGTACGATCTAATTGCTCGTTCAGCACCGGTCAAACTACAGGGGGAAGCGAAATGCTCAATATGAAGACTAGACTGGCAGCAGCTGCGGCTTTGGCGATGGTGATCGGCACGCCAGCGATGGCTAGTGTGACGTTTCAGCTGGTTGATTACAATGGCTCTGTGACCGGCACGGCTGCTGCACAAGGTTTCAAGATTGCAACCGACTATTGGGCATCGGTACTGACGACGTCCGCCGACGTAGGCGATGTGACCGTCCGCCTAGAGACTGGCTACAATCCTCTAGCCACCGGCGTGATCGGGTCGACCGGCAGTACGCGTTATCTCGTGGGCACTTCAGACATTTATGAACAACTCGGTGCGACTGGTGTTGGGGCGCTTGACGCAAAAGCAAACGCCAGTCTGAGCCCGCTCACTGCTGCAGGTGATCTCCAGGCGATTACCAGTGGCTATGGCAATCCTGCTACGAAACTTGGCGTCGACTGGACGACCAAGATCTTCGACAACGACGATAGTCTCAACAATACTCAGATGGTTGTTAATGGCGCGACGTTGAAGGCCCTGGGTTACACTGGATTCAACCCTGCCCAGCGTGATGCGCAGGTCAACTTTAGCAGCAACTTCGCCTTCGATTTCAACCCAACTGACGGCATCACGGCTGGCACTTTCGATTTTATCGGCGTCGCCATCCATGAAATCGGCCACGCGCTTGGCTTTGTCAGCGGCGTCGATCAGTATGATACCGGCAGCGCTACAGGGTTTAATCGCGACGCAGGGGGCGCGGGTGGCTTCTCCACGCTCGACCTGTTCCGCTACAGCGCCGACTCTACGAACATCGCACCCGGCACCGGACCGGCGCTTGACCTCGCAGTGGGCTCCGCAGCCTATTTTTCGATTGATGGGGGCCAGACCCAATTCAACGGTAGCTCGCTGTTCTCGACTGGTCGCAACCGTGGCGATGGCCAGCAGGCCTCGCACTTTAAGGATTTAGGCGGTTGCACCGGGCAGATCGGCATCATGGACCCAAACTTCTGCTTTGGCCAAATGGGCGAAGTGAGCGCGACCGATCTGGCGGCGTTTGATGCCCTAGGTTGGAACCTCAAATTCGACGTTTTGGCGAACACAGGCTACAAGGTTACGTCTGCCGACATCTACACCCAGTTTGCACAGTCCGTCCCGGAGCCCACCACATGGGCGATGATGCTGGTCGGCTTCGGCGTGATCGGTGGGGCCATGCGCCGCCGGGGTAAGGTCAAGACGACCGTCAGCTACGCATAAGGTTGGATTCGTCACGCGAGCCGGAAGCCGCTGGTCGAAAGACTGGCGGTTTTTGCTGTGTGAAATCGGCCTGTCGCGATCAGCTTAGGCGCGACGCCAGATATTTCAGGGCGTCTCGCACCTTCGTCACCGATAGCTCGATGATCGTCTGTTTTGCATAGATGCCGGACGTAGTGTTGCTGCGGTGGTCTAGCGATGGCGGCCAGCCTAATCGGGCGACCGGCAACTGTCGGCACCGTAGCAACGGTCCCCCTTTGGCGCGGTGTCAGGAGGAGCAATCAGCTCGCGCGCTTTGTCGTTTCTGATCAGCTCGACAACGTGGCAATAAGCTCCAGAACAAAGCTATCCGCACTCTTTCAAACCATAGCGCTGCCATGCCACATTCGAACGGATGCCCGCATTAGACTTGACCAGAGTGCAGGCCAGGTCGGATCGATCCGGGGGCGTGCATTGCGCCACGATAAAGGGTCCTTCGTTTCCCGCGGGCAAGCAGGATACCTTCTTGCCAATCGTGAGCCTCGTCAGAACGCCTCGTGCCTTCGTGGGTACGAGTTTGCCCACTTCCAAGCCCGCGATGCGAATTCGTGTGCTGTCGCTGCAAACCATCGTGGTGCCGTTCGGCACGCTCGCGACCAGACACAAGATTACTGCAGCCATCATATTGCAGCCTCCTTGTTCGGCCTCCGAGATCCGGCGGAAGCCAATAGCGCCTTCTTCGGCTCGAGTACCTCTCTAGTCCCCCACTACGCTGCTAGCCAGTGTCCTAGCGCTGGCTTTGCACGTTGATTGCTGTGGTGCAGGCGAGCGACCCATGAACCGAAACAACGCGCCGGTGGCGGTATGGCGAAGGCGTTGAGGATCGCCTGACAGGTAGGTCTCGTGGCATCCGTTAAGGCTTTCCGCAAATCTGTTTTGCAGTAATACGCATCTTCCCCCCGCCAAAGGTTCCAGCCGTGGAAAACGTTATTGATCCTGTTACCCTGGCAGCCGAGCTCACGATCGCATGGCTGTCCAACTCAAACACTCGCGCCGCATCGGAAGATGTCCCAGCGTTCCTCACCTCAATGCACACTGCGGTGAAGTCTTTGGCCGCTCCCGAGGCCAGTGTTGAGCCAGAAGCTCCCGCACCCGAGCACAAACCGGCCGTGACGGCCCGCAAGTCACTAGCCAGCCCCGATTACATTATTTCGATGATAGACGGGAAGCCATACAGAACCCTTGCCCGGCACCTTGCGGCCAATGGGCTCAGGCCGGCTGAATACCGGCAGCGGTATGGCCTCAAACCCGACTACCCGATGACGGCCGCAACCTACTCAGAAGTTCGCCGCGCGATGGCAAAGAAGATCGGGTTCGGTCGGAAGCTCGGGGAGACGAACGCCGCACGTGCGGCAAAGGACAAAGCTCCCGGGCGCCGCGGTCGCAAGCCAGCGGCGAAGAAAGACTAGATTTAGCCACGACAGCGGCCGACGTCCTTCTTCATGCCTGGGGCAAAGGACATACTCAGTAGCACCGTTGCCCGCTATCTGACGGCCTTGCGATGGCACCGTCACCGACCGGAGGCAGCGAGCTTTGGGGGCCTGCCCCTTGCTCGTCATTGGTGGTACGATGATCGCATAATGAAAACACGGATGAAGCGGAACGCTGGGGCGATGAAGCGTCTCACGCAGATCGAGATGTCGATCATAGAACTCGGAGACGAGGACCTGCTCGATCTCGCCGACATTTACAGGGATAAGTCCGAGACCGTTATCGCGCAGTACGCCTTCGCTGAGATGGCCCGGCGCAAAATTAGCCTATAAGCTGCTTGGGCAACTGCGGGCGTATGGCGGCTTCGTCTGGGAGCAGCCGTTCGTCAAAGCGATGAACGCCTACAAATCTTCCGAATGTTCCCGTTGTAGTCGGGAGCGGAAGGACCAGCGAACGAGTCAGGTCGCATAATCAGTTCTGGCCGCCGCCTTCGGTGTGATGACAGCCCAAGTCACGCCGGTCAGCGCTGCGAGCACGAACGTCTCGACCAAGAATTGCCCTTCGGCGGCGAAGGCCAGCCACCAACTATCCTTGATCCAGAAACTGAATAGGCCGGTTGCGACGATCCGCCCTCTCATCAGCAACATAAGCAGGACGAACAGCGCAACACGACGAAACTTCGACCCTTTAAGAACCGGCCACAAAAGGTAGATGATAATAAACGAGGAAATGGTCGGCTCTATGAACATGCCATAAATGTATTTGTAAACGTAAATTCCGTACGGCATCGTGTGTACTTCAGGAGTCTCAGTCAGGTGCATCATGGCGGTTACTAGATCCGCAATGAACTTCAGCACCGGCAGCAGTCCAAAATAACCGATGGCGCTTGCAAGAACGACAGCCAAAAGCATTGCCACAGGCCGATCCGATCCGACCTTTCGGGCTATGACGACCGCGATGGCACCGCTGTAAAACGACAACAGCGCGTTAGGCAGGCGGGTCATCAGCAGGTAGACCCAGCGCAGGTCAACCCACCCATCGGAGACGATGTTGTCGACGACTATAACGCGCAGCGTTTCCTGCAGGAGGACGACCAGCAGCCCGAAGAACGCGGCAGCAAAATAGATGTTGTGCCGATCGAGATACCAGCTTGCCAGACGGCAAACGTACACCATCGCGCCAAGCCGCACGACTTGCCCGACATACCTAGCCCAAGGAGGGGCATCTCCGTCGTTAGGATAGGGGATCCCAAGGTGCGCGATGGCGAGATCGTGTGATCCCAACGCGAGGAATGCCGTGATAATCATCCCGAACGCGAGAATGGTACAGTTCTTCACGGTAAGCGTCACTTGCTGAGCCGGCTGAACGTTGGTCACGGAAATCCTCACTATGAGCTAGTGTCTTGCCCCTATAAGACAGCAAAGGATGGCGCAACGCGCGTTATCTTGCCACGTGCCGGATCACGGCTGCCTTTGGCACCATCTGCCAAAAGCCGCCGGACTGCTATCCACCAATTTCGGCCATGGCAGCTAGCGCCAGAAACGGACATTCGGCCCCTCCCTGCACGATCAGCTCCGTCGCCTTCGTGCCCCCGCCGCTGAGCGCGGCGCAGCGGTCCAGGTGGTCTGCACACCAGGCTGCGAGAAAGTGATGATTAGCAAAGGTGTCCCAAATAGCGACAAGTACACCATCTGCCATTGATTAACGATTCGTTCATCCGTACGGAAATTTCAACATCACACGACCCCGGGGGAATTATGAAGAAGCTTGCTCTTGCAGCCGCGCTGCTCCTTACCACGGCTGCTCCTGCATTGGCTCAGCAGACTGTGGCCACCCTCGAAAATGGTGCACTGCCTTCCACCGCCGACGGTCGGACTTTCACGTCTAACCCGGCCGACAATCGCTTGAACGACAACGGGACCGTTTCGTTTGCGCGCATATCGGCAACGTCGCCGATCAGCACGAACGGCTCCATCGACATCGAAGGTCAGCGGTCGCGTATCTACAACAACATGACCGGACTAGGCATTGCCGCCAACAGCCTAGGATCGTTCACCGCCGACTATCAGGTGGACAACGGCGGTATTGCTAGCAACCCCCAGTCGCCAGCTTTCCGCGTGAATGTGAACGGTTCTAACCTCGTCAGCGGTTTCGCGGGCCAAAGCGAGCTGATCTGGGAAGCTGCGAACAACGGTGGCTATACGCTTGGCGTGCCCGGCACGGTTAAGGCGGCTGACCTGTTCTGGCGGCAAATCGTTGGCCAAGGCTTTGACGGCACGAGCGGTATTGGTTCCGGTGCCTATAACTTGCGCTCCCTATCCGAGTGGGGCGACCTCCTCGGCGGCAGCGTGCTCGGCATCGGCGTCGGTAACGGCGGCTGCCCCGGCAATTGCTCCACCTTCAGCGCGTTTGCCGACAATCTGTCCCTGACAACCGACACGAGCACGTACAGCTACAATTTCGGCACTGCTGCGGCCACGGGCGCCGTTCCCGAGCCCGCTACGTGGGCTATGATGCTGACCGGCTTCGGCGCCATCGGCTTCGGCATGCGTCGTCGCAAGAGCAAGGTTAAAACCAACCTCGCTCTCGCCTAACGCACTCGCTCAGGCTGAACGAAAGCCGTCGCCCTCCTTGACCCGGGGCGGCGGCTTTCTTGTTTGTAAAAGCTGTCACTGAACGTCCGCTTTCCACGACATCCAGACATTCGCGATCGGCAAAGCAGTCCGCGAAATGCCGCGCCTGCCGAGTCGGTGCGTTCCTCCGTTTATCGTGAGATCAGCCAGCCACGGCACCATTTGAGGCACTGCCCTGCACCGAGGAAGGCGATCGACAGCGGTTCATTGGCGCCGACTCGTTACCCTGTTAATTTGCTGCCGCCGCGCGACGGTTTATTCTACATGGGAACACAGCATGCACGTCATGGCGAGGTTTCGACGGTGAGGATTTCTGAAGCCGAACTCGACCTGAGCTTCGCCGAAGGCCTGCTTCGTTCGCCCACTCTTCTGACAGACGTTCTCCGGGGCGGCCGTTTCAAACGGTTCGCATCCGAAGCGCATATCTTGGCCGCGGAGCAATCGGCCATCCGGCCAAAGGCAAGCCATTGGTGGAAGCACTGGTGGTGCCGCCTTCCTGATGGCTCAGAAGGCGAGACAGACGTGTTTGTTGTATTGGAGGCGGAAGGCGAGCGGTTCGCTCTACATGTTGAAAACAAGCCTGCCGACGGCAAACTGCTCATGAAGCAGGCGGTGGATTATCGACGCCGAGCGGCCCTGAAAGCCAACGATCCGATGTGGCTGAACTACACTGACTTCGAGACGATCCTCATGTGTCCTGCTCGCTTTGCTGAGCAGCACGCCGAAAACGCGCTGCAATTCGACCGCGTGCTGTCGTACGAAGACGTCGGGCGTATACTGCCTTTGTTTGCTGGAGCGGCACTCTGACTTTCGACACAGCAGAAGGAATATTCCTCAGATTGCCTCCCGATGGAGCGGCTGTCGCAACGTCCGGCGCTTCGATATGGACCGCAAAGCATGGAGAAGCCGGATGACTACCGCCCTACCAGCCGACGCGACGCTACACGATCTGCGTTCCAGCCCTGCCGAACGGGTGGCATTTGCCCGTAAGGTGCTTGGTGTCATGCACAAGGCGAAGGCGCATGGTACAGTCGTCATGCGGATGGGAATAACGGGCACTGGCCAAGAGCCAAATTACCGCCTCGAAGACGCGAGCGGGACCCCCTTTCTGGCTCTCGATGGAGCTAATCACCATCCCTGGCCTGAGGGCTCCAATTTTGGCGACCCTAGAAACTGGAGCACAGTCACTATGTCCTACGAGGACGTCGGCAATGTGATCCGTTCGATAACGGGCTACAAGGGATCATCAGCGATATCAGTAGCGGAATAGCTAACGAGTGACCGTGATCGTTGCACCGTCAGGCATTACAACGGCTGTAGTCAGGCCTGCCTACGACCCGTGCAACGAGTCCGATACAGAAAGCAGAGGAATTGGCTATGGCCCCAGGCTGGATGATGACCCTCATGGTAGGGGTTGCAACGCAGGGGGTGCAAACAGCCCAGCCTGCTGATGGTAAGCACCGCTCCACGAGCCGGCACCAACAAAGTTCAGCAGAAACAATGAGTTAGGATGGTGCCGCTTACAGGACTCGAACCTGTGACCCCCGCATTACGAATACTCGTACTGGAAATAACTCGCTGATTTCACCGCGAAATTCCGGCACTTTGCCCCTCTTTGACAATCACAGCGATCATTTAAAAACCGCATTAAATTAATCAGTTAGGCGGTTCTAAGTTCGGTAGCTGGCAGTCACATTATGCGCACGGTCGGCATCCGTTGTCTCCATTCCTGGTCAGGCGGACGACGTGATCCTCGTACATAGGAGGATCAACATGACCGTCATTTCTTCACTAACAATCGTCTCGGCAAATCCGGCTGCATATCGTGTTCGTGGGATCGCTGCCATGCGGCAGAAACTGCTCGATCGCATCGCCGATCAGATCTCGTTGGCTGAGGCGTTAGAGGCCGGCAAGTCGTGCCAGCGGGTGAAATATCGCCGGGTCCGTGACCTTGAAAATGACGAGATCTCCGAGGTTCCCGTTCGTACTCGCATTCGACCTTGGTGGGTGAACGACAGCGACGGTGGAATGCTCGTTTGGATCAAATACGGCAATCAGGCCTTGGAGCTTCAGAAGGGCAAGAGTGCGATCAAGGTTCAGTCGAGCACGGAGTTGGTAGAGGTGTTCAAATCGGTAGCCACTGCGGTTCGAGCTGGCGAGCTCGACACGGCGATCGTTGCCGCTGTAGGCACCTTCAAAGCTCGATTTTCGAAGTGATGCAAGGACGGTGGTTACGGCCGCCGTCCACGCACGCCGTAATCAGTAAGTCGTGCCGACCTCTATATCGGTAAGAGTGCCCCCGGCAGCATCGTCCGTGGTTAGACGTACAACATTATCGCCTTTGCTGAATCGGACCAACAAAACGGCTCCGGCCCACCTTCCATCGGGTATATACAGCCGAAGAAGTTGCTGTTTTTTGTGCATCCGACTCTATCCACGCCCTGTCGTGCGCCGGAATTGGCGCACTGCGAATCCGATTCCCGTTCCATCGGCTTATAACCTGCGGCAACGAGCCGAGTGGCTGCCACCTCATACCGCATCCGTCGTGTCACCCCTGCCATCGTGACGCCTGCCTCAGCTGCCAAATCATCCGGCGATCGGGCTTCCTCAGCGTCGGCAGATAGGTCTTTAGCCCGGTCCGATATCGCTTGGGCCATGCAGGGGTTGTCCACTGTTGGAAGCCATAGCCCATTGCTATCAACGCAGTTTGGATCGCCTTCGGGCTCCCGCACGGGGAGCCGATTTGCAGCTGCAGTCCGAATTTCCACGTCGCCTATAGCGTTCAGCCGATCCGCTGTTGCTTGGTTCGCAGCGGATCTCGCCGTCGCCCTCGCTTCAGCCCTGGCCATCACGTTGTCGGGTTCTGGATCAGAACCACAGCCCGCCAAAAGCGCGATGGCGGCAATAGATCCGAGGTGTGCTGTGCGGATGCATTTTCCTTTAGCGGCAGTTTCCGCCCCACGCCTCAACGACATTCTTCGTCTTTCCCTAAGTCGGTCGTCACGTACAAATCGGCTTTGCGAGCGAAGTGCACGATCTTGCCAGACCCGCATCGTAGGTCAAAGCCGGCGTGCGTGATGGCAGCAAACTTACCGTTTACTCCGATCTGCTCCCTCTGCGAGCCATCGTCGATCTGGCGATAAAGTTTTAGCGCGTGCGGGCCGTCGGGCCGAAGTTCCGCTAGTTCAAACCAACTTTCGGATCCGCCAGCTCCTACGGCAAACCCTTCGGAATATAGCATTGGGTACGCTGAGAATTTATCGGATACGGACGGCTCTGCTCCGGCGCTGCCAACGTCCAGCCAGCCGTTTTCCATTTTGAAGACGCCCCCCTGATAGGTCAGATAATGGACGGCGTACTTCCTCCATTGAGGGGCACCATCACCTCCGATGCTTACGAGCACTGGCCCACGGTCGAGCCAAAGGAGCTTTTCAGGCCTGTACGTGACCTCGGTCATTTCGCCGCCCTCGTCAGCGACCTTAGCTGTAGCCTCACCTTGGCTGCCGAACGCGGCTTGAAACGCCTCCCCCAACATCCCAGCCGCTGGTCGAGCGTTGGTTGCGATTGCATCGACAATGGCATCTGCGCCTACGTCCAATCTACTGGCGTCGGCCTCCAATTTATCTGCGTTGGCATTCGCTTCGTTGGTCAAATTATTGGCATCTGGATTCGAGCCACAGCCGGATAGGACGGAAATGAAGGCGACCGCCCCAAAGTAAGCTGTACGCATGTTTTTCTCCCTACGCTGGAGCCCACCATCGTCGGCGGGACGAAATCATACAACGGCAAATGACACGGCTGGGGGACAGACCATTACCCGGTACTGGGGCCATCTCCGACGATGGATTTGGTCCGCCAGCTTGGGGAGAATGTGCGCCGCATCCGTAAGGAGCGTGGCATCTCGCAGGAGGAGCTTGCGTTGGATGCCGGTATGAAACGCAGCTACGTCAGCGACCTAGAACGCGGCACGCGCAATCCAACTGTACGGGCATTGGGCAGGCTGGCAGCGGCGCTGAAGGTTCCTCCTGCCATATTAATAAGTAATCCTAGCGAATAAATTTGATGTTAATACGCCCAGCAACCACTCATGAAATATTTCATCCAAATCTCGCCGACGAAAGTAGGTTATCACTAGACAGAAAATGGCCATACTTTGAAGTAATGTAATATTGCCAATATAGCTAACATTGCAGGAGGAGAAACCGTCAAGAGCTGAAAGGACCAGTTATCATTATCCGGATTTGGAAGGTCGTATACTTTGACTTCAGACAGAATACCCTGAATGCAAACCCGGTCGAATTTTCCCACCGGCCTTGGTTCTTGGGTGTAAATTGGGGTAGAGGTGTGGATGGTCATTTTTAAGTTGCTCACTTTAGTTGATGAGGAGAATTCCTCCTGATCTGAATACTAAAAGTGTACTTAAAAAGCAAGAAAAGGGATTGTTTTTGGCTGCTAGGAGAGGGAAAATGAGCAGCAAGATCAGAAGCTTACACGGCGGCGAAAACTGATTTTGTTTGTCAAAAAAAGATGGCCCGTGATTGCCCTCTGGGATGCTCTAGGAGCCTCGTACGAGGCTTAAAACTGACGGTCTGAGGGCCACTACAGCAGGAGGTGATTCGCCACCCTAAAAGCAGTTGGACACCGACGTGCCGGATCAGGGGTCTAGGTGATCGATTGTGTGAGTAAGTGGCCGAATACCGACCAATCAAAGCCACATCTCAGGCCGATCAAAGTCACAGCAGCAACGACCCAGACCTCTCCGGAGGAGATCTGTTAAGTCGTTGATTTCATTGGATAATGGTGCCGCTTACAGGACTCGAACCTGTGACCCCCGCATTACGAATGCGATGCTCTACCAACTGAGCTAAAGCGGCGCGGCTGGGCTGATGTGCAGCACAGCGAGGCGGCGCGGTAGCAGGTCGTTGGGGGGGTTACAAGCGCCGTTCATCCCTGCGCCCCTTTACGCATCGTTTACCACGCAGCGCGCACAAGGTGCCCGACCAACGGATGGGGCGCCCGGTGCCCCCAGGGATGTATGCGCAATGGATAATGTTCGCGGCTTCGAAGAGGATCGGATCGGATCGGATCCCGATCCCGACATGGTCGATGATGCGCCGACGCCCGCGATCGGCACGGACGAGCGGCGCATGCATGTCCGCGCGTACAATCATTGGGTGTCGCTGCTGCAAGGCCGCGCCTACCCCTCGATCGAGGATCTCGATCCGGCCAGCATCGCCGATTTTGGGCCCCATAGCGTGCTGCTGGATTTCTCGCGCGGCAGCGAGGATCCGGCGATCGCCTTTCTAGGCCGCGCGCTGCGCGACGAATGCGGGCTGGATGGCAGCGCGACGATGATCTCGCACGTGCCGAGCCGGTCATTGCTGTCGCGCCTGACCGATCATTACCTGCAGATCATCGCCAATCGCGCGCCGATCGGCTTCGAGGCGGAATTCATCTCCTCGCGCGGGCACAACACGATGTATCGCGGCATCCTGATGCCGTTTTCGTCCGACGAGGACACGATCGATTTCATTTATGGCGTGATCAACTGGAAAGAACTGGTCGACGCCGGCACGCAGGCCGGGCTGGATGCCGAGATCGAGGCGTCGGTGCGCACCGCGCCGCGGGCGGCTGCCACTGCCCCGGTCTGGGCAGACGGTCCGAGTGCCGAGCGCGACGACCCCGAAGAGGCGACCGACGCGGCGCCGCGCGCGGCCGGCAGCCTGGCCGATCAGTTGATGCTGGCGCAGCAGACCGCCGCCGCGGTCCGCGCCGCCGACACGCGCAGCCGCGCCACCTTGTACCGCGCGCTGGGCCGCGCGCACGATTTCGCCGCCGCAGCTGACCAAGATCCGCAAGGCTATGAGGCGCTGCTCGACACGGCCGGGATCACGCTGCAGCTGCGCGCGCCGATGACGCCGGTCGCCAAGCTGATCTTCGGCGCGGACTATGACAAGACGCGCCTTACCGAATACGCCACCGTGCTCAGCCATGCGCGCCGCATCGGCGTCGGCACCGGCGGGCTGGAGACGTTCCTCGAATCGATCGACGGCGGGATCAAGGGCGTGGTCCAGGCCGAGCGGGGGCTGCGGCGCCCCGCCACCGGGCCGGCCCGGGATCACAGCGCGGCGTTGCGCGACAGGCCGAGCCTCGCCCGCGTCACGCTGGATACCAAGGTGCAGAGCGGCGGCTATGTCGTGCTGCTCGCGCGGGCCGATGACAGCAACACGCTGCAGATCGTCGCCGCGATCGAGGACGAGGCGCTGACCGCCAAAGCGATGCGCGCCGCCGCCTGAGCGCCAGCCGCCCGCGTCGGGGGTTGAGCAACAAACGGCGCGGGCGCATAGGGCTGGCATGGCCAAGACTATGCTGAAATCGCTGTCGGACGCACTTGCCGCCCGATTGACCAAGGGTGCTCTGCCGGGCGAGCTGCAGGATTTCGGCAAGGCCGAGCGCGCCGCCGCCGCCGCCTTCGTTGCCGCCACGGCCGAGACGCGCGCCCCGGGCGAGCCGGCAATGGAATTGGAGCCGCTGCCGGGGACGGACCTCAGGCGTCGCATGCGGCTGGCGATCATCAATGACGACATGCCGTTCCTGGTCGATTCGATCGCCGCGACGATCGGCGCGCACGGCATCGGCATCGATCGGATCATCCACCCCGTCTTGCGCGTCACGCGCGATGCCGACGGCACGCTGACCGCGGTCGGCGACACCGGCGCGCCCGAATCGATGATCTATATCGAGCTGGAGCGCGCCGATGCACGCGACCGGCGCGATCTGCTCGCCGAACTTGCCGGCAACCTCGCCGATGTGCGCGCCGCGGTCGCGGACTGGCCGGCCTTGCAGCAGGCAATGGCGGAGGACGCCGACATCCTGCAGGCGAGCAGCCATTTCGATGGTGACGGCGAGGGCGCCGAGCTGCTGCGCTGGTTGCTCGACGGTAATTTCACCCTGCTGGGCCATGAGAGTTGGACGGATGCGCGCAGCACGAACCCGCTCGGCATCGCGCGTACCGCACAGACCGTGCCGATCCTGGCCGACGCTTCGCGCGCGCTGGCGATCGCGCATTTCGGCGCCGGCGGCGACGCGCCGTTGCTGCTCAAATCGAACCTGATCTCGGGCGTCCACCGCCACGTGCCGCTGGATCTGCTGCTCGTGCCGATCATGACGGGAGACGCGGTCACCGGCCTGTCGATCCATGCCGGCCTGTGGACCAGCGCGGCGCTCGCCGCGACGCCGCAGGACGTCCCCGTGCTGCGCACGCGGCTCGCGGCGCTGGAGGGGAAGTTCGGCTTCGATCCCAAGGGCCATACCGGCAAGGCGCTGACGCATGCGCTGGCCGCGTTGCCGCACGATCTGATCACCGCGTTCAACGCGGACGATCTGGAGAATCTCGCGCTGACCGCAATGTCGCTGGCGGATCGCCCGCGGCCCAAGCTCGTGCTGGTGCGCTCGACCTTGGGGCGGCACATGTTCGCGTTCGTGTGGCTGCCGCGCGATGACCTGACCACCGCCCGCCGCGTGGCGATCGGCGAGATGCTGGCCGAGGCATGCAGCGGCGCCTTGCTCAATTGGGGGCTGGCGCTGGAAGACGGCACGGTCGCGCTGATCCGCTACACGTTCGATCTGCGCGGCGAAGGCCATATGCCGGACGCCGCGCCGCTCGATGCCCGCCTCGCGCGGATGGTGCGTGGCTGGGTTCCCGCGGTGGAGGCGGCGCTTGGCGAATTACTGGATCCGTCGCGCGCCGCGCGGCTGGCGCTGCGCCATGCCGCCAGCTTCCCGCAAGGCTATCGCAACGGCAACAGCGCGGAGGAAGCGGCGCGCGACATCGTCTGCCTGTCGCGCCTGGATAGCGACGGCGATCGCACCGTGCGCCTGTTCCGCGATGCACAGGGCGCCTCCCGGCTGAAAATCTACCGCGAAGGCGGCGCGCTGGCGCTGTCCGATGCCGTGCCGGTGCTGGAAAATTTCGGCTTCCGCGTGATCGAGGAGATCCCGACCGCGCTCGGCGACGACGCGCACGGCTTCGTGCACGAATTCCTGGTCGAGGCCGCCCGCCGGTTCGACGACGACACCACCACGCTCGAAAACGCCATCGCCGCGGTGCTGGAGGGCAAGGCGGAGAACGACGCGTTCAATCGCCTGATCGTCGATGCCGGCATGGCCCCGTCCTCGGTCGTCTTGTTCCGCGCGTGGTTCCGCTATCTGCGCCAAGCGGGGCTGCCTTACGGGCTGGCGACCGTCGTGGATGCGCTGCGCCGCGCGCCCGATGTCGCAGCGACGTTGATCGACCGCTTCGCCGCCGCGCATGATCCGGCGCAGAAGGCGACCAGCATCGTGGCAACGGATGCCGCGATCGAGCGCGGGCTCGATGCCGTCTCGGCGATCGACGACGACAGAATCCTGCGCGCGCTGCGCAGCGTGATCGCGGCGACGCTGCGCACCAATGCCTTTGCGCCCGCCGGACAGGTGGCCCTCGCCTTCAAGCTCGACAGTCATCTCGTGCCCGGCCTGCCTGCCCCCGTGCCATGGCGCGAGATCTGGGTTTACTCCCCCCGCGTGGAGGGCATCCATCTGCGCGCCGGCCCCGTCGCCCGCGGTGGCCTGCGCTGGTCCGACCGGCGCGACGATTTCCGCACCGAGATCCTCGGGCTGATGAAGGCGCAGCGCGTCAAGAATGCGGTGATCGTGCCGACCGGCGCCAAGGGCGGCTTCTATCCCAAGCAATTGCCGCCCGCGTCCAATCGCGACGCCTGGCTGGCGGAAGGCACCGAAAGCTACCGCATTTTCATCCGCGCTTTGCTGTCGATCACCGACAATATCGTCGAGAATGCGGTGGTCCACCCGGCGGACGTGACGATCCTGGACGGCGATGATCCGTATTTCGTGGTGGCCGCCGACAAGGGCACCGCGACGTTCAGCGACGTCGCCAATGCGATAGCGCTCGAACATGATTTCTGGCTCGGCGACGCGTTCGCCAGCGGCGGGTCGGTCGGCTACGACCACAAGGCGATGGGCATCACCGCCAAGGGTGCATGGCTCTCCGTGCAGCGCCACTTCGCCGAGCGCGGTGTCGACGTGCAAAGCCAAGCGATCCGCGTGATCGGCTGCGGCGACATGTCGGGCGACGTGTTCGGCAACGGCATGCTGCTGTCCAAGACGCTCAAGATCGTTGCCGCGTTCGATCACCGGCATATCTTCCTCGATCCCGATCCCGATCCGGCGGCAAGCTGGGAAGAGCGCAACCGCATGTTCGCGCTGCCGCGCTCAAGCTGGGCGGATTACGACGCCAAGCTCATCTCCAAGGGCGGTGGCGTGTTCCCGCGCACCGACAAGACGATCAAGCTCAGCAAGCAGGTGCGCACCGCACTCGGGCTGAATGCCGAGGAGATGGAGCCGACCGCCTTGATCTCGGCGATCCTCAAGAGCCCGGTCGACCTGATCTGGTTCGGCGGCATCGGCACCTATGTGAAGGCCGCGGCCGAGAACAATATCCAGGTCGGCGACCCGGCCAATGATCGGCTGCGCGTTGATGCCGAGGATCTACGCGCCACCGCGATCGGCGAGGGTGCGAATCTGGGCGTCACGCAAGCCGCGCGCATCGCCTTTGCGGCGCGGGGCGGCCGGATCAACACCGACTTCATCGACAATTCGGCCGGCGTCGATTGCTCGGATAACGAGGTCAACATCAAGATCGCGCTCAACCGCGAGATGATCGAGGGCCGCCTCAGCTACGCCAAGCGCAACACCTTCCTGGCCAGCATGACGGACGATGTCACGCATCTGGTGCTGGAGGATAATCGCCTGCAGACGCTGGCGCTGTCCGTGGCGGAGAATGACGGGCCCCAGACGCTGCCGAGCTATGTCCGCCTGATCGAGATCTTCGAAGGCGCCGGGCGGCTCGACCGCGCGGTCGAGGGGCTGGCGTCGAACGACGATCTGCTGCGCCGCGTGCAGGAATTGCGCGGGCTTACCCGGCCAGAGCTTGCCGTGTTGCTCGCCACCGCCAAGCTCGCGCTGCAGGACGCGATCGAGCATAGCGAGCTCGGGCTGGATCCCGAATTGCGGGACGATCTCCATGCCTCCTTCCCGCGCGCGATGCGCAAGAAGTTCGGCCAGGCGATCGACGACCATCGCCTGCGCGGCGAGATCGTCGCCACCAAACTCGCCAACCGCATCGTCAACCGCATGGGCGTGCTCTACCCCTTCGAGCTGGCGGAGGAGGAAGGCGCGGCAATGGCCGACATCGCGTCTTTGTTCGTCGTCGCGGAGCGATTGTTCGACCTGCCTTCCTTGTGGGCGGAGATCGAGACGGCAGAGATGCCCGAAGCGGCGCGCATCGCCTTGTTCGACGAAGTCGCGGTGGCGACGCGGGCGCAGATCGCGGATCTGCTGCGCGTGTCGCGGCCAGGCACCGGTCCGGCCGAGATCCTGGGGCGGCTGGGCACGGGTATCGCCAGCCTGGACAAGCAAACCAAGCACCTGCTGCTGGCCGAGGCCAGCGCACAGAGCGCGCGGATCGCCGCCAGGTTGGAGGGGGCGGGCGCCTCCAAGAAACTGGTGCAGAAGGTGGTGCGGCTGTTCGAGCTGGATGGCGCGGTGGGGCTTGCCGATCTGGGTGAGCGCCTGGGCCTGGACGAGCTCGTGCTCACGCGCGCATTCACGCGGCTCGGCCAAGCGCTCGGGCTGGACTGGGCACAGGCCAATGCCGCCCGCATCACCCCGA
Source organism: Sphingomonas endolithica (assembly GCF_025231525.1). NCBI lineage: Bacteria > Pseudomonadati > Pseudomonadota > Alphaproteobacteria > Sphingomonadales > Sphingomonadaceae > Sphingomonas > Sphingomonas endolithica. The sequence continues at coordinate 2,312,838 of NZ_CP103057.1, forward strand.
GCGATCCGTGGGAGCGGCTGCTCATCGCCGGCCTGGCGCGCGACTTCCAGCAGTTGCGGCTGGAATTCCTGGGCCGCGGAGCGGGTGATCCGCAGGCCCTGGTCGAAAGCTGGCTGAGCAAGAATGCCGATCGCGTGGCGCAATTCAAATCCGTCGTCGATCGCGCGCGCACGGCGACTGCACCGAATGCCGCGATGCTGGCGCAGATCGCCGGCCAGGCCCGCGTGCTGCTGGGCAGGTGAGCTTGCCCGAAGGATAACCGTCACCCCGGACTTGGTCCGGGGTCCACTCATCCAGTCGGGCGATAGGCGTTGCTGCACGGTGGCCCCCGGAACAGGTCGGCAACTACCCCTTTCAGACATGGTTCGTCATCCCCGCCTGCGCGGGGATGATGGCGAATTACTTGTTCGAAGGGTGCAACCGCCGAACAAGTCCGGGGTGACGGTCAAAGCTGGGCGGAAGACACCTCGCCCAACACCCATGTCCTCAGCGCACTCGCCAGATTCGGCGGATCGTCCGCCAATATCCGCGCCGCATCCACTTCGGCAATCAGCGCGCTAAGCGGCAGCTTCCGCATCTCGGCCGCGCGCTCCACCGCCGCCCAGAACAGCGGCTCCAGGCTAATCGACGTCTGGTGCCCGGCGATCGTCACCGATCGCTTCACCGGCCCGACAAACCCGCCCTCCGGCGGATCAATCATTCTTGTCGAACAATGCCGCCAGCTGCTCGATGATCGTCCCGCCCAGTTGTTCGGCATCCATGATCGTCACCGCGCGACTGTAATAGCGCGTCACGTCATGCCCGATGCCGATCGCCACCAGTTCGACCGGCGACTTGCCCTCGATCCAGCCGATCACCTGTCGCAGATGCCGTTCGAGATAGCTGCCGGAATTCACGCTGAGCGTGGAATCATCCACCGGCGCGCCATCCGAGATCACCATCAGGATCTTGCGATCCTCCGACCGCCCGATCAGCCGCGAATGCGCCCATAGCAGCGCCTCGCCGTCGATATTCTCCTTGAGCAGCCCCTCGCGCATCATCAGCCCGAGATTGGGCTTGGCGCGGCGCCACGGCTCGTCCGCGCGCTTGTAGACGATGTGGCGCACGTCGTTCAGCCTGCCCGGCTGTGGCGGCCGGCCGGCGGCGAGCCAGGTCTCACGCGACTGTCCGCCCTTCCACGCGCGCGTGGTGAAGCCCAAGATCTCGGTCTTCACCCCGCAGCGCTCCAGCGTGCGCGCCAGGATGTCCGCGCTGATCGCTGCGATCGAGATCGGCCGGCCGCGCATCGATCCCGAATTGTCGATCAGCAAGGTGACCACGGTGTCCTTGAAATCAGTCTCGCGCTCGATCTTGTAGGACAGCGACTGCATCGGATTGACCACCACGCGGGCCAGCCGCGCCGCATCCAGCATGCCTTCTTCCTGGTCGAAATCCCAGCTGCGGCTCTGCTGCGCCATCAACCGGCGCTGCAGCCGATTGGCAAGCTTAGTCACCGCGCCCTGCAGGTGGACCAATTGCTGATCCAGATACGAACGCAGCCGTGTCAGTTCGTCCGCATCGCACAATTCCGTTGCAGCGATCACCTCGTCATAGGAATTGGTCCACGCCTTGTAGTCGAACTGCCCGGCGAAATCCTGCGTCGGCCGGTTGGGGCGTACCGGCAGCATGCCGTCCTCGCCCTCGTCGCCCGGCTCGCCATCGACGTCGTCGAACTCCTGCTCACCCTCTTCGCCGCTCTCGCCCTGCTCGCTATCGGCATCGCGCTCGGAGCCGCGCGCTTCGACTTCGCCCTGCCCTTCCTCGCTGTCGCTTTCGCCCTCGTCGCCTTCGTCCGACTGTTGCTCGTCGGTGCCTTCGTCCTCATTGCCGCCCTCGTCGCTTTCCTCGGGGATCATGTCCCCCTCGATCAGCTCGAGATCCTCCAACAACCGCGTCGTCAGCGTGGCAAAGGCGCGCTGGTCGTCGATCGCCAGTGCCAGCGCGTCGAGATCCTTGCCCGCCTTGCCCTCGATCCAGTCGCGCACCAGCGCCATGCCCGGCGCGGTCACCGCCGGCGCCTGCTGCCCGGTCAGCCGTTCGCGCACCATCAGCCCCAGCGCGGTCGACAGCGGCACTTCCTCGCGGTTGCGCGCCCGCGTGATCGGATCGGCGCGCAGGCGCGTGTCGAGCGCGGTCGCCAGATTGGCGGTGATCCCGGCATAGCCGCGCGCCCCCAGCGCCTCGACCCGCGCGCCCTCGACCGCATCGAACACCGCCCGCGCCACGGCATCGCCCGGCGCACCGCGCGTGTGCAGCGCCGTATCGTGGTGCTTCAGCCGCAGCGCAAAGCCATCGGCAAACCCGCGCGCCTCGGCCACCTGCTCGGCCGGCAGCGTCCGCGCCGGCATCGGCACCTTGATGTGCTTGCCCGATGCGGTCGGCGCATCGGCGGTAAAGGCGAGCTCGATCTCCGGCTCCTCGGCCAGCGCGCGCGACGTGCCGCCAAGCACCGCCTTGAAGCGATCTAGGGGCGTTTCCGTGGTCATTACCAGAGTACCTTGCAGCCGAATGCCGCGATCTCGCGATCTCGCGTGATGACGGTCAGATCGCCGCTCAATGCTTGCGCTGCGATGATGCGGTCGAACGGGTCCCCGTGACCGCCGGCCAGCGCGCCCGCGCGCAAACTGTCGGCCGTGTTAATGGGCAGGTCCACAAATGCATCACGCGCCATCAAGCGGCTATAATGGGCGGTCGGGTCACCTATATCGCCCATCTTGCCCAATCGATACTTGGTGGCGATTTCCCAGGCGCTAACTGAACTGACCAGAATGATCGCGTTCGGCTCTTCGATCGCGCGACGCGCGCCATCGCCCAGCTTCGACGCGTTGCTCCACCAGAACAAGGCAGCATGCGTGTCTAGCAGATAACGGCTCACAGGCCGTATTTCTCCAGCCGCTTACCTTCCCACAATTCGAGTTCTTCCGCCGGCAACGGATCGAACCACACCGAATCCGGAATGTTGGCCAGTTCGGGCCAGCCGCCGGGCCGGCGCCGGGGCTTCGTCGCTTCAGCCAACGGAACAAGCTTGGCATAAGGAATGCCCGATTTGGCGAGAATGATTTCCTCGCCAGCGTGCGCACGGTCCATCAGTTTCGACAGGTTCGTCTTGGCGTCATGAACGTTGAATGTTTTCTGCAAATCGGCCTCGGCCATGACAAGCTCCTATGGACCAACTGGACTTAGTCCATAGTTAGTCCGCATTCAAGCCTTGCCTACCACGCTTTCGGGCAGGTCCTTGCCGAATACGCGCTGGTAATATTCCGCCACCAGGCTGCGTTCCGCCTCGTCGCACTTGTTGAGGAAGCTCAAGCGGAACGCGAAGCCGACATCCTTGAAGATGAGCGTGTTCTGCGCCCAGGTGATCACCGTGCGCGGGCTCATCACGGTCGAGATGTCGCCGTTCATGAAGCCCTTGCGCGTCAGATCCGCGACGCGAACCATGTTGTCGACCTGCGCCTTGCCTTCGGGCTTGTCATATTCGCCCGATTTGGCGAGCACGATCTGCGCCTCCACCGCGGCGGGCAGATAGTTGAGCGTGACGACGATGTTCCAGCGGTCCATCTGCCCCTGGTTGATCTGCTGCGTGCCGTGATACAGCCCGCTCGTATCGCCGAGACCGATCGTGTTGGCGGTGGCGAACAGGCGGAAATTGGGATTGGGGCGGATAACGCGGTTCTGGTCGAGCAGCGTCAGCTTGCCCTCGGTCTCCAGTACGCGCTGGATCACGAACATCACGTCCGGCCGTCCGGCATCATATTCGTCGAACACCAGAGCGGTCGGCGTCTGCAGCGCCCAAGGCAGCAGCCCTTCGCGGAATTCGGTGATCTGCTTGCCGTCCTTGAGCACGATCGCATCGCGCCCGACCAGATCGATGCGGCTGATATGCGCATCCAGGTTGATGCGGATGCACGGCCATTTGAGACGCGCGGCGACCTGCTCGATATGCGTCGACTTGCCCGTGCCGTGATAGCCCTGCACCATCACGCGACGGTTGAACGCGAACCCGGCGCAAATGGCGAGCGTCGTATCGGCATCGAACACATAGGCCGGATCGAGATCGGGCACGCGCTCGTCGGCTTCGCTGAACGCCGGCACTTCCATGTCCGAATCGATCCCGAACATGTCGCGCACGCTGACCATGCGATCGGGCGCGTCAAGAATCGTCGTCTCGCGGCTATCGGGCTGGATATTGGGGATGTCGGTCATGGATCGCCTCGTGTGTGGCCCAACGCCTTAGGGCAAGCCGGCAACGGGACTCAACCGCTTGTGCGCAACTTTGCCGCTCAGGTGATTTTTTCGGGGAGGGCGAACATGGTAGCGAAGCGTGACGCCAATGCCAGGTCTCCCACCAAGTAGAGGGCGTCCGCGTCGAGCGCCTGCGTCAAGGGCATCCCGCCATAGAAGACCGGCAGGAAGGCATTGGTCTCCCCCGACAGCATTGCATCGGCGCCGGTGGCGGCGTCGCGCGCCACCACGATCGCACCGTGCGCCACGCGTGCCACATAGGTCTCGCCGCGCAGTTCAAATCCTATCGTCGCGGTGAGATCCCCCACCCGCTCGGCCACCAACAGCATCTTGAGCGACAGCATCAGCGCCGAGGGCGAGAAATGCTGCATCGGATCATGCCGCGGCGAGCGCAGCGCCCAGCGCCCCAATCCCAGCACCACAGGCTCGCACTCGCGCCCCCAATCGGTCAGCACATAGACCTGCGCGCGCGCCGGCGGCGGCAGCTGCGCACGGGCGACGATCCCCGCCGCTGCCAGCCCTTCCAGCCGTTGCGTCAGCACGTTGGCGCTGATCCCGGGCAGCCCCGCCCGAAGATCGCCGAACCGCCGCGGCCCCAGCAGCAGCTCGCGCACGATCAGCAGCGACCAGCGTTCGCCGACCAATTCCATGCCGAGTGCCGTGCCGCAGGCATCGTCATACCACTTCTTTTCCGGCGCTTCATTTAAATCGGTTACTTTTACTAACTTCATGGTTGTTTTTAATAACGGCGCGCGGCATCATCGTCAAACAGCGATTCGAAACACAACAATTCGCAAGCCCAGGAGAGACGCGTGGCCAAGATGATCTTCGTGAACCTGCCCGTCGCCGACGTGGCCGCCTCGACTGCCTTCTACGAGGCGATCGGCATGGTGAAGAACGAGATGTTCTCCAACCATCAGGCCTCGTCGATGGTCTGGTCGGACACGATCCACTTCATGCTGCTCGATCACGCTTTCTACGCGACCTTCACGGCCAAGCAGATCATAGACGCGAAGACCACCAGTGGCATGCTGATTGCGCTGGCGTTCGATGCCCGGGCCGATGTCGATGCGTTTACCAAGGCCGCCGTGGCGGCGGGCGGGCAGGAACTGCACGATCCCGAAGATCTGGGCTTCATGTACTCGCGCGCCTTTGCCGATCCCGACGGCCATGGCCTCGGCCCGTTCTGGATGGACCCCGCCGCCGCCGCGAGCGGCCCCGAGCACATGGCCGACGCCGCGGCCTGAGCCGCACCCGCAAGCAGGAGGATCGCCATGATTCCGACCATCACCGTGTTCGAATGGGTGCCCGATTTCGCCCGCGGCTATGTCCGCGACATGCGCGCACGCTGGGCGTTCGAGGAAACCGGCCAGGATTATGCCGTCGACGTGATCGACTTCGATCGCGTGAAAAGCCCGGCGCACCGCCGGTTCCAGCCGTTCGGGCAGGTCCCGAGCTACCGCGACGATGCGGTCGAGATCTTCGAATCCGGCGCGATCGCGCTGCACATCGCCCGCGCCGCCCCCGGCTTGCTGCCCGCCGATCCGGCCGGACAGGCACGCGCCGAACAATGGGTAATCGCCGCGCTCAACTCGGTCGAACCCTATGTCATGCAGCTCGCCGTGGTCGATATCTTCGAGGCCGATCGTGCCTGGTCGGCCGAGCGCCGTCCCAAGGTCATCGAGGATATCCGCGGCCGGCTGGTCGATCTTTCCGCTGCCCTGGGCGACAAGGATTGGCTCGACAACAGCTTTACCGTCGGCGACCTGACGATGGTCTGCGTGCTACGCGGATTGCACGACAGCAGGCTGCTGGAGGAATTCCCCAATCTCGCCGCCTATGTCGCGCGCGGCGAAGCTCGTCCAGCCTATGCCCGCGCGTTGGCCGCGCATCTCGCCGATTTCGCCGCCGAACCGGTCGCCGCCTGACCTAAAGGAGGAGAGAGACGATGAACTACATCCAAGGCTTCGTACTCGCCGTGCCGAGCGCCAGCAAGCAGGCCTATATCGAGCATGCCAGCAAGGCGGTGCCGATCTTCCGCGAGTTCGGCATGACGCGGATGGTGGAATGCTGGGGCGACGACGTGCCGATCGGCAAGGTCAACGATTTCCGCACCACGGTGCAGGCCAAGGAGGACGAGACCGTCGTGTTCAGCTGGTGCGAATGGCCCTCGCGCGACATCTACCAGCGCGGCATCCAGCGCATGATGGAGGATCCGCGCATGAAGGAGATGGGCGAGATGCCGTTTGACGGGAAACGCATGATCTTCGCCGGCTTCGCCCCGGAGATCGATGACGGCGGCGGCACCGAGCCCGGCTATGTCGACGGCTTCCTGATCCCCGTCGCGCCCGACAAGAAGGACGCATATTTCGACATGGCACGCCGCCTTGCGCCGGGCTTCCTGCAAAGCGGCGCGACGCGCCTGGTCGAGGCATGGGGCGACGACGTGCGGGCCGGCAAGGTCACCGATTTCTTCCGCGCGGTGCATGCCGCGGACGGGGAAAATGTCGTCTTCTCCTGGGTGGAATGGCCCGACAAGCCAACGCGGGATGCGGGCATGAGCCAGGTGTCGCAGGAAACTCCGCCCGCGGACATGCCGTTCGATGGCCAGCGCCTGATCTATGGCGGCTTCATGCCCGTGCTGGACGCCTGAACCACCCACGGCAGCAAGGCAGACGATAGCAAGGAGACATACGGTGACCTATCCCCATGGCAGCCCGATCTGGTACGAACTGACCTCGCCCGACCCGGACGCCGCCAAGGCGTTCTACGAACAGGTCATCGGCTGGACGATCCACGATGCCGATCCCAGCGGGATGGATTATCGCATGATCGACACTGGCGATCAGAATTTCGTTGGCGGGCTGGCCGGTATGGCGGGCGAGCGGCCACCCGGCGTGGGACCGGGGTGGAAATTCTATCTCTGCGTCGACGATACCGACGCGATCGTGACGCGGATCACCGCCGCCGGCGGCAGTCTGATCACTGGACCACACGATCTGCCCGGTGTCGGTCGCCTGGCGCTGGTCGCCGACCCGCAGGGCATCCCCTTCTACGTCATGCGCGGCGCGATCGACGCGACCAGTAGCGTGTGGGACCGTACCGCCATGGGCAAATGCAGCTGGAACGAGCTCAACACCACGGACCAGAGCGCCGCCAACGCCTTCTATGCCGAGATGTTCGGCTGGACCTACCCCGACAAGATGCCGATGGGCGAGATGGGTGACTATGTTTTCGTTCAGGCCGGCGACGAAACGATCGGCGCGACGATGAACGCGCCGCCCGGCGCGCCCGCCGCCTGGCAGTTCTATTTCCGCACCACCGATATCGATGCCGCGGCCACCAAGGTGACCGACGGCGGCGGCACCGTCCATGCCGGCCCGATGGACGTCCCCGGGGGTGACCGCATCATCGTCGCCAGCGATCCGCATGGCGCCATGTTCGGTGTCGTGGCAGCAGCGGCAGGCGGCGCAGCATGATCCCCAAGCCCTGAGGAGTTGCCATGACCGACGCCCACGAGCTTTCCGTCACCCGCCTGATCGACGCGCCGATCGACCTGGTCTGGCAGATCGCGACCGTCCGCATGGCGGAATGGTGGTGCCCCAGGCCCTGGACAACCGAGATCATCGAGCAGGACTGGCGCCCCGGCGGCCGCTCGGCGATGATCATGCATGGGCCGGACGGCGAACGCCACGAACTGGAAGGCGTGTTCCTGGACGTCGTGCCGGGCCGGCATTTCATCACCACCGATGCCTTTGCCGCAGGCTGGATTCCGCAGACGCCGTTCATGACCGGCATGTGGGAGCTCGCCGAGGAACACGGCAAGACCCGCTACACCGCCCGCGCTCGCCACTGGACTGCGGAGGCGAAGGCGGGACACGAGGCGATGGGTTTCACCGAAGGCTGGGGCAAATGCGCCGAGCAACTGGCGGAGATCGCCGAGCGCGAGGCCACGGCCTAGCCGTAATCCTCACCGTCACCCCGGACTTGTTCCGGGGTCCACCACGCCGCACGCTCTGCCTTCAATGCGCGGTCCATATCGTAAGCCGCTTGGTGGACCCCGGAACAGGTCGGCAACTATCCCTTTCAGACATGGTTGGTCATCCCCGCGAAGGCGGGGATCCATAGTGGCGGGCTTAGCGGCTGAAATGCAGACGTTCGAGTATATGGATCCCCGCCTACGCGGGGATGACGGCGAGTTACTTGTTCGAAGGGTACAACCGCCGAACAAGTCCGGGGTGACGACTTGGCTGATGCAAGCGCGCCCCGGAAAGCGATGCGCATTGCGGCGGATCTCGAATGTCGGTCGATCCTCACACCGCGAGGCCTGGCTCCTCCCAGGCACGGGGAGGGGGACCGCCCGGCTTCTTCAGCCGGGTGGTGGAGGGGGCTCTCCCCAAGCGCTAAAGTAGCGTTGCCAGCCCACCCCCTCCGTCAGGCTTCGCCTGCCACCTCACGCGAAAGCCGCGGCGCCCTTCAGCTGCGTGTACGCCGCGATAACCTCCTGCAGCGCCTTTTCATGGCTGCGGTCGCCGCCATTGCGGTCGGGATGATAGCGCCGCACCAGCTCGGCATAGCGCGATCGCAAGCCGCGCCGATCGACATCGGTCGCCAGCCCCAGCACCTTCAACGATCGCCGATCCACTTCGGACAAGGGCCGCCCATCCCGGCGGACCTCTTCCTGTCGGCGCTGGAACCGCGCGCCGATCGCATCCAGCGGATCGGCGAAATCGGCCCATTTCGGTGGCCGGTCCGCTCCGCCGGTGCCGGTGAACGCGCGCGTCTCGCGCTCCCAGCCGGCAAAGGGACGCTGCGCATCGTGGATCTCGTCCGGGCTCATCCCGCTGAAGAAATTATAGCCGGCGTTGAACGCGCGCACATGATCCAGGCACAGCCAGCGATAGGGCCGCGGCCCTTCATGCCCGCTGCCGACCCCCTCCAGCAGCGGCGCGCGGAATTCGCCCGCCTCCTGGCAGCCGGGTTCGGAGCACAGTCGCCCCTCGGCCTCGACCCGGCCGTGGAACCGCACGCCCACCTTCTTTTCACGCTGATCCGCCACGCGGCTCCCCGAATGCCAAAAACGGTTTATATAGGGTCGATGACAGACCTCGCCACCTCGCCGATCGCCGATCAGATCACGGCGCGCCTCTCGGCCGCGCTCACCCCGACACGGCTGCTTGTCAGCAACGACAGCGCCCAGCATGCCGGGCATATGGGCGACGACGGTACCGGCGAATCGCACTTCTCGGTCGAGGTGGAAAGCGCCGCCTTTGTTGGCCTCTCGCGGGTCCAGCGCCAGCGCCTCGTCAACCAGGCGCTGGCCGACCTGCTGCGCGACCATATCCACGCGCTGGCGATCAAGGCGCGCGCACCGGGGGAATGAGCATGGCCTATAATCTCTGGTATTGGCCCACGATCCAGGGCCGCGGCGAATTCGTCCGGCTCCCGCTGGAGGCAGCGGGGATCGCCTATGTCGATCGTGCCCCGCGCAAGGGTGCTGAGGCGCTGATGACCGATCTGGAGCGCCACGAGACACGCGGCCCCTTCGCCCCGCCCTATCTGGAGAAAGACGGGCTGGTCGTCGCGCAGGTCGCCAATATCCTGCTGTATCTCGGCGAGCGTCACCAACTGGCGCCTGCCGCCCTGGCCGATCGGCTGTGGCTCAACCAGTTGCAGCTGACCATCGCCGACCTCGTCACGGAGGTGCACAACATCCACCACCCGGTCGAGATGATGGCCTATTACGACGACCAGAAACCCGAAGCCGCCCGCGCCGCCAGGCCGTTCCGCGAGGAACGCCTGCCCAAGTTCCTCGCGCATTTCGAGGCGGCGGCGAACAGCAATGCCGGCGACTGGCTGATCGACGATCGCTGGAGCTATGCCGATACCTCGTTGTTCCAGCTCGTCGAGGGCCTGCGCTACATGTTCCCCAAGCGGATGGCGGCGATCGAGCGCGACTATCCCGGCGTGATCCGCATTCACGACCGGGTCGCCGACCTCTCCGGCATCCAGGCGTATCTGAAGAGCGAACGCCGCATCCCGTTCAACACCGATGGCATCTTCCGCCACTATCCGGAGCTGGACGCCGCGTGACCCTGCCCACCTTCGTGTTCCCCGGCGAAGGCCGGGGCCCAGTCGGGAAACAGAAGTTGGCGGGCGCGGCGCCTGGTTACCAACGCCATCGCGACTGGACCCCGGCCCCCGCCGGGGAACAGCTAGACGGATGAGACTTCCCCGACCCGCCGCGCGCATCCTGCTCACCGACCCTGCCGGCCGCGTGCTGCTGTTCCGCTTCACCGCTAACGATCGCCCGCCTTTCTGGTGCACCCCGGGCGGCGCGGTCGATCCCGGCGAAAGCTATGAACAGGCCGCCGCGCGCGAGTTGATCGAGGAGACCGGCCTGGCGCTCGACCCCGGACCCCAAGTCGCGCAGCGCACCGCCGATTTCCTCACGTTGGAGGGCGTCGAGGTGACCGCCGACGAACGCTATTTCCGCGTGACCACCGACATGGTCGACATCGACACGACCGGTCACACCGCGCTCGAACGCCGTGTGATGCGCGCGTGGCGCTGGTTCGATCGCGCCGATCTGGCTGACCATCCCGAGACCATCTACCCGCACGATCTGCTTGCGCTGCTGGAGGCAAATGATGACCAATGACGACCTGATTCTGCAGACGGTCACCCCCGTCACCCACGATCTCGGAGGGTTCAAGGTCCACCGCACGCTGCCCAACAAGGAGCGTACGATGGTCGGCCCGTTCCTGTTCTTTGACCAGATGGGCCCGTCGCAGTTGGCAATCGGTAATGGTGTCGACGTGCGCCCGCATCCACATATCAACCTGGCGACCGTCACCTACCTCTATGCCGGCGGGCTCGACCACCGCGATTCGCTCGGCACGATGGCGACGATCGCGCCCGGCGCGGTCAATCTGATGACCGCCGGCCACGGCATCGTCCATTCCGAACGCTCGCCTTTGTCCGAGCGCGCGCAAGGTCCCGAACTCTCCGGCATCCAGACCTGGATCGCGCTGCCAGAGAAGGACGAGGAGATGGACCCCGCGTTCGAACATGTCGAAAAAGCAGCATTGCCCACCGTCGAGACGACCAACGCCCGCGCCCGCGTGATCATGGGCGACCTGTGGGGCGTCTCCGCGCCGACCACGACCTATGCCAGCACGATCTATGCCGACATCGTGCTCGACGCCGGCGGCCACGTACCGATCGATCCCGGCGCCGACGAGCGCGCGGTATACGTGTCGATGGGCGAGGCGACGCTCGACGGCATGACGCTGGAGCCGATGGTGCTGTACGTGCTCAAACCCGGCATCTCCACGTCGCTGCGCTCGGCGACGGGCGGCCGCGTGATGCTCTGCGGTGGCGAAGCCTTCGCCACGCCGCGCCACGTCTGGTGGAATTTCGTCAGCTCCAGCCGCGAGCGCATCAACGAAGCCAGGCGCGCGTGGAAGGCCGGCGCCTTCCCCAAAGTGCCCGGCGACGACAAGGAATGGATCCCGATCCCCGAGGCACCGCTGACGGTGAGCTATCCGTAACACCCAATAAGCCCCTCCCCTGCAGAGGGGCTTGAAAGGAGAAAATGATGGCTGACTTCGACCTTGAACGCGTGGAGCTCCCCACAGGCGTCACCCTGGACGTCGCGGTGGAAGGCGACCCCGCCCATCCCGCCATCATCCTGCTTCACGGCTTCCCCGAATCGCACCGCACCTGGCGCCACGTCATCCCGGAACTAGCCAAGACCCACTACGTCCTCGCCCCCGATCAGCGCGGCTATGCCCGTTCGTCCAAGCCCGCCAATGTCAGCGACTACACCCCCGACAAGATCGTCGCCGACCTCATCGCGCTCGCCGACCACTATAAGATCGATCGCTTCACCTTGGTCGGCCACGATTGGGGCGGCGCGATCGCCTGGATGGCGGCGCTGACCCGGCCGGACCGCGTCGCCCGGCTGATCATCGTCAACGCGCCGCACCCCTATATCTTCCAGAAGACGCTGTTCGACGATCCGCAACAGCGCGCGGCCAGCCAATACATCACTAAATTCCGCGACACGGCACTTGACCAGGGCCTGATCGGCGCCGGGCTGGAGCGCTTCTTCGGCACGACCTTCGCCAAGGTGCTGACCAAGACCGTTGCCGGCGAAGACAAGGCCGCCTATCTCGACGAATGGGGTCAGCCCGGCGCGATGACCGCGATGCTCAACTGGTATCGTGCCAGCCAGATCGTGGTGCCGGGGATGGACGAGACGCCCGAACGCCCGGCGTTCCTCGGCGCGCCGTTCCCGCCGGTGACGCAGCCGACGCTCGTCATCTGGGGGATGCAGGACAAGGCATTGCTGCCGAGCCAGCTCGAGGGGCTGGAGACGTTGGTGCCGGATCTGACGGTCGTGCATGTCGATGCCGGGCATTTCGTACCGTGGGAGGCGCCAGGGTCAGTGGTGCATACGATCAAGAGCTGGCTCCCCTAATTCCTCCCCCAGCTTGCTGGGGGAGGGGGACCATTCGCTCCTTCAGCGAATGGTGGAGGGTTCTCGCCACGAGCGCCGCGTGCGGGGCATACCCCTCCACCCCGCCCTACGGGCGCGGTCCCCCTCCCCGAGCAAGCTCGGGGAGGAATTAGACGGTAATCTTCGCCCCCGCGGGCAAGACGATCCCCTCGCCCGCCGCCACCGCGCCATACTTCACCCAAGCCGCATGCGCATGCGCCGTCGCCAGCACCTGCCAGTCCCCCTCCCCCGGCCAGCTTCGCACCCGCACCACCTGGTGCGCCAGCGAACGATCCGGCTCCATCGCCACCCAGCCGAGCGGCCGCTCGTCGGTCGCGCGCGCGCCGGCGGCGGCCATCGCCACGCGGATCCGCTCCGCCACCGGCTCCGGCAGATATTGCCACACCACCGAATGCATCAGCACGCGAGTCACCCCCGCCGCCTGCGGCTCGGCCAGGCGCGCCTCCACCCAATCCGCCGCATCCGCCCGGTCCAGCCGCACACCCCGTTCGCGCAACATCACCACCGCCGCCCGCAACCGCGCCAACCGCGTGGGCGTCTCCGCCCAGACATACGCCGACAGCCGCGCCTCGACCGCCGGATCGGTCGCGTCCATCGTCGCCACATCGCAGCCCCGCGCCGAGACGATCTCGATCGGCACGGCCTCCGGCGCGTCGCCGGTCCAGTCGGGCACGATCGTCACCGGCGAGTCCACCGGCCCGACCAGCGTCCCGCCGAGATCGAAGCGATAGCGATCGATCAGCAGGTTGAGCCCCGCGCTCGAACCGATCTCCAGCACCTCGATCCTCGGCCCATGTCGCCGCGCGATCTCCAGCAGCCCGGTCATCAGCGCCGCCGAGCGGCCCGGTTCGTTGGTCTGCGGCGGCCCGTCGAGCCACGGCATCAGCGCCGCCTCGTGCCGTGCCAGCACCCGCTCCAAGATCGACACGATCGCCGCCCCGTCCGCAACGGCCCCGTCGAACACCGCCGCCAACTCGTCATCCTGCCCTGCGATCACCAAGGCATGCAGCCCACCGATCAACCTGAGCGGCAAGGCATCGCGTGTCGGCTCGCCCGCCCAATCCAGCACCCGTGCGCCGACCGCGCTGTCGCGGCTGAGCCCCTCCGCCACCGCCGCGCAGATCCGCGCATAGATCGGCGCGTCCATCGCCGCACAATAATGTTCCTGAATCCGGAACGCTTCCCGTACTGCGTCGCTCATGTCCGGCATCTCCCGCAATTGTCGGGCGTGTGTTGCTCCCTGCCCCGCCCCCACGTAAAGCCCCGACGACATGCCTCAACCACTCATCATCGCCATCCCCAAGGGCCGCATCCTCGACGAGGCCGTGCCGCTGCTGCGCCGCGCCGGGATCGAGCCCGAAGCGGCGTTCAGCGACGAGAACAGCCGTGCGTTGCGCTTCGCCACCAACCAGCCCGGCATCGACCTGATCCGCGTCCGCGCGTTCGACGTCGCAACCTTCGTGGCGCATGGCGCAGCGCAGCTCGGCATCGTCGGCTCGGACGTATTGGCCGAGTTCGATTATTCCGAGCTCTACGCGCCGGTCGATCTCGGCATCGGCCATTGCCGCATCTCGGTCGCCGAACCCGCCGCGCTTGCCGCCAACGACGATCCGCGCGGCTGGAGCCATGTCCGCATCGCCACCAAATATCCGCACGTGACGGCGGCGCACTTCAAGGCGCGCGGCGTGCAGGCGGAATGCGTCAAGCTGAACGGCGCGATGGAGCTAGCGCCGCTGCTCGGCCTCGCGCCGCGGATCGTCGATCTGGTGTCATCGGGGCGGACGCTGAAAGAGAATGGCTTGGTGGAAGTCGAGGTGATCGCGGAAGTAACATCGCGGCTCATCGTCAATCGCGCCGCCTTCAAGACGCGGCCGGAGATCGTGCCGCTGGTCGAGGCGTTCCGCCGCTCCGTGGCGCAGGAGCAGGCGGCGTGATCAAGCTCTCCACCTCAGACCCCGCTTTCGACCGAGCGTTCACGACCCTCGTCAACGCCCGGCGCGAGGCGGATGCCGACGTTGCCCGCGACGTCCGCACGATCGTCGCCAGCGTCCGCGACGAAGGCGATGCCGCACTCGCCGCCTTCACCAGGAAGTTCGATCACCACGACCTGAACGACACCGGCTGGCGCATCGAACGCAGCGAATGGCTCGCCGCGTACGAAGGCCTCGATCCCACTCTCCGCGACGCGCTCACCCTCGCCGCCAAGCGCATCACCGCCTATCACGAGAAACAGCGCCCAGAAGACAGCGACACCACTGACGCTGCCGGCGTCCGCCTCGGCGCGCGCTGGAACGCGATTGCCGCCGCCGGCATCTACATCCCCGGCGGCCGCGCAGCCTATCCGTCATCGGTACTGATGAACGCCATCCCCGCGCGCGTCGCCGGGGTCGAGCGCATCGCGATGGTCACGCCCACGCCCAATGGCGAGATCAATCCATTGGTGCTCGCCGCCGCGCACATCGCCGGCGTCACCGAAATGTGGCGCGTCGGCGGCGCACAGGCGATCGCCGCACTCGCCTACGGCACCGGCCGGATCGCGCCGGTCGACGTGATCACCGGCCCCGGCAACGCCTGGGTCGCGGAGGCCAAGCGCCAGCTCTACGGCGTGGTCGGCATCGACATGGTCGCCGGCCCGTCCGAAATCGTCGTCGTCGCCGATGGCCAGAACGATGCAAACTGGATCGCCGCCGACCTGCTCAGCCAGAGCGAGCATGACCCGACCAGCCAGTCGATCCTGTTCACCGACGACGCGGCGTTCGCGCGCGCCGTGGCCGACGCGGTCGACCTGCAGATCGGTACGCTCAGCACCGCGCAGACCGCGCGCACCGCCTGGGACGCCAACGGCGCGATCATCGTCACCGCCAGCCTCGAAGAAGCCCTGCCGCTAGTCGATCGCCTCGCGCCCGAACATCTCGAACTCGCCTGCGACAACCCGCAAGCCCTGTTCGATCGCGTGCGCCACGCCGGCTCGGTATTCATGGGCCGGCACACCCCCGAGGCGATCGGCGATTACGTCGCCGGCCCCAACCACGTGCTGCCGACGGGGCGCCGCGCGCGCTTCGCCAGCGGGCTATCGGTGCTGGACTTCATGAAACGCACCAGCTTCCTGCAGCTCGATCCCGCCAGCCTGGCGGCGATCGGCCCGGCGGCGGTCGCGCTCGCCGAAGCCGAAGGCCTGCCCGCCCACGCCAAGTCTGTGGCGCTGCGGCTCTGACCCGCGCAGCCCCATACTGTTCCCCGGCGAAGGCCGGGGCCCAGGCGGACAGGTAGAAGTTACAGCGCGCAGCATACGCCAATCGACGTCTCCCGACTGGCCCCCGGCCTTCGCCGGGTAACAGGTTCATTTCTGCGCGATCATCCTCTATAGCCCCCGCCGATGACCTCCCCCGACCCCCGCACCCCCACTCGCACCAAAGCCCGCAGCCAGGCGCGCGCCGCGTCCCGGCTCGCCGCCGTCCAGGCGCTGTACCAGCATGACATGGAGGGCACGCCCGTCCCGACGTTGCTGCACGAATTCCACCAACACCGGCTCGGCGCGACGATCGAGGACGCGGAATATGCCGAGCCCGAGGTCGATTTCTTCGACGATCTCGTCAAAGGTGCAACCGCGCGGCTGGACGAGATCGATGCCGCCATCGCCGCCAAGCTCTCCACCGGCTGGACGCTCGCCCGGCTCGACAAGTCGATGCGCGCGATTCTGCGCGCCGGTAGCTATGAACTGCTTGCCCGCGCCGACGTGCCCGTCGGCACCGTGATCACCGAATATGTCGATGTCGCACATGCTTTCTTCGACAAACGCGAGGCGGGCTTCGTCAACGGCTTGCTCGACGCTATCGCCAGGGACGTTCGCGTTTGAACAGCAGCCGCGCTGCGCAGCCGCCACAATTGTTGCCGAATGTTGCCCCTCATTGTCCCCATGTCACGAAACCGCCGCGATAATGCGCAAAAGTACGTGCATGATCCTGCGCTTCGCCATCGCCGCCCCGCTGCTCACGCTGGCCGCTCATGCGGCCCAGGCGCAGTCGCTCCCCGCCTCTCCCGCTTCCTCCACCGAGAAGCCGGGCAAGGAGGAGACCGCGCCCAAGAAGGACGAGACCGGCCTGATGGTCACCGCCTCCAGCCGCGCCCGGTTCGAGACGGTGGACGGTCGCCCCCGGCCGGGCTTTGCGACGTCGGAGGACGCGTTCCTGCTGCGCACCGGCATCGCGGTGGAATATGGCCCCGGCCCGGTCGCGATCGGTGCCGAGATCATCGACAGCCGGGCCTATGACATTCGCGGCGCCACGCAGATCGGCAACGGCGATGTCGATGCGCTCGAGCTGCCACAGGCCTATGTCAAATGGCGGCTGACCGATCCCTTCGCCAACGGGACCAATGTCGCGCTGCAGGGCGGCCGCTTCCTGATCAATCTCGGCTCCGGACGATTGGTCGCGACCGACGAATATCGCAACACGGTGAACGGCTTCACCGGCGTGCAGGTGGATATCGAGCCCGACCGCAACACCGAACTGGTCGCCTTCTACGTCCTGCCGCAGCAGCGCCTGCCCGACGAACAGGATCGCATCCGCCACAATGCGGTGGTGATGGACCGTGAGTCGTTCGACACCGTGTTCTTCGGTGCGCATCTGCAGCGCAAGAAGCTGTTTGCCGGCACGCAGGGCGAAATCGCCTATTACCGGCTGGCCGAACGTGATGGATCGGATCGCGAAACCGCCGACCGCCGGTTGCACACGATCGATGCGCGATTGTCGCGCGAGGCCAAGGCACGGACGGTCGACTACGATCTGGAGGGCGCTTACCAGTTCGGCCGGGTGAGCGAATCCACCATGGCGACCGCAGGCAAGCAGAGCGTCGCCGCCGGCTTCGTCCATGCCGCCGCCGGCTACACCTTCGATACGCCGCTCAAGCCGCGCGTCGGCCTGTTCTACGATCATGCCAGCGGCGATCGGCCCGGCGGCAAACTCGGCCGCTTCGATACCCTGTTCGGCAGCCGCCGCGACGATTTCGGCCCGTCCGGTACCTATGGCGCGCTCGCCCGCGAGAATATCAGCGCGCCGGGCGTCCGCTTCGAGGCCCGGCCGGGCGACCGGTTCGAGCTGCTCGCCGATTACCGCGGCATCTGGCTCGCCTCGCGCCGCGACCGGTTCTTCAACGTGACGGACAAGACCGGCGGATCGGGCCGGTTCGGCGGGCAGCAGGTCGAAGGGCGGCTACGCTACTGGCTGATCCCAAAGCATCTGCGTCTGGAAAGCAATTACGCGCTGCTGTTCAAGGGCGACTTCCTGAAGGACGCACCGCAAGCACTGGCCCGCGACAAGAAAACCGTGCGCTTCATCGAGGTCAATCTGCAGGCCACGTTCTAACGCCGGGCGCGCGGTGCACCCGACGCGCGATCAATCACCCGCCGAAGACAGCCCCAGCGGCGGCGTCTGCTGGTGCTGCACGACCTGCCAATCCTCGTGCCCGCGCCGCCGGTAGGTCGAGGTGCAATGCGCCTCATACGCTTCGTCGTCGCGTGCCGCCTTCACGTGATAGGCGACGACGATCAGCCCCTCTTCCGGCCGCGCGACACGCCGCTCGGTCAGTTCGACGCTCGACCAGCGCGGCGTCGCCGACACCGCCGCCACCGCCTCGTCGCCGCTCAGCACGAACGGCGGGTTCGGCAGCACCATCAGGCATTGCGCGTCGATCGATGCGCGGTAATGCTCGGCATCGGCAGTCCACAGGCTCTCTTCGAAGGCCCAAACGCGGTCGTCGTCCATGCTGCTCTCCTGGCTATGCACCTGGAAAGCGCCAGAAGGGCGATCGTTCCTTGGCAGACGCGCGCGATCCCACCGGCTACCATCGCACCATGACCGAAGCCGAGTTCCTCGCCCGCCTGCGTACGCTCCCGCTGCACCCCGGCGCGCACGACCTGGCGGACGACACCGCGACGCTCGGGCGCTACACGCTCACCACCGACACGCTGGTGGAAGGCGTGCACTATCTGCCGAGTGATCCCGCGCACGATGTCGCGTGGAAGCTCGTCGCGCAGAACCTGTCCGATCTCGCCGCCAAGGGCGCCACGCCGGTCGGCGTGCTGCTCAACTATCCGCTGCGCGCCTCGCCTGCGCCGGGGAACACGGACTGGGACGCCACCTTCCTCACGGGTCTCGCCACCGCCCTTACCCACTTCGCTACCCCGCTGCTCGGCGGAGACACCGTCTCGCTCCCGGCGCACGCCCCGCGCGTCATCACGCTCACCGCGATCGGCGAGCACGCCCCCGCTCCCCCGCGCAGCGGTGCCCAGGCCGGCGATGCGCTCTACGTCAGCGGCACGATCGGCGATGCCGGCGCGGGGCTCGCCATCGCGCAGGGCCAGCCCGGCCCCCACGACCTCCTGCAAGCCTATCGCCGCCCGCAGCCGCGCCTGGCCGAAGGCCGCGCGCTCGCCCCCCATGTCCATGCGATGATGGACGTCTCGGACGGCCTGCTCATCGACGCACAGCGCATGGCGACCGCCAGCAATCTCGCGCTCACGATCGATCTCGCCCGGATCCCCTTGTCTCCCGCCTACACGACCTTCGCCGGCACCACCCGCGCCGCCCGTCTCAAGGC
The DNA here is from genome assembly GCF_025231525.1 of Sphingomonas endolithica. NCBI lineage: Bacteria > Pseudomonadati > Pseudomonadota > Alphaproteobacteria > Sphingomonadales > Sphingomonadaceae > Sphingomonas > Sphingomonas endolithica. The sequence continues at coordinate 2,332,243 of NZ_CP103057.1, forward strand.
CGCCACGGCTGGCGACGATTACGCGCTCCTCTTCGCCGCCCCGGCCGACTTCGCCGCCCCCGCCCCCGTCACGTGCGTCGGCCAGTTCTCCGATGGCACCGGTCTCACGCTGCAGGACGGCGACCACGCCCTCCCGCTCCCCCCCAGACTCGGCTTCCAGCACGGCGGCTAGCCCGGCTTGCACTCCCCACGACCGCCCTATACGCTCGCCCCCGATCGTGGGAGCACGGTGCAAAGCCCCGGCTCCGGCGCGTAACAACGCAAGGGAGAGCGCATGCAGATCGTCTATGCCGCCATCGTCTGCGGCCTGATCGCCGTACTCTACGGCATCATCACCAGCCGCCAGGTCCTGGCCGCCAGCCCCGGCAACGAGCGCATGCAGGATATCGCCGCCGCGATCCAGGAAGGGGCCAGGGCCTATCTCGGCCGACAATACCGCACGATCGCTATCGTCGGATTGGTCATGGCGGCGCTCGTCGCCTGGTTCCTCGGCTATGTCTCCGCCATCGGCTTCCTGATCGGCGCGGTCCTGTCGGGGATCACCGGCTTCATCGGCATGAACGTCAGCGTCAAAGCCAACGTCCGCACCGCAGAAGCCGCGCGTACCTCGCTGCAGGGTGGCCTGACCATGGCGTTCCGCTCCGGCGCGGTCACCGGCATGCTCGTGGCGGGGCTGGGGCTCCTCTCGATCGCCGGCTTCTTCTGGTACCTGACCGGTCCGGCCGCTCACGCCCCCAACGACCGCATCGTCATCGATTCGCTCGTGGCTCTGGCGTTCGGCGCCTCACTCATCTCGATCTTCGCGCGATTGGGCGGCGGCATCTTCACCAAGGCGGCGGACGTCGGCGCCGATCTCGTCGGCAAGGTCGAGGCCGGCATCCCCGAGGACGACCCCCGCAACCCCGCCACCATCGCCGATAACGTCGGCGACAATGTCGGCGACTGCGCCGGCATGGCCGCCGATCTGTTCGAAACCTATGTCGTCACACTCGGCGTCACGATGGTCTCCATCGCCTTGCTGGTAAAAGCCGACACCGCCGAACTGCTCAAGCTGATGACGCTGCCCATGCTGGTCGGCGGCGTGTGCATCGTCACCTCGATCGTCGGCACCTATTTCGTCCGCCTCGGCCGCGGCGAATCGATCATGGGCGCGCTCTACAAAGGCTTCTGGGTCACCGTCGCGCTGTCCGTGCCCGCCATCTACCTCGCCACCCAGTACACGATCGGCGACATGAACGCGGTGATCGGCGGCGCGGGCTTCCTCGATGCCGCGTCCGACAACCTCACCACCGAAGCCGCGGCGGGCGCGGCGCGCGGCGCGTCGTTCACCGGCATGGACCTGTTCTGGTGCATGATGATCGGCCTCGCGCTCACCGGCGCATTGGTGTGGATCACCGAATATTATACCGGCACCAATTTCCGCCCCGTGCGCAGCATCGCCAAGGCCAGCGAAACCGGCCACGGCACCAACGTGATCCAGGGCCTCGCGGTCAGCCTGGAGAGCCCCGCGCTGCCCACGCTCGCCATCTCCGTCGCGGTGATCGCCAGTTACCAGCTCGCCGGCGTGATCGGCATCGCCTTTGCCGCCACCGCGATGCTGGCGCTCGCCGGCATGGTCGTGGCGCTCGACGCTTACGGCCCGGTCACTGACAATGCCGGCGGCATCGCCGAGATGGCGGGCCTGCCCGACGACGTCCGCCACCGCACCGATGCCTTGGACGCGGTCGGCAACACCACCAAGGCCGTCACCAAGGGCTATGCGATCGGGTCCGCCGCGCTCGCCGCGCTCGTCCTGTTCGGCGCCTACACCACCGATCTCGCCGAGTTCTTCCCCGATCTCAACGTCGATTTCAGCCTCTCCAATCCCTACGTCATCGTCGGGCTATTACTCGGCGCCCTCCTCCCGTTCAGCTTCGGCGCGTTCGGCATGACCGCGGTCGGCCGGGCGGCGGGCGCGGTGGTGGAGGATGTCCGCGCGCAGTTTCGCGACAATCCCGGCATCATGGCCGGCACCAGCCGCCCCAACTACGCCCGCACCGTCGATCTCGTCACGAGAGCGGCGATCCGCGAGATGATCGTGCCAAGCCTGCTCCCCGTCCTCGCCCCGATCCTGGTCTATTACGTCATCACGCTCGTCGCGGGCCAAGCGAGCGGCTTCGCGGCACTCGGCGCATTGCTGCTCGGCGTGATCGTCTCCGGCCTGTTCGTCGCCATCTCGATGACCAGCGGCGGCGGCGCGTGGGACAATGCCAAGAAATATATCGAGGACGGCCATCACGGCGGCAAGGGCAGCGAAGCGCACAAGGCCGCGATCACCGGCGACACGGTCGGCGATCCGTACAAGGATACGGCGGGCCCGGCGGTGAACCCAATGATCAAGATCACGAATATCGTCGCGCTGCTGCTGTTAGCAGCGCTCGCTGTTAACACAGGCTGAGCACAGCTCAGCAAGCGCGACCGGCCGGCGGGGGCGCCAGACGCCCCCGACCGACGGCGTGGCTTCGCCACGACGCGCCTATTTCTTCTTCCTTCCCCAGGCGGCTACGCCGACCACGAAAGAAATCGGTTGCGAAAAGCGCAAGGATTTCCGACTTAGATGGTATCGCTATCGACGATGCGATGTCCACGCGTTCGTATCAACGCCTCTGGAGGACAGGAACGGCATGACCGACACCCAACGCCATACGGCGATCCTTGGCCTGATCGAGGCCTATACCACGCGGGCAAGGAAGAAACGCGGCAGAGTATCTCGGCGCTCACCGATCTCTACAAGTTCGAGGAGCAATTGGCCGCACGCATTGCCGAACTTGAAAAAACCGGAGGCAATTGAGCCGTACCAATAGCATGCGCGACGAAGCCGCCTGGCACCCGACGAACGAAACCGATTTCGGCCGTTCGCCGTGCGGCACATCGTCACGCTTGCCGAACTGATGCCCGGCCGCCAACCCCAATCTGCCGCCGCAGATCAGCCCAGAAAAAGGTGGCCCGCGTCGAAACCCGCGCCGGCCACCAAAAGGGTGCGCATGGCTCGCTCCTTTGATCAAGCGCCGTCCGCCATTTTGTTGGACGCTGCGCGCTGTCCTACAACGCTCGCCTGCGCTAACATCGTGCCGTGCCCCGAACGCTGCTCTTTGCCATCGCCGCTGCCCGACGCCCAAGCTCTGCCCCAAGTTGAGAAAGGCGAAACATGCGGCGTTTTCAGAGAACCTTTCTCAACTTAGCCCCCACCCCGCTTCCCTTTCGCGGCCCGATCCGCTAAGGGCCGCGCTTCCCGAGATTTCCCCGAAATTTGCTAGAGGTTTGTTTGGCCAAGGAAGAACTGCTCGAAATGCGCGGCCAGGTGGTGGAGCTTTTGCCCAACGCCATGTTCCGCGTGAAGCTCGAAAACGATCACGAAATTCTCGGCCACACCGCCGGCAAGATGCGCAAGAACCGCATCCGCGTGCTCGTCGGTGACGAAGTGCTCGTCGAACTCACGCCCTACGATCTGACCAAGGGTCGCATCACGTACCGCTTCAAGTAAGCGATCGGCCGCTCTCCGTTCGTCCCGAGCTTGTCGAGGGGCGTGTACCGGGCGCAGCGCCCGGTTCGGGGGCTTCGACAGGCTCAGCCCGAACGGTATCTGGTATAATGACCGATCTCATGCCCAGCCTCGTCCTTGCCTCCACGTCCCCCCGCCGGCTGGAGCTGCTCGCCCGCATCGGCGTGGTGCCCGCCCGCATCGCCGCGCCCGATGTCGACGAGGATCCGCTGAAGGACGAGCTGCCGCGCCCCTATGCGCTGCGCATCGCCACCGCCAAGGCGCATGCGGTGGAGCGTGGGCCGGGCGAGGTGATCCTGGCCGGCGACACGACGATCGCCGCCGGCCGCCGCATCCTCGGCAAGCCCGCCGACGAAGCTGACCTGCGCCGCATGCTTGGCCTGCTCTCGGGCCGCCGCCACCATTGCCTGTCCGCAGTCTGCGTCATCGATGCCACCGGCAAGGCGCGCACCCGCATCAGTGACACGATCGTCGCGTTCAAGCCGCTGTCGGGCGCCGAGATCGATGCCTATGTCGCCAGTGGGGAGGGGCTCGGCAAGGCCGGCGGCTATGCCATCCAGGGCCGTGCCGAGGCCTGGGTGCGCTTCCTCTCGGGCTCGCATTCTGGCGTCGTCGGCCTGCCCCTGTTCGAAACCCGCGCCCTGCTCACCACCGCCGGCGTGGCCATTGCCTGAATGGCTCTACGAGGCCGGCATCGGCGAAGCGCGTGCGGCGCTGGTCGATGGCGACCGCATCCTGCAGGCGCGGATCGAGCTTGACGACGGCGCGCTCCGCCTCGGCACCGTCGCCCGCGCCCGTCTGGTCGAGATCACCACCAAGGGCCGCGAAGGCCGCGTGATGCTGGATGGCGGGGCGGAGGCGACGCTCTCCCCGCTCCCCGCCGGCATCACCCAGGGCGCGGCGCTCACCGTCCGCATCGTACGCGAGGCCATTCCCGAGGCCGGCCGCGCCAAGCGCCCCCGCGCCGCCCCCAGCGACGACGCACCGGCGGCCGGCCCCGATCTCCTCGCCCGCATCACCGCCACCGGCCTTCCCGTTCGCAGCTTGTGGCGCCATGAGGCGGATGCACTGGAACAGGCCGGCTGGTCCGAGCTGCTCGAGGAAGCGCTGAGCGGCGAGATCGCCTTTCCCGGCGGCGCGCTCCGCCTCTCGCTGGCGCCCGCGATGACATTGTTCGACGTCGATGGCCCCGGCGCGCTGGAGCCGCTGGCGCTCGCCGCCGCCACCGCCGTGGCCCAGGCGATCGTGCGCCACGATATCGGCGGCTCGATCGGCATCGATTTCCCGACGATCGCCGGCAAGGCGGCGCGCCAGGCGGTCGGCACCGCAATCGACGCCGCGCTCCCGCTGCCGTTCGAACGCACCCAGATGAACGGCTTCGGCTTCCTGCAGATCGTCCGCCCCCGGCTCCACGCCTCGCTGCCCGAACTGCTGCGGATCGATCCTGCAGCGGCCGCCGCCCGCGCCTTGCTCCGCCAGCTCGAACGCGCCGCTCCGCTGGCGCCCCGCCAGCACCGCGTATCCGCCCGGGTCCTTGCCGTGCTGGATGCCAACCCCACATGGACGGTGGAGCTCGCCCGCCGCACCGGCGCCGCGCCGGTCTTCGAATTGGACCCGAGATGAAGAAAGACAGCTGCCCGATCTGCGGCAAGCCGCCATCACCGACGCACAAGCCCTTCTGCAGCCAGGGCTGCCGCGATCGCGACCTGCTGCAATGGCTGGGCGAAGGCTATCGCATTCCGGCGGGCCCCGCCGAGCGCGATGATGCGGATAGCATGCCGGATGGGCTGGACAGCCGTGGGCACGCCGACTAAGAGCGCGCTTCCGGTGCGGAAACGCGCCGTGTGCCCGAGTAGCTCAGTTGGTAGAGCACACGATTGAAAATCGTGGTGTCGGTGGTTCGAACCCGCCCTCGGGCACCACTCCTTTCTTATCTGCGTGTTGGTGCAATTTAACCCTGCCCCGGAGGCAGGCTTATTATGCCCTCGCGCACTGGGGGCAGGTGACAGCTCAGACGAAATCCCGCACACCGGGGTGGTGCCCGGCGCAGTTAACAGGCTTCGGGCGCACGTTAAACGCTGCATGGGGGTGCTAGCACCGTCGATCTGCTTTCATCCAGCAGCGGCCTTTAAGACGTCCGCTTCGGCGCATGACGTCCGATAAAGGTAGGTGTTCAAATGAAGTAAAACAACGGAGCCGATGGTTGCCACGTTCCGCCGCAGCCGGCAGTCAACTTCCGCACGATAAAGCACCAACGATCCTCTGCGACTTGCCTTGGACGGCAATGGTCAGCGTCGCCCGCGATGTGGTCGCCTCCGTCCCGACGCGCCGCGCGATTCCGATAGGCTGGATGTGGACGGTCACGCCCTCCGCGTGCCAGTCCTTGAAGGTGAATGGGAACAGTTCGGGCGCGTTCGGTCGGGGCGCAAGGATGATCATCCGCCCATCCAGACGCACTACCGCCCTATCTTCGGCGGCCGCGAAGCGCATCGGACGATCAGGAGGGAGGGACCAGGAGCAGCCGGTGCCGGCGGCACCGGCTTCAAACACCTGATCGGAGGTCATCGGCTGCAAGAGCAACGGGCCTCGAGCGGCCGGCGAGACGGCCGGAACGAAGCACGTCACGATGGAACAGGCCAACCAACGGATGGCGAGACGGGAACACCCCCGACGGATCCGCCCGCCCCCAACGGCGACAAATTCCGCAGCGGGACGGAGCGTCAGCCGAAGGAAAACTCCGGCGGACGGCAGAAACGACTTCAATCCGGCTTTCTTCGTCATCTTCCTGTTCCCCATCCATCATCTGAAAGGCCAGCGCAGGGGAGCATCGCCACCATGCGTAGGCCCAGCACTTTCGCCATCGTCGCCGCCGTCGATGCCCTGCGGCTCAATACGACGGCTTGCCTCGCGTCCCGGCGGCGGAAGCCGTTGCTCGCAGCAGTTCGGCATCTCGCAGGGCGGACGCGTCGCGGCCCTGGATCATACGGATCGCCATGCCGCCCCCCATTCCCAACGAACGCTGTCCGCCGAAGAGGACGGTCCTCGTCCCGAACCCGCGGCCGTTGGCGCAGACTGGTCCAGCCACGCACCATGTCGCGCCCGCACTAAGCCCAGGCGCTCCCGAGTAATCGGGTGCCCCATACTTCCGCGAAAGCTCTGCCACCATCTGCTGCGCCGTCCTACCCGGTGCCGGTGCCTCGTATCTGACTTCCTTGATCCGACCCAATTGTGGCGAGGGAGCGGAACTGAACTCCACAACCACGCGCTCATCGCCCTTGGTGCCGATCAACGATCCCACGCCCTTCTTGTTGTAGTCGAACTGACGCCCGGCGGCATCCTGTCTGGAGAGTTCGTTGTTCACGTCCTGCTCCCAGCTGTATCCCTTGTCTTCCGTCAGGGACCAACCCGCCGCCTTCAGGACGGCCACCGTCTGCGGAACGCTCATGCCGATGGTCAGGCCGGCGACGTCCAACTTCTTCTCACGCGCTCCCGGCGCCTTCGCATCGGCGCTCCCATTGCCGGGGATCGCCTGTCCGCACGCCACCAGCAGAACCACTGCGGCCAACAAGCCATTCTTCATTCCGGTCATCGATCTTCTCCAGGTCGCGGACGAGCGGCAGCCTCCGCCGGGACCCTTGGCCCGACGCCGCCGTCGTCCAGATTGTGGAAGGGCGGAAACCGCCGCGGGTTACGTCATCGCATCGTCAGGAGGGTGGGAGACCTAACGCGGACGCCCTTGCTTTCACGCATGGTTTCACCCCCCAAAGGGCGGCGCGCCACCGACGGCGCCGCCTCGTTGATCGAGACGGCGCCGGTCCTTGGTGACCGGTTGTGGTTTAGCTGAGGTCTTTTTTCTTCGGCTAGAAGGCGCACGATGGCGTCGCGTGCAGGAAGGAGAAGACGCTATGACCAAGAAGATCACTAACCCCGAGATCCTGGCGGTCCGGGCCGCTGCTGAGACGGACCCGGCCCGAGGTCGCGTGTGGGTGGGGCTCGACGTGGGACTGAAGTCGACGGCAGTGTGCGTGCTCGATAGTGACGGCAAAGTCGTCCATCAGTGTTCGATGAAGACGCATCCGACCGAGATCGGACGTTACCTGGCAAAGAACTTCACCTCCAACGTGGCCGTCGTCGGCATGGAGACCGGTGCCATGTCCGTCCACCTGTCGGGTGGTCTGCGCCGGCTCGGCTACCAGGTGGCGGTGATGGATGCGCTTCAGGTGCACCGGGTGCTTTCGCTTAAGCGGAACAAGACCGATACCAACGACGCGCGCGGCATCGCCGAGATCACGCGAACGGGACGCGACTATCTGACCGAGGTCTATGTGAAGAGCGCCGCCTGCTACGAGGTACGCGCGCAGCTCATCATGCGTCACCGGCTGGTCCAGCAGCGGCTCGCCAACGAGAACATGATCCGTGGCCTGCTGCGGGTCTATGGTGGACGGGTGGAGCCCGGCGCCAAAGCGGCAGCGACGTATCGCGAGCGTGTCATCCAGCAGCTGCTGCTCATCGAGGATCACGAAGGCATCAACCTGCGGCCACGCATTCTGCCTGTGCTCGATCTGTGCGAGCGGCTCGAGACTGACGCCGAACGGATCGGGGCCGAGCTGGAGATGCTCGCCGCCGCCAACCCGGTGTGCCGCCGTTTCATGGCGGTGCCCGGTGTCGGTGCGCTTACCGCGCTGTCCTTCTTCACCGCGATCGAGGAGCCAACCCGCTTCCGCCGCGCCGACGATGTCGCAGCCTACCTTGGCCTCACGCCGCGGGTCTACCAGTCGGGCGAGAGCCTCACCCATGGGAAGATCAGCAAGATGGGCAACCGCCTGACCCGCACTCACCTGGTCACCGCCGCGACGGTGCTCATGTCAGCGACCAAGACCTTCTCGTCGCTGAAGGACTGGGGTCTTCGGCTGGCGAAGAAGGTCGGGTTCAACAAGGCAAAGGTGGCGGTCGCGCGCAAGCTGGCGACCATCTTGTTCGGCATGTGGCGCGACGGCACCCACTTCCAGTTCAAGGCCGAGACGGTCGAGCCGCATCGCCAGATGATGCAGGCTGCCCGCGCCTGACACGAGCTCACGCTATCCGTCCCGTCGGACGGTACGATCCTCCCGGGAGGCGGAGGGACCGGTGACTTCGCTTTAAACATTGGGGCAGCGATGACCCCGAGCTACGGTTGTTGAAGCACCACCCTTCGATACGAACCGACCCCAATGCGGCATGTGACACTAATGAAGGCTGCAGGACGATAGCCGTCACATGACCCCGGAGAGACTGTTGCACCCCGGGTCGATCGATCACCGACAAAGGACGTTGCAAGAGAAGGCCAACAGTGATGAAGTAGCGATCGCCAACGTCGCCCCTGCCGCAGGGGACCTCAGCTAGAGAATGTTCGAAACTCGCGACTAGACGAGCGCGGACGCCTTTAGGCCGGGTGGCCCTGGACATGCACGCCGCCACCCGGTCGCAAAGGAGCAACCGGCGGTCTTTCGACCGTTCTAATCGCGAGGTTTCGACGCCTCGGCCCACCGACCGGCGGGCACGAGCATGCTACGCCCATCGCGCCATCGAACTCAAGTCATGATCGAACGCGGGATCGGCGTTTTCTCAACCGACGTCCGACGTGACGGAAACTGTCGGCCGTCGCTCACGTCGGCATCAGCGCCATCTGCGCGGCGGGGCGGGCCCCTCGCATGCCTGCAGAAGGGTCTTGTGCAAATCTACTCCTCGTTGCGTGTCGACGAGCAAACGGCCTGCGTGCAGGGAAGGGCATGGCTAGTTGCTAGATCCCAGGCCGCGGGGCCCGCGCCTTGTTGCGTTTGTCGGCCACATACGGATGCCCACCCTCGGATCGAACGACCTCGAACAGCTTCGTCTTCTCGAACAATGCGGTGAAGCCTTTCACTCCGTAATTGCGCGGATCGATCGAGGCCTGGCGCTGTGCGGCAGTCGCAGCGTGGGTCAGCAATGCCCAGCCGTCCTCACGAGCGGAAGCCTCGACGCCTCCACGCAGCGCAGTGATCAGCTTGGTGTCTCCGGCGAGGTTTCGAACGGCTTCCGCAGGCTTCGGTTCGGCTGCCGCACTTGGCTTGGCCGCTGACTTCGTGGAGGCGGTCTCCACATCCGCTACAGCTGCGGCGTCTCCAAGACCATCCAGATAGAGGAAGGTCGTGCAGGCGTTCACGAACGGCTCGGGCGTCTTGCGCTCTCCGAAGCCATAGACGTCGCGCCCGTTGGATCTGAGCTGCATCACCAGCGGCGTGAAGTCCGCATCGCTCGATACGATGCAGAAGCCCTCGAGATCCTGCGTGTAGAGCAGTTCCATCGCGTCGATCACGAGCGCCATGTCGGTGGCGTTCTTTCCGGTCGAATAGCTGAATTGCTGCATCGGCCGGATGGCGAACAGATGGAGCTTATCCTTCCAGCCCTTCAGGTTCCCGCTCGTCCAGTCGCCATATGCACGCCGGATGTTGGCGACGCCGTAGCTGGACAGCTCCGCAACGATCGCGCCGATCTTCGCTTGTGAAACGTTGTCGGCGTCAACGAGCAGAGCGATGCGGCGGCCGGTCGTCGGCGTAGCGGGATGATCCTTGCTCATCCCGAACGGTCGCACGGCAACAGTTACAGAAAGGGAAATCGCTCAGAGCCATTGCAGCGTGCGCCGCGGCGGACGGTAAGGCATCTACGGCGCGAACCACGAGGCGCCACCACTCTGCCCTTGGTCTTGCCCGCAATCGGCTGCTTGTTCATGTCTGCTTGCGACCATCGTCACCCAGCAGAGCGGCGGCCGTGCGTCTCGTCCGCAAGCCACCCATGGTCAGACTGCTCGTGGACTTGCCTCTTAGCGCTCCATGCACGAAACAGACAACGACTGCATCGCGCGTGCACATGTCGATGCTAGCTTGCCGCCATGAGACTTTTCCCGCCGTCATCGCGCTCCCGCCTGTTGCTCCGTCGATGGACGACGATCGGCGCCACGTTTCGCCCTCGCTATGCACTTGCCGCGCTGCTGCTCTTCCTGGTGGAATCGGCGATTGCGCTGTGGGTCCATGACCGACTGATCCGGCCTTATCTTGGCGACAGCCTCGCCGTCGTGCTGGTGTATTGCGCATTGCGGGCCTGGGTCCCTCTTGGGGTCAGGTCGGCGGTCCTGGCTGCTTTGGCCATCGCCTTCTCAATTTAGGCGGCGCAGCTCTTTGGCTTGCTGGAGGCCATCGGCCTAGCGGACCAAACGCTCGCGCGGGTGTCGCTCGGCACGAGCTTCGACCCGCACGACCTTCTGGCATACGTCCTAGGCGGCATGCTCACCCTCGTCCTGGAAGGCGTTCGCCGTCGAACAGCCGCAAAGCCCGCCCCCTGACATGCTGCGTGTGTGACCTTCGTCACCTTCAGACGGGCAAAACCGCGCGCGGGCCGCGCGCGAGTCGGCCAGGCGGAAGTATGTCTCAAGCCCTTTGAGGGACTGCTGCACAGGCCAGAGCATCGAAATCTTCAGTTCAGTCGGGGATGATAGGACCTGTTCAGCCGCAGCGCGAGGCGGAACCGGGCGGAGACAGACCGCGATCATCTACTCCAGCAGCTGTTCGGTCGCATCGTCACGGCCCCGTTAATTCAGGCTGCACCTACGATCCCGAGCTCCATGCCGTCGGCGTCCCAATGCCGCCGGACGCCGAAGCCTTGATCTGCCCCCCGCTGAGTGGCCCAGAGACTATGATAGTCTGGACCACGAAAGGGACGACAGATGCCATTCAAGAAGCACAAGCCGGAAGAGATCATCGGGAAGCTGCGTGAAGTTGAGATCGTTCTGTCGCAGGGGGCATCGACTGCCGAAGCGTGCCGGCGGATCTCTGTCAGCGAACAAACCTATTACCGCTGGCGCAAGGAATATGGCGGTCTGAAAACCGACCAGGCACGGCGTATGAAGGATCTGGAAAAGGAGAATCTTCGGCTCCGCCGGGCGATCTCGGACCTGACGTTGGATAAGCTGATCTTGCAGGAGGCGGCGCGGGGAAACTTCTAAGCCCCGCGCGGCGACGGCGTTGTATCGATCATGTGCGACGAGAGCTTCCGGTATCCGAGCGACGGGTCTGCCGGGTGCTGGGGCAGCATCGATCGACGCAGCGCAAGGTGCCGCGTGGGGCGGATGATGAGCAGGTGCTGAGCGAGGACATCATCGCACTGGCGAAGCAATATGGTCGCTACGGCTATCGCCGGGTGACGGCATTGCTGTGCCATGCCGGGTGGACGGTGAACCATAAACGGGTCGAGCGGATCTGGCGGCGTGAGGGGCTCAAGGTCCCGCAACGTCAACCAAAGCGCGGACGTCTGTGGCTTAATGACGGATCGTGCATCCGGCTGCGGCCTGAGTATCCGGGGCATGTATGGGCGTACGACTTCGTCGAAGGCCGCACGCATGATGGTCGCAAGTTCCGTATCCTGACCATCATCGACGAAGCCAGCCGGGAGTGCCTGGGGCTCATCGTGGCACGTCAGCTCAAGCATGAAGACGTGCTGGCGGCTTTGGCGGACCTGTTCGTCACACGAGGCCCGCCGGCGCACATACGGTCGGATAATGGCGCCGAGTTTATCGCCAACGCTGTGCAGAAATGGCTCGGCCAGATCGGCGTGAAGACGCTCTACATCGCACCGGGATCACCATGGGAGAATGGCTACAATGAGAGCTTCAACGGGTCGCTGCGCGACGAACTGCTCAACGGCGAGATCTTCTACAGCCTCGCCGAGGCGACGGTGCTGATCGAAGCCTGGCGGCGGCATTACAACACAGTCCGGCCGCACAGCAGCCTGGGCTACCGACCACCGGCCCCAGAAACGGCTTCACCGCCATATCCGGCCTCCGGTTCCGCTTCGCTCCACCTCCGCCCGGATATGGCGGCAACGAACATAATCCACTAACAATAAACCCGGTTCACTCGACGGGGGCAGGTCAATCGCCAGAAGCGGTCGCTCATTCATCTTGGTCCTGCGCGGCCGCTAGGCCCGTTATTCAAACCGCTCCGCACGACCAGCCTGCATAAACAGCCAGCTGCTCTCGCGGCTTGACGGGGTGGCTTACGGGGCCGACGTAGTTCGAATGACCGATCCAAGGGCCGCGACGCTGTCTCTGCTCGAGCGCCGCAAACCGGACGCGACGATCTGCCCGAGCGAGGTGGCGCGCGCGATCGCGTCGGACTGGCGCGGCGCGATGCCCGCGGTCCACGCTGCGATCGACGGGCTGGTCCGCGACCGCCTGGTGCGGCTGAGCTGGAAGGGACAACCACTGGCGACGCGGTCGGGACCGTACAGGATCGGCCGTCTCGGTGACGATTGAGGACAGCCCCCTCTCCCGCGCCCGTCGCCACTGCGCTATGACGCGGCGATGCCGAAGAGGAAGCGCTACCTAACCGCAATGGCCGACGGCTACGTGAAGACGATCGACCCTACCCCCGTGTCATTCACCCATTTTCGGCGCATCGTCGCGCATCTGCACAGCGGTAAAACGGAAATGTTCTGGGGCCACGCCACCTCGGCGAAAGAAGCCGCGGGCAAGGAGGCGCTGACAGATCAGGCGGCCCGGCGGCATGGTTGGAAGCACCTCGACTTCGAGGTCGTCGAGCTCTCCGAACAATGACGCCTTTCACTCTGGGTGAATCCGCGATCCTGGTGGATCAGCCTCGACGCCAGCTATGTGGCTGTCCGCCTAACGCCATGAGCGACAGCGTCCACGACGGACGGGGGCTTTATCAATCCGATGCTGTGCAGCACCGCGGACTGTGCCAGCATGATCGCCAGCCACCAGGTTGCGTCGGCCAAGCTGGTCGACCAGGATTGGCCGCGTACGTTGAGGGCAATCGAAAGAGCAGGCAGCACGAAGCCGATCCAGATGATGAAAGCGCTCCCTAGTGCGACCGTCCAAGGACCCGCATCTACCGGTGCGAGGATAAGCGCACCCGCCAAAATGGCCGACAACCAGAATAGTGCCAGCGTTGCAGCGGCGAGCGGCCAGCCCTTTAGGCGAGATCGGAAACCCAAGAACAGGATGGCCAGCCCAACGAGCGTTGCCGCCGCGATCGGAACAATGTTGCTCAGTATGTACCGCATCGGCTCCTGGTCCTCGAATTGACAAAACTTGTTAGGGCAAGCAATTCCGTGCTGCTCCGAATACCATCAACCAACCTCCAGCTGGCTTTGGTTTGTCATGGAAGGCGTGCGCCCTCCACGTTCAAGTCGAACCGTGTGTTGTATCGAAAGGGCTATCTGTCACCGGCCTGGCGCATCGGCATGGCGTCAATGACCTCTTCCAACACGATCGCGGGAATGGGATCGGCGCTACGCAGTTTTTCGCCACCGTCCTTGCCGATCAAGATCCCGGTGAAGCCCGTCGCGGAAAGTCGGAATTTTTCGCGGAGCGCAGCACCCTTGTCAGTAGCCCCAGCCACCTTGTTGCCTACGACTTCGACGATGCTCAGGTCGCGTGCCGCACCTGCGACCTTCCAACGAGCAATGATGCGGCGCTGTGCGGCCAGCTCTGCGTTCTGACTGGTAGGAGCGCTGATCAGGAGGACACGACGCTCCCATTTCATCGCAGAGATGCTGCTGGGGTTCGCTGCTAGCAGAGGCGCCGCGGCCAACAGGACAAGGCAGTTCATCTAAGCGCAACGCTTGGCCTAACACGCCGTTGCATCCGCTCGAGCCGCCGAGGCGGAACTCAGCGGGGTTGATCGGGAACTATAAGAGGAGTGTCCGCCTCGGAGATTTCGTTCTTTCTGGCGTTTTAGCCCAATCTCGGCCGCTCGCAGCCTCTTCTCGTGTCCCCGACTTCGGTCGTTCGTTCAGCTCGCTTGAGCGACGGCATCGGGGCTGCCGACCTCCAGCGCGATGACCCTCTTCGGGGCTGAGACACCGTTTCCCAGCGTCTTCGGCAGTCGACTGCTTCCGGAGCAAGCAGCGCTCCCGGCGAATGCCGAGCACAAGCAGCGATGGTCACCAGCCAACCTCCGAAAGGGAGCCAATTTGAGGGATGATCTTTCCTAAACCAGCAGCGCGGCAATTCCTCCTTTAGAAGAAGCATCAATGAGGGTTTACTTCAATGGCCCAGCCAATCGGCTGTGATCGCGCCTCGATGCCCCTCCGGCGCCAGCACGGCGCGCAGGGCTTCCAGCAGAGGCGGCAGCGCCTGCGTCAAGGCGTAGGGCGGATTGACGATATAAAGGCCCGCGCCATTATAGATGCCGGGCTGATCGCCATCGTACAACCAGTGCTCCACCTGCAGTAATTTCGGGATGCCGAGCTTGCGTAACTGCTCCTTCCACCGCCAATGCGTGGCGCGATCCTTTAACGGAAACCAGATTACCGTCACCCCGTGCGCCCATTTGCGGTAAGCCGCAGCGAGGGTGGCTGTGAGACGTGCGCGTTCATCGGGCTGCTCGTACGGCGGGTCGACCACCACGACGCCGCGCGCGGTGCGGGGCGGCAGCATCGCCAGCCAAAGCTCGTAGGCGTCGCGCTCATGCACGGCAGCGGATGTGTCGCGCATCACGCGGCGCAGGGCTTGAACGTCCTCGGGGTGTTTCTCGTTCAGGATCAGGAAATCCTGTGGGCGCAGAAGCTGCGCAAGAACCCTGGGCGAGCCGGGGTAGAGGTGCGGCTCGAGCCCGACATTCACCGCCTGTACGGCGGCGCGGTAGTCGTTCAGCAAGGGATTTGGGTCGGCAAAGGCGCGCAGCACGCCCTGCGCGGACTCGCCGGTGCGTCGTGCTTCCTCGCTGCCAAGGTCGTACAGCCCGCAGCCCGCGTGGGTGTCGATTAGGGTCAGCGCGCTCTGTTTTTGCTGCAAGGCCCGCACAAGCGCGACCAGTAGGCTGTGCTTCACGACATCGGCGCTATTGCCAGCATGGAATGAATGTCGATAATTCATTGAATTCAAAAAATCTGACGATTTGCCTTTATACGTGCCTTGGAGCGCGAGGCGTTCAAGCACCAATCCGGTGCTAGTATAAAGTCGGGCAAAAACCTTCAACGCAGATCGCGCCGTCGCGGCCATACGGACTTCGGCTCTCGCACGCATCAGTCGCTTCAATTGCCTTCGGCATCGACTGCGAACACCACCGGCTTGCCCCGGGACATCGGCTCCCAACCGGCCGACAGAGCGGCGCGCACGCACCGCGAAATCGTTGCATCATCGAGTTGAAGACGACCGCGCGGCATACCCTTCAAGAGCCGCTTAGGCGGCGGGAATGCTACCCATGCTTCGCGTTTGGCACCGCGCTGGAGAAGGGCAATCATCATTCCTTTCCAACCTTCGTCATCCGACTGATGCGGTTCACGCTGGAGGTGCCAATCATATATGGCGCCGTCGACATCGACGGTGCCGCCGTTACTTTGGGATTTTGACATATAGGCGGTTCTAGCATGCTCGCCCCGCCAAAGCACAGGTTTGGGGCTGATAGGCTCACGGCTTGGGCTGGCGGAACCGGCATGCAAGTGAAGCCAAGTTTGGTGTCGATATAGGCTTCTTGAGATAAGAGATTGGCCGAGTATGAAGATGCTGCTCCCAGTTTTTATTGCGCTTACGGCGTGCAACTTCGGCGAGACTTATTCTGGCGACAAGCCTGGGACAGACAGCGTCCATATTTCCATGGCCGAACGGCAAACGAAGCGGGAGGGAGCAGGAAGGCCCCCGAAAAGCGGCAGGACTTTACCGGCTAATTACATCAAAGCCTTCATGTGCGAATTTGACGAGAACCCTGTTGCTGAGGCAAATAGGTTCCATAAGACGTCGGGGGGGCGCGCCGAGCGGGCAGGCGACCTGACCCTGCTTAGATCACTCGGCTTCAAGAGAGAGTCGCGCGACGGCGATCTTGAGAGTGTCGGCGGCAAGGTCGCTGCGCCACCGGGCCTCGCTATCTTGGGCCTGCCTGTCCGGTTCCTGGAGATAAACGGGATGATCGGCGATACAAACGCGTTATACGTAACGACGTTTGCTGACGGGGTCACCGTGGGCCAAGTCGTACAGGCAGCACGACTCGAAATGAATCGCGCATTCTATACCAAATACAAGATACGTCATTACAACAGGCGGGTGGATAAAAACCCTCATATCAATACTTACTTGGATGACAGGGGCAGCAGTAAAGCAATGCTTTCTTGCAAAATCCAATCTACCCCGGATTAGGTGGACTGGTGAGTATGAGGTAGCAAATCTCACAATCCAGAGGACAAGCTGTTGTTACGATACGGCATTAGCTGACGACGATCAAAAATGGCTTGGCGGCCGAGGCCGGAGAGACCCACAATGCGACATTGGTGGCGGTTTGACTGCACCCCGAAACCGGCCGTTGGTTCAGTTGTTGCCCGGCGGCAGAAACTGGGCCTGTTGCTGATCAGCGGCTCTTGGCCGTCCAACCCGCGGAAGCGGACCTTTGTTCAGCTAGCCGCCTGTGCCCGCATGTAGACGTCCGCCCCGCGTAGCCGTTGCTTAATTTTCGCCGTTCCGCTGATCGATGTGTCAAGCACAATTGCAGCTAGCGTAGCCATGTCATGGGAACGAGCTTGATCCCGTCCCTCCAGCGCTCAACTGTCGATTCTCGAAACCATTCTTGGAGTAAATCGACGTGGTCAGCTACAATGATCTGCATGCTCGGCGCCATGCTCACACAGTAATCGAGCAGCAATCGATATAGACGGGCGACCGCAAGCTGGTCCTCGTCTTCTGCACCAGATATCTCGCCAACGTCCTTTTCCTTCGGGTAGTGAGCTTGAGAAGGCTGGTCGAGCATGACGAAGGCTGGCACAGGGCGATTTAGCGTGCGGAACAGCTTATGCAACGCGAGATGCGCGGCCACGTGATAGCCGACCCAGTTTTCGCCGCTGCCAATTTGATAGAGAAAGAGCGGTCCGTTGATCGTATCAGCCACGACAGTAAGGTTCTTACGATCAAGGCGAAGGCTGTTCTCGCCATGTTCAAGCTCCAGCCGTCCAGCGTAGTCAGTAATGTCGCGACCGACCAATCCGAGGGCCGTCGTAAGCCGTTCCTCCATTGCCTCCTGGTCCAGAGCTGCCTCAAGCTCTCCGACCTCTGCCCTTACCCGCGCCACCTGCAAGCGGAGACCTTCACCGTCAGATAGCGTGCGAGCATTCTCTAGGTAGTAGCCAACGCGGCCAGCAACGCGGGCCTGCTCAGTGAACTGATCCTGCTCAATTCGGAGCCGCTCATTGTCGGCAATCCGGGCGGAGATGTCTCCCTGAACGATCTGTAGATCAACTTCGCGGCTTGTACGCTTCATTTCCAGCTCGGCGATTTGCCCTTGGAGTCGAGGGTTATCCCGACGCACGGTACTCAGCTGACGATCCAAGCGACCGAGTGACTTTCGAATCTCGTCCACGGCAGGGACCGCTATTGCAAGATGGCTATCGCATAGCGGGCAGGTTTCATGGCCGGTCGCATCGTGGGCGACCAGTTCGATAGAGGCCAGTCTGGCCTGCTGCTCTCGAGCTTCCGTTTCGAATTCGGAGGCCTCCCTGGTCAGGCGTTGGAGATCTTTGATGTCATCGCGCAGTTCCTGGAGCTCAATCCGAATGCGACGTCGTCGTTCTTCTAAGTCGGTGAGATCCGCCGCGGGATCGTCGGTTTTAGCATACTCCAGACTCCTGGGACGCGCAGCATGCCCCAACAAGGCCCGAAGGCCCTCAAGGGAATCGGCCGACGCATCGAGGTCTAGCAATCCAACGCGCTTCGCCTCCTTAAGGAGATTACGCGCAGTGCCCGAGGCCTCATCGGTCAAGGCTAGCGCGTCCGCATAACTTCGCTCGAGAGCCCTTAGTCGGCGACGAGCGTCCTCGTACCGTTTCTGCTTGAGGAAGTGATCCTCACCCATGGCGCCAACAAAGTATGGAAGGGTGTCTTTGATGGCTTGGGGGATGCGCTCCTCCCCCTGCCGGTGAAAAAGGAGGCGGCGACTGGCGATTTCGTCTTGGTTCTGGAGGCAGAAGAAGATCGCTTGGCTGGCAGATGCGTCCAGCGGGCGGCGGGTGGCGCCGGGCTCAGGGATATGGACGTTTTCCGCCACGCCGAGGATTGCAGACAGCCTTTGACGAAGTCCATCAGCTGTGGAGTTCTTGACGAGAGGAACAGTTGTTTCTGGAAAGTCCTCAACATTCCGCTCGAAGTAAATCTCATCGCTGGCCTTGCCGGCCGGCCCGGGATTGCGCCTTGCGACTAAAATCCCTTCGCCGTCATTGTCAAAGATCACCGCGAACCATGAAACGCCCCGCCGGATCTCACCCTCCGCAATGGTGCATTCCGAACGACCCCAGCAATAGTCGACGATGTCTAGCAGCGCGGACTTGCCGGTTTTGGATGCGCCGGTGACGATGTTCAGCGCACCTAGATTGAAGCGCACATCGCGACGTTCGCCGTCATGAGAGTAGATTGCGATCGCTCTGATCTGGAGGGTCACACCCGAACTCCCATTGCCTGCAAGACAGCCGCGGGATCCGCTTGGTTGCCGAACCACCTACCGAGCATTCCGGAAGCCCGTCGCATTTCATCAACCTCATCCGTTGACGCCGAAGGCTTGCCGCTCAGCTTTAGCGGGTGGTTGCCGATCCCGAGCCCATCTTCGCTGATCTCCGCAGCTCCAATTTGAACAAGGAATAGCAGCGCCTCCCGGGTAACTGGCCGGAGCCGCAAGGTCCTGTCCGCGAGCGTGCTCAGCATGTCGGCATTGTCGCCAGCCCAAGACGCGAAGGCGGTGTTAGCTCTGCCGGGGAGCGCTCTCCGAGCGTTCGGGTGCAGGACCAGTGGCGCGACTAAAAAAGCATAGACCAAGGGCATCGTGCGACCTGCCTGCTTGCGAAACTCCTTGATGGTTCGGGCCAGAAGCTCACCGCAGAATGCGGGATTGAAGTGAGCAGCTTCTTCTTGCGGCCGGTCACGCCACAGGGCCTCATACCGCGTTTGGCCCGGCATCTCAGGTCTCCCCCTCGCAGATAGTGACATAATCTCGATGCCAGCCAATTCGAAGGTCGTTGGCCAGGATGTGGTAGGATCCAACATTCAGGAAGCGGGCCGTGAGCGAGCGGAACGGGAACCTCGCTTCGTTCTCGACCCATTGATATAGGATCTGCCCGCCCTGCTTCAGGGCAGCCTGGTCCTCCGCGCTGTCAGCATGGTCATCGCACATCGCCTCGAACCGCGGCTGCCATTCTTCGACCAGCCGCTGCTCAAATTTCGCGACCTCATCGTCAAGCACAACATGGTCGCGCGTCCATTTCGACCGCTGAGCAAACGCTCTGTAGAAATCCCGCTTGGCGAAGCGCAAACGGTTGCCGCCAAGCCCGATGACCTGAAGCTGCTGCACGAAACGAAATCCGTCGTATCCTGCGTAATCGAGCTCATCGGGTTCAGCATGTTCGAAGTCTGCGACGAGGGAATCCCTCCTGAGCATTTCACGGATGTCGTCGAGCTTGGCCTCAACTAAGCCAATCGCAATAGGTGTAGGCGGGCTCGTCACGAGGGCCCCGCAAACCATCGGCCACCACCACCCCTCCAGCATCGCGCGCGCAACTGCGGCTTTTCTAGGGGGTGCAACAAGACGCAAGGCGTGCTCCAGCTCACCATCTAGATCGGTAATCAGGGGCTGATTATCGAGCACTTCGACAGCGCTCAACAAGGCTGACCGCATTGGTTCCGAGAGCGCAAGGAACGCGGCAAATGCGGGCGCCAACGCCTTGTTCTTGGATGTTTGGGCCACCTCGGTCAGCCGTTCATTGGCGGACTTCGGATCACGTTTCGCACCCGGCGCATATGCACCGGGCGGTCGGAGCAGGGATGCGGCAGCCCCCACGGGCGCCGATCCAGTCGTGATCAATGCCAGTCTCGCACGAGACGGCAATGATGGATCATCTTTTGCGGCGACCGACCAAACACGCAAAGTTTTCCAGAGATCTTCGCTCGCGTCACTCAGATTGGCCACACGATCGATGTGATGCTTTGTTTGCAGCAGCTCCAAGGCCGTGCCCTTCTGAAAGGACACATCATCAAGGCGTTCGATCGAAACCTCAACCTCAACACCCGTGTTCACATGCGGAATACATAAGAGCAGCGCGAGCCGAGCTTGGTATAGATAGCCGACCGCGGACGCTCCCGCCGTAAATTGATCACTCCTGTTGCTCAATGACACCCCCGTAGATCTAGGTACGCCAATCCGTTCACCAAATACAAGGAGCGGCCGAGGGGCGTGATTGTTCGCGCACTGCGCGGTCGTTGCGGTTCAGGGGCCGGCGACTTGCCCTATTAGGGTCGGCGGGTTCATTCGTTGGCCTTGCCAAAGCTGCAGGCAGGTACCCCTGCTAAAGCGCATTCTGAGAGTCGCGTCGGCTCCAAATTACTGAACATCGAATACTCTCGGAACCCCCTTTCTCCGCACTGCCACGCCCCCCAAGAAGCCTCTAGATCGTCGCCGTGGTGTCCCATTGCTGTCGGAGGAATGCGAATTCCGCCAACAGGCCCGCGTTCGCGGTATGCCTGCATCCCTCATCGATGTCACCACAGGCATCCATGCCCAGCGCCAACTTCACCTTGATCCGCTGCAGGAGGAAGCTGCTTCGATACTTCACATTGGCGCCTGTCGATCCTTCCACCGCCTCGTCCGCGAGCACCAACGCGTCGTCGGACTTTCCCAACCCAAGCTTCACCTGCGACAGGTTGTGCGCGAGCCAGATGCGACCTTCTTCGTCCTCGACGTCCTCCAGCATCGCCTCTGCTGCTGGCAGGTCTCCCAATTTAAAGAGCGTCTCACCCCACTTTCGCTTCTGGTAGTCGTCGGGCGAGGTAAGCGCCCCATATGCCTCCAGCGCCCGCGACAGATAGCTCTGTTCGGACCCTGACATGGCGGCATGGAACATGATCTCGGCATAACCTGCGCGGCTTTGGTCATCGTCGAGCATCAGCGGCGTCGGTTCCGGAAGACGTAGGAGCAGATCCTCCACCCGCTCGGGTGCGTGCCAGACGAGCGCGCGAACGAAGCTTGCTACCGAGTGGTAGCCTTGGGAGACGCCGGCAGCTGCACTGTATAGCGCTTCGGAGAGAAACAGCTCCTCATGCTCGTCCATTATGTCGCCGGACCAGCTGGTCCGTTCACCGTTGAGTGTATCACCAAGCGCCATGAACGAAGATGCCGAGACGCCTTCGCCCCGCTTGTAGGCAGCAATGATCTCCAAGGAGTGCCGCTTCGCCTCCGCTTGACCCTCCGGCCTCCGCGTCAGCATACGGACAAGCTGGAGCTTGGCATCGTAGAGCGGGAAGTTCTCAACGACCGTCCTGAAGCCCTCCTCGGCCTCGTCATATCGCTTCAGGATCCGGAGCGTCTTGGCACGATGGTGCCCTATCTCGGCGGCCTGGCGGGGTGCCAGGTCCGCCATCGACGTCAGAAGATCGTAAGCTGGCAGGTTCCTCGACGCCCATTCCCTTCCCGCAGAACTTCCGGCCATCTGTCGTATATGACGTCCGCGAGCCTCGATCGTCTCGACGACAACGAGGATCGCGACCTCATGGGTGGCGGCACTCTGGTGCGCCAACTCCTCCGCCAACTGCAGCGGGTCGGGCAGGAGGTCGACGCGAACGGCGCTGCCTGTCCAGATCACCGCCAAGGCATACAGGAACGCGGGGCGACGATCTCCGTTTTCGACGTTCCTCGCGATCTTGCCCCTCAGCTGGCTGGCGATCTTTTGAAGACCGTGGCCATCGTCACGGATGTGTTTGACGATGAACGCTTCCAGGTGACCGTCGATAACCGCTGCGCGTTGTGGCGACAGCCACTCGCCGACGGCGAGAGAGGTGAACACGATGTCGTGTATACGGACCGAAGAGGGGCTTTCCGGCGCCGTGAGGCCGAACTGCTCTAGCGTTACCAGGCTGATCGGACCAATCACCGACTTCAGGAAGGCGCGGTCACAGTGGCTCTGGCCTGCCCAGACGAAGACGGACAATTCGTCTCCTAGCAGGTGCCGCAGACGCCCGAGTATCCGTTCCGCGAGTGGCGTACCTCCATCGGCCATCCTGCCAACGCGGGCGCAGTCCCCTGCGAGATCGTCCCATGACACCCCGCCGCGGGAAGCGGAATTGATCAGACGCAGACTAAGCGGGTGACCCCCAATCGACCGCCAGATCGCCTGGAAGGCTTCCTCCCGCGGCGGGATCGCAAGCTCCTTGCCAAGCAGCTCTCGCGCGTCCTGCTCATCCATCATCGGCAGGCTATAGGCTCCTGGGGAAGCGCTGCGACGAGTTACCAGTATCCTGGACTCGCGACCGCATAGCCGGGCAAGCTCGTCTGCCGATAACGCGTCGTCGGCATCGTCGAGCACCACGAATGTCCGATTCCTGCGTAGAAGGGCGCTAACGTTACGCTCTGCGCCACCGCGCCGCAGCTGCACCGCGGATAGTTGTCCGATGCTGTCGATATCCCTGCCGCTCACCCAAAAGCTGTAGTCGAAGCGAGGCTTGTTGCGGGCGAGGCATGCCGCCGCCGCCTGGGACTTTCCGATCCCTCCGATCCCACAGACCTCGACGCAATGGTCTGTCACGATACGGCGATCGAGCTCGGCATCGACAGCCTCGTGGGCGACATACAAGGAGGTGAGTGAAGGAGCCAGAAGGGAGGCCGGATGGTCATCGCGAACGTCGCTTAGCACAGGCAAGTGTTCCGACAACGCGTCGATTGCATTGTCCTGCAGCATCAGCCGATCGACGATGGTTTCCGCGATCGCACGGCTGTCCATGAGATGGACCCTATGCCCCGCCATGTCGGCCCTCTGCGCCATTTCGATGGTGAAGGCCTCGATCACCCCGGTGGGCGCCCGCTGCGAACACAGCAGATAGATGTCCTCGGCCAAAGGCGCCAGAACGAGCACGTGATCGATGTCGCGCCGCGGCTTGTTCATCGATCCCGCGAAGTATTCTCGAAGGATCGACGCCTCGACGGCGATCCGCCCGTCGGCAGTGGTGGCGTCGAGCACGCCCCCGATCGGACTGCCGCCGATCGACGATCCCCGTTGCGCCAGCTCGATGCCTAGCATGTGCTCGATTAGGACGACAGCGAAGCGCTCGAACACCGATCCAGGCCCTATCGCCGCCAGCGAGTCTGCCACGCGCTGCACGAGCAGACTGCGGGTCTGTGGATTCATGGAAAACTCCGTAGGAATTAAGGCTTCGCGGGCAGGATACGGCGGGTTCTCGGATATCGGTCTACGGTGATCATAGCATCGTCTGGATCACCTTCCAGATTTCGCTGCCCACTGTTGATATTGGCTGGTCACCATCGATGATCCTGCAGCGATCCGCATCCCGAGCGGCTACGTTGAGAAGGGCATCCCTTATCAAGCGGAAGTCCCGGGTGGCTTCCGAAGGGTCGACCTCGACCTGCCCCCTTTGCGTGCGTCGCCCCTGGGCGACCCGGAGCGGAATGTCGAGTACGATGGTGCGATCCGGCATCGTCGTGTCCACGACCACCTTTCTTGCCGCATCGTATAAGGGCCCCAGCTCAGTGGCGGAGACCGCGACTTGGAAGGCAAATGTCGAATCCAAGTAGCGATCCGAGATAACCCACTTGCCTGCATCAAGCGCCGGCCGCACGACACTCCGCACGTGATCATATCTTGCAGCGCTAACCAAGAGCAATTGCTCGACCGGAGAAAGTGTGCGTTGTGGCGCGGTCAGGATCGCTCTGATCTCACGACCTATATGGCCCCCATCTGGCTCCTTTGTTTGCACGACGCTCTTGCCGCATTCCCTTAGCCGGTCGACGAGCATTCCAACTTGCGCGGTTTTACCACTTCCATCGATCCCTTCGATACTAATGAACGGCAAGTCCGGCCCCCGACTGATAATCGCAAGATGGTGACAACCAAATGCATCGCTCAAATGCCATCGCGTTCGTATCTTCCGGCATGCTTTCGCCGAAGAAGCGCGACCACGTGCTTGCTCGACGACAGCTATACCTGAATTACGGCGCTCTGTCGCTGGCGACCATGCTCGACGCCGCCGGCTTCACGACCATGCTGCTGCACGGCGAGCATCGCGATCCGTCGGAAGTCGTAGATGAGCTCTTCGGGACAGGGGTCCTGCCGTCCCAACAGCCGCTCATGATCTCAATCCCGAGCTTCTACGCCCTCCCCTGGGCGCAGACCTTCTGCAGGTTGGTCCGACAGAGGGATCCCGAGGTTCGGATTATCATCGGAGGTCGCTGGGTGGTCGGTCCGGATGTTGACTGGCTGCGCTCGAAGATACCGCACGCGGACATCTTCGTTCCTGGTCTGGGCGAGCCGATCCTGAATAGCCTGCTCACCGCCAAGCCCGATCTGCGGCGCCTGCAATCGCCTACGCCGGACTTCACGCTAAACCACCGGCTGGTGAAAAACCATCTTCAGTATCAACCGAGCATCGAGGCCTCTCGAGGATGCGGCATGGGTTGCGCCTTCTGCGAGGAACGGGACATCCGGCTGGAGAAACTTCGACCTCCCGAGTTGATCGCGAGGTCACTTTCGGCGGTCCAGGCACAATATGACGGGTCAGAGATACATCCGTACCTGCAGGCGTCCATGTTCGTCCCGAATGTGCAATGGGGTTCCAGGCTCGTTGAGGCTGTGATGGACCAAGCTCCCAGAATCCCATGGCGGACGGAGAGCCGCGTTGATGCCCTGACGCCAGACACGGTCGCGCATCTCGCGCAAGCCGGTTTAGAAGTCCTCGACCTGGGACTAGAGACGGCTTCTCCCACACAGATACTTCATATGCGGAAGTCGGCGGATCCCGATCGATATCTGAGCCGCGCATCAGAGTTGCTGGCGGCATGTCGCCGACATGGCGTGCGGGCGAAGGTCAACGTCCTGCTTTACGCAGGCGAGACGACGAGAACTTTCGAGGAGACGCGCGCCTGGCTTGACGACCATGCCGGGATGATCGCGGGTGTCTCGGTTGGCCCGGTTATGGCCTATGGCCCCCCGAAGATCGCCAGCATCCTATTGGACGACTGGGCCGCCAGTGGTGCTGCGCCAGTCGATATGAACAGCGCCTTCGAGACCGGAATAACATCCGTCCACCTGAGCCGGGATTTCGATGCGGCTGCTGCCGAGGCGGCCAGCCTGTACCTCTCGCGGCGATACATGGATGTGAATGCCTACTTTCAGTTGAAGAGCTTTTCCTATTATCCGCGGAACTACACCCGTGCAGACTTCGACCAAGACGTGAAGCAGAGCAATCCAAACTCGCTCCCATTCCGTGAAGCCGACCGATCAGTTCAATCGTGTGTATCAAGTGCTCCGGATTCGACTGTTACGGCCGGTTCGATCTGAAGGCCAGCTGCCCGGCAGTCATTGTGAACGTACGGCTGCTTACCTCAGCTTGCTGCTCCAAAGCGGCCGGGCCGGTTCCCACCCGAACCCGACCCATCGGGCGCCGGGCGCCTACAGGGCGCTTGCTGGTGCCCCATCGCGCACGTGATAGTATGAAGCTTGACGAGACGCGGCACTACTTGCGCTCAAGTCTGCCGCGAACCCGCCAGATCGCTAATCTAATTAGCGCCAAACGCTGACGCGCTGCTCGGGTGGAAGATACATGGCCGCGCCGAGCTTTACGCCGAACGCAGTATACCAAGGCGCAAAATTGCGGACGATGCCGTTCACCCGATATTTCTCCGGTGAATGCGGGTCTGACAGGAGCTGCTGCCGCACCGCACCCTCCCGCCGCTTACCTTGCCACGCTTGGGCATAAGCGAGGAAGAACCGCTGATCACCGGTAAACCCGTCAATCACCGCAGACTCTCCGTGCCGGGCAACGTAGCGACGGTAAGCGGCATAGGCCGTCTCGAGACCGCCGAGATCTGCCAGGTTCTCGCCCAGCGTCAGCCGGCCCTTGATGTGAACGCCGGGGATCGGCTCATATTGGTCGAACTGCGAAGCGAGCCGATCCGCCTGCACGGTGTACTTCGCCGCGGTTTCCTTGGTCCACCAGTCGCGCAGCCGACCCTTTTCATCGAACTGACGTCCCTGATCGTCGAACCCGTGACCGAGTTCATGTCCGATCGTCGTCGCACCCGTTTCGGCATAGTTGACGGCTGGATCGGCGTTTGGGTCAAAGAACGGCGGTTGCAGGATCGCGGCTGGTAGTGTGATCTGATTGAGTGTCGGATCGTAGTAGGCGTTCACCGTCTGGGGCGTCATGTACCACAGCCCGCGATCGACCGGGTGCGGGAAACGGGCAAGCTGTAGGCGCCACTGGAACGTCTGCGCTGCGATGTTGTTCGCGAGCGGATCCGTACGGCTCACTGTTAGCGTGGAGTAATCGATCCATGTCTTGGGATGACCGACCCGAGGATCGAACGTGGCCAGCTTGGCAAGCGCCGCAGTCTTGGTTGGTGCATCCATCCAGCTCGCCGCTTCGATCTTGTCTTTGTAGGCCGCGATCATGTCCGTGACGAGCTCGTCGGCCTTGGCCTGGGTGTTGGCCGACCAGTAACGCTTGACGTACGCTTGGCCGACCGCCTCCCCTAATGCATCATCCATCAGGGCGATGCCGCGCTTCCACCGTGCCCTTTGCTCGGGCACGTCGTTCAGCGTTTTCGAGTAGAAATCGAAATTGGCCTGATCGAACGCATGCGGGAGAAACGACGCCTGCCCGCTGATGAAGCGGGCGGTCAGCCATTCCTTCCAGGTCGACAGCGGCACGTCGCCTAACCGCTTGGCAGTGGCTGCAACCGCGCTTGGCTCCGACACGTTGACCTTGGCTGCGCTCGCCAGTCCCATGGCGGCCAGGGTAGGCGTCCAGTCCATCTCGGGCGCCAGCTTGGTCAGCTGGTCACGCGTCATCGGGTTGTGGGTTGCAACCGGGTCGCGGCGCCGCTCGGGGGTCCACTGGTCCTGGCTGATCCGCGTCTCCAATGCGATGATTTGGTCTGCTTTGGCGGCTGCGTCAGCTATGCCCGCGAGAGTCTGGATGCGGATCAGGTACGCGCGATATGCCTTGCGGATCGCGTCGTATTTCTCGCCGGCCAGCAGGTAGTAATCGCGGGTCGGCAGCCCCAGACGAGCTTGGCTCGCATCAACCATGTAGCGGGTCGGATCATCCGCGTCTGCCGAGATACCGATGTTGATCGGCGCCGGGTACCCTGGCTTCATCATCAGCTGGACGAGTTGAGGACGCGTGCGCACGGCGGAGATCGGGGCAAGCCAATGATTGAGCGGCGCCAGCCCGCGCGCTTCGATCGCGTTCTCGTCCATCCAGGCGGCATAAAGGTCACCGACCTTGCGCTCGGTAGGCGAGCCAGGCTTTGCCGCCGCTTGTTCGACGATCTGCCGCACCTGCCCCTCGATCTCGTCGGGCAGGTCGTAATTGTACCCTGCGCCCGACTTGTCCGCCGGAATTGGGTGATCGCGCAACCACGTCCCGAGCGAATATGCGTAGAAATCATCCCCCGGCTTAACCGAGCGATCCATGTTTTGGAGCTCCAACCCGAAGCTGCCGTAGCGCGGCCGACTTGCCTGCGCCGATAACGCCACGGGCACGGCGGTGAGGACAAGTGCCAGCAGGATGGATCGACGCATTTCTTACTCCGGATAACTAGCGCCGATCTACCATGGCACGTTTCACTAGCAAGCAGCTCGCTGCTTGGAATCCAACGATTTTGCTTTGGTTATCGAACCACCGAGGTCGGCTAAATGCCTTGACCAATCAGCGCCCGCAGTGGAACATAAAGCGAACATACCGAGTCTAGATCATCATGTCCGTCGCTGCCGAGTCGCTTACCCACACCCTAGTCCAACTACGCACGATCGCGACTCCCGTGACCGATCACCGCATCTTGCCGTTCGGGATTTGCGAGCTGGACGGGCGCCTTGGTGGTGGCGGCCTGCGAGCCGGCGCGCTTCACGAAGTCGCTGCTCTCACCTGCTCGCTGGTCGATGATGCGGCGGCTACGCTGTTTCTGGCAGGCATCGCCGCCCGCGAGGCTCATGCCACGGGCGGCCCGGTGCTATGGGCGAGTTGCCGCAACGATCTTTACGCGCCTGGACTCGAGCAGGCAGGCCTTCCCTCCTCAGCCGTGATCTACGCGCAACCGCGTGACGATGCGGCATTGCTCGCGGTCATTGAGGACGCAGTGCGCGACGGAACGCCAGCGACCGTGGTGGCGCAAGCGGGCAAGATCTCCATGGTGGCGACGCGCCGGCTGCAGCTTGTCGCCGCTGAAGCGGACATACCAGTGCTTCTGCTCCGGCGGCGGCGTTCACGTGAACAGGATCCGTTTTCCGATCCATCAGCTGCCTGGACGCGCTGGCGGATCGCGAGCGCGCCGTCAGCACGCCTCAGCGTCTCCGGCGTCGGACGAGCGCGCTGGCTGCTGGAACTCGCACGCCAGCGCGGCGGCGAACCTTTCTCTCTAACGGTGGAGGGCTGCGATGAGACGGGTCGTCTCGCTGTTCCTGCCGCACTTGGCCATCGAGCGGCTGAGACGGCTGGACCGGCACGTAATGTCGCGGCCTGAGCGCGTCGCGCTCGAGCTGCCCGTCGATGACGATCCCGGCGCCTGCTCCGTTCCTCGGGGCGGCGGCTGGCGACCAGGCGCGCATTGGGCGCGTGCCGACATGCCAACAAGGGGGGATGTGGAAAGCCAGATCGCGGCGCTCCCGGCACACTCGCGGCCACCCATGCGCGAGCTCGGGCGCCGATCGGAAGCCGCACCCCATGCGTTCCACAGAGCAAAGCCGGCGGGTACGCCTAAGACGACCGCAGCCATTGTTGCCGCTTTCCATAGGTCGCCGCTTGCGTTGATTGCCAAGGTCGGGCGACGTGAGGAGGTGGTCGCCGCTTGCGACGGGGCAATAGCATTGGGGATCAGCGTCGGCATGGCCGCCACCCATGCCCGTGCGCTGGTGTCGGATCTCGACTTCCGTCCCGCAGAACCGGACGCGGATGCGGCGCTTTTGGATCGCTTGGCGTTGCGCGCGGTTCGGCGGTGGTCGCCCATTGCCGCCGTCACGCCCGCGGATGGGCTATGGTTGGACCTGACCGGGTGCGACCATCTGCACGGTGGAGAGGAGAGATTCTGCCAGCGCTTGCGTGCCTTCTGCCAGCGTGCGGGCTTCACTGCCCGCGTTGCAATCGCTGACACGCCGGGTGCGGCACACGCTGTCGCGCGGTTCGGGTCTGCCGACGTCGCCATCGTCGCACCGGGCAGAACCGTTGCGGCGATCAGCGGCTTGCCCATCGCCGCCCTGCGGCTCAGCGGCACGGCGCTGGTTGCGGCACGCAGGTTCGGGTTTGATCGGATCGCCGACATTCTGCCGATCGCGCGTGGTCCGCTGGCGCGCCGGCTCGGATTGGCTGCGATCACGAGACTGGATCAGGCGATCGGCGCTGTTGCCGAGCCTATCACCCCGCGGGACGATGCGGCCGTGCCCCGCGTCGAGCGCCGGCTGCTGGAGCCGATCGTCACCGCCGAAGCGATCGCGCAGGTCATGGAGGATCTGCTGGACGATCTGGCCGAGCTGTTGCGAGCAAGAGGGCTCGGCGCACGCTCATTGCGGCTGGGCGGCCTTCGAGTGGACGGCACGGAGCAGACGGTCGCCATCGGTACGTCGCGACCTACCCGCGAGGTCCGTCACCTGCTGCGCCTGATGAAGCTCAGGATCGAACGCATCGACCCAGGCTTGGGTCTGGAGCAGTTTTACCTTGTGGCGCCGCACACCGAGCCGCTCGATGCTATCGACTTGGGCGCTGTGCTCGCCGGTGAGACGCTGGTCCGCGACCCGGCGCGTCTGGTTGATGTGGTCGCCGGCAGGATCGGCGAGCGAGCAGTCTTCCGGGTCGCGCCGGTCGAGAGCCATGTGCCGGAGCGCGCGGTCACGCGCGTGAGCCCGATCGACACGCCGCGTTCATGGCCCAGGTGGATCCGACCCGTCCGGCTGTTCGCGCGCCCCGAACCGCTGTCGCGCGTGATCGCGCTCCTGCCCGATCAGCCACCGCGCCGCTTCGAGTGGCGTGGACGTGCCTACAAGGTAGTAGCAGGCGATGGTCCCGAACGGATCCACGGCGAATGGTGGCGACGTGACGCCGAGGTATGGGCGGTGCGCGACTACTACCGCATCGAAGACGAGACCGGCGGTCGCTACTGGGTGTTCCGGCGCGGCGACGGGTTCCTGGAGGACACCGGCGATCTCAGCTGGTGGATGCACGGCGTGTTCGCATGACGGACTATGTCGAGCTGCAGGTTCTCACCCACTTCTCCCTACTCCGCGGTGCATCGAGCCCCGATGAACTGTTCGCGGCCGCCGCGCTGCTGGGGCTCGACGCACTGGGCGTGTCCGACATCGGCACTGTGGCAGGCGTGGTTCGCGCCTGGGAGGCACAGAAGGCGACCGGGGTTCGTTCGATCGCCGGCAGCAGCATCGATCTCGCCTGCGGACGTCGGCTGCTGCTGTATCCGACCGATCGTCCGGCCTGGTCGCGCCTCACGCGGCTCCTGACCATCGGCAAGCGGAGAGCAGGCAAGGGCAAGTGCGAACTCCACTGGCACGACCTCGAACCATGGTCGAAGGGAATGATCGCGATCCTGCTCGCGGAGGAGGCAAGCGACGCCAACGCCGCCGCCCTTGCGGAGCTCAAAGCGGTCTACGGCAAGCGCGGCTACATGGCCCTGTACCAACGACGACGCCCGAACGATGCGGTGCGCATAGATGCGCTCGCGCGACAGGCCGCCGCCGCCGGCGTCCGCCCCGTGGTCACCGGTGACATTCTGTATCACGCGCCCGAGGCGCGGCTGCTGCAGGACGTGGTGACCGCAGTGCGCGAGAAATGCACCGTCGACGAACTCGGCTACCGGCGCGAGGTGAACGCCGACCGTGCGCTCAAGTCCCCTGCTGAGATGGTCCGGCGGTTCAAGGCGTATCCAGACGCGCTGCGCGCCAGCGTCGACATAGCGCGTGCGTGCACCTTCGATCTTGGCGAACTGGCATATCAGTATCCGCACGAGCGAGTGATCGAGGGGCTGAGCGCACAGCAGGGACTCGAGCAACTGGCCACCGAAGCGGTCGAGCGGATGTTCGATGGAGCCGTGCCGGCAGCGTACAGCGACCAGATAGCACACGAGCTGAGGCTGATCGCCGAGCTTGGCTATGCCCCTTATTTCCTGACCGTCTACGCGATCGTGCGCGAGGCGCGTCGCCGCGGCATTCTGTGCCAGGGGCGTGGATCGGCCGCAAACTCCTGTGTCTGCTTCGTGCTCGGCATCACCTCGATCGATCCCATCAAGCATGAGCTGCTGTTCGAGCGGTTCGTGTCGGGCGAGCGCCGCGAGCCGCCGGACATCGATGTCGACTTCGAGCATGAGCGGCGCGAGGAGATCATCCAGTGGATATATGAGACCTACGGTCGCGACCACTCGGCGCTGACCGCGGTCGTGCAGCGCTACCGCGCGCGCGGCGCTGTGCGCGACGTGGGCAAGGCGCTCGGGCTACCTGAAGATCTGACGTCGTCACTGGCTGGTCTCGTCTGGGGCTGGTCAGCCGAAGGCGTTGGCGAGAAGCAGGTCGATGAGTTGAACTTAGACATCGGCGATCGCCGGCTAAGACTGACGCTGGAGCTCGCGCGAAAGCTGATTGGGGTGCCGCGCCACATGTCGCAGCATCCCGGCGGGTTCGTCCTGACCCATGACCGCCTCGATGACCTCGTGCCGATCGAGCCCGCCGCGATGGAGGATCGCCAGATCATCGAATGGGACAAGGATGACATCGACGCGCTGAAGTTCATGAAGGTCGATGTGCTAGGTCTGGGCATGCTCGGCTGCATGAACCGCGCCTTCAACCTGCTTGAGGAGGCCAAGGGCATACGGATCGGCTTGGCTGACCTGCAGGATGACGATCCGTCGGTATATGCCATGATCCAGAAGGCGGACACGCTCGGCACCTTCCAGATCGAGAGCCGCGCGCAGATGTCGATGCTGCCGCGCATGAAGCCGCAGCGGTTCTACGATCTTGTCATCCAGGTCGCGATCGTCCGACCAGGGCCGATCCAGGGCGACATGGTGCACCCGTATCTGCGTCGGCGCGACGGTCTCGAGAAGCCCGAATACCCACGGCCGGAACTTCGCGCCGTGCTCGAGAAGACGCTGGGTGTGCCGCTGTTCCAGGAGCAGGCAATGAAGGTAGCGATCGTGGGTGCAGGCTTCACGCCGGCCGAGGCCGATCAGCTGCGGCGTGCCATGGCGACCTTCAAGCTCACCGGCGGCGTGTCGCACTTCTCGGACAAGCTGATCGGGGGCATGGTCGAACGGGGCTATCCGCGCGACTTCGCCGAGCGCACCTTCCGCCAGCTGGAAGGGTTCGGCTCCTACGGCTTTCCAGAGAGCCACGCCGCCAGCTTCGCCAAGATCGCCTATGCGTCCGCCTGGATGAAGCACCATCATCCGGATGTGTTCTGCGCGTCCCTCATGAACGCCATGCCGATGGGCTTCTATGCGCCGGCGCAGGTTGTGCGAGACGCACAGCAGCACGGCGTGCCCGTCCTGCCGCCCTGCATCAATGCGAGCAGGTGGGATTGCACGCTTGAGCGGACCGGTGGGCGCTATCTGGCCGTCCGGCTTGGCCTGCGGCAGGTCCGTGGCCTGTCCAATGCCGACGGGGCGGCGATCGTCGGCGCACGTGAGCTGACGCCGTTCGAGTCCGTCGAGGATGTCTGGCGGCGGTCCGGTGTTCAACGTGCCGCGATCGAGAAGCTGGCTGACGCCGACGCATTCCACGCCTTCGGTGCCGATCGCCGGCAAGGGCTTTGGAAGGTCAGAGGTCTGGGCGAAGCGCCGCTGCCGCTGTTTGCAGCGGCCGACCGGGCGGACGAGGCCGTCAGCGCGGAAGGGATCGAGCCGGCCGTCGAGCTGCGCCCACTGACCGACGGTCGGGAGGTGATCGAGGATTACCGCGCGCTGCAGCTATCGCTCCGTGCCCACCCGTTGGCCTTTGTGCGTGACGAGCTGACACGACGCGGTGTTGTCAGATGCGCGGATCTCGCCACCATCCGCGACGGACGCCACGTCGAGGTCGCCGGCATCATCCTCGTGCGACAGAAGCCCGGCTCGGCCAAGGGCGTGCTGTTCATCACGATCGAGGATGAGACGGGCATCGCGAACGGCATCCTGTGGCCGGACCGCTTCGAGCGCCAGCGCCGCACCGTGATGTCGGCTTCCATGATCGGCATGAAGGGTCGCGTGCAGAAGGAAGGCGAGGTCATCCACGTCATCTGCGACAGGATCATCGACCATGGCGATCTGCTGTACCGGGTCGGCGAGATGTCGTTTCCGCACCGCACCGACCGCGGCGACGGTGCCAAGCATCCTGGCTCACCCGATCGCGGCGACAAAGGCTGGAGCCCGGAGCCCCGCAACAGCTACTGGCCACCACACGCC
Organism: Sphingomonas endolithica; assembly: GCF_025231525.1. Taxonomy (NCBI): domain Bacteria; kingdom Pseudomonadati; phylum Pseudomonadota; class Alphaproteobacteria; order Sphingomonadales; family Sphingomonadaceae; genus Sphingomonas; species Sphingomonas endolithica. The sequence goes on from NZ_CP103057.1 coordinate 2,366,224, forward strand.
GACGGCATGGACCCGGAGGAAGTCGTCCGGTTCAAATCGCACGACTTCCGCTGAGCCGTGCAGAAGCTCGCACGGCACCAGCGCGTTGTCATCGCGCTGTCGGTTCACATCCTGCGCGGCGGTGTCGCCAAGTGCTCGGACGCGCGGGTCGATGTAGTCGAGGTCCGGCTGGCCTTGCGCTGCCTGCTACCCCACTGCCCCGAGCGATGGCCGCTGGAGCTCTATTGGGATGCGGCCAAGCAGGAGAACGACATCGGGCGGGCGCAGGGCGTCACCGCAGCGTTCAACGGCATCGTCCGCCAACTACGCCGCGCAGGGCGATATGAAGACGTGCCGGACCCGTAACACCTGCCCTCCGCTAGCCGGCCTGCTCAACGAGCAGGCTGCCAGCGGGCAGCGGCCTAAGGATCTCCTTTGCTGGAACGGCGGGATCAAGCCACGCCGCCCAGTCCTGGCGATTGAGGATGGCGATCTGTCGATCATGGTACGGGGCGATGTCGGGGCCGGGTTCCATGGTGAGCATCGTGAAGGCTTCGCCTACTGACGGGTGGGATCGCCAGAGACCTGCAATGCAGAACCATGGCTCGCCGACCTTGGTGAAGAGCCACTTGTCCTTGCGCTTCTTCTTCGGGTCCGCGGGTGCTGTGAACTCATAGAAGCCGTCAGCGATGATGAGGCACCTGCCGGAGGTGAACTCGCGACCGTCGGAGCGGAAGTTGTAGACCGGCTTACCGGTGGGTCCGGGCCAGCTCCAGCGGCGTTGGACGAGATCGCCTTCGCCCCGCTCAATCGTGCGGACGATTGGCGCGACATCGGTGATCTTGATGTCAGCCCGTGCCTCGATGTTTGGCACGCCTTCCGAAAACTTGATCTTGATCTTCAGGTCAGCGAAGTCCTCCGCGATCGTCGCAGCATCCACCTCAAGCCGATAATCGTTGCACATGCCCAGTCCCGTCCTCCGGGTTGCTCCCGGCGCTCGTGCTCAATACGTTCGCCGCGATGACCGCCAGTCCTTTCGACCCGGATGCGCCCATAGGTTCACGTCGTGCCATCATTAGGCGGAACAATGACGACCTGGAAATGGTCGAACTGGCGTGGGGCCTCAAGCCTTTCGCTCCGAACGGGCGCCCTTACCGGTTTGAGCGCTCCGAAGGGCGGAGCTTTCCATCTAATCGGTGCCTCATCCCAGCGTCGGAGTTTCACGTCGCCCAAAACGGGCGACGCTATCGGTTCGTCCTCGCCGAAGGTGACTGGTTTTATCTCGCCGGGATCTGGCAACCGGGTGGTAAGCATTGGCCCGAGTCCTACGCCATTCTGACCGTTGCCGCGAACCCGGAGGTCGCACGCTATCAAGAGCGGCAAGGCGCCGTGCTCCTACGACATCAGCGCATGGACTGGCTTGACGCCACTGTGCCGGAGGCTGAAGTCCTTCAACCGGCCCCAACACGAAGCTTCAGGGTGGAGCAGATTGCCGGCGCGGAAGCGGCGCAGCAGTCACTTCCACTCTGATCAGATCGGACGTGCCGATCTCCACGCACCGCGGCGCACACGACATCATGCCGTTCGCGATCGGCAAAGCGGACGCCAAAGGCAGACAGACACGACAGGTCCATCTACCGTCATCGGAATGGCTGGCGATCGCATCTCACAGCGGTCATTCAAATCGGGCTGCTGCCCCGCCTGCCATAGGGACAGGCTTGGGACCGGAAGGGGTCGGCACAGGTTCAAGCCCGCCTTCGTCTCGATACCAGGGCCGTTTCGGTAACGGCACACCGAGGCGCCTATGCAGTTCGATGAGAAGCGCCTTTTCTTCCGCTGTAGGACGGGGCGTACCGACGAGATCCTTGACTGGCATTACGTCCCTCCCTCAGCAGCTACATCTGAGCCATAGCACGTTTGGTGGCCCACGCGGCGTTCGCTTTTCCGCAGTTTGTGACCAAGAGCCGACTGTCGCTTTCCCAACCTAACGAACAGATTGTTCGCTCGATTCCTACCTTGGCTTGTACATCCGCCGGATTTAAAGGGTCAGTGCTCGACAGAGCGCGACAGCCGAAAGCCCGCAAGTATGCAGATCATCGTTCGCGACAACAACGTCGACCAAGCGCTCCGCGTCCTGAAAAAGAAGCTCCAGCGCGAAGGCGTCTATCGCGAAATGAAGCTTCGTCGGCACTATGAAAAGCCATCGGAGAAGCGAGCACGTGAGCGCGCAGCTGCAATCAGCCGTGCTCGCAAAGCAGATCGCAAGCGCGCCGAACGAGATAGCTAATCGTCGGCTGCGCCGCGCGCGCGCGCGGCAGCGATCGCCGCAGCGCAGGTGAAGCTCTGACTAAGGAGGGCTACTGCCGGATATGGTCAAGTCGCGCATACGCTGTACCGACCTCCACCTCCAGCCGGTCACCGCGCGGGTCCAACGCCATCGCCGGGGTGTCGAACGGCTCGACGTCGCTAGGGTAATAGGTGAAGCGGTAGCTGTTGGGCCCTCCTCGGGTTAGCCGCACTTCCTGCAACACCTTCCTGTCAGAGGATCTAACGATCGAGAAGCTCTGCGCGGCGCCAAGTTCGTCTGGTGAAGACAGATGCTGCCCATCGCTCATGTAGTAGAGACTGTTGGATTCGGGCCACGTCACTCCCAGTCCCTCGGCTGGCGTACCGTCCGCGTTGATAACGGTTACGGACAGGCCCTTCGACGCATCGCGCTTCGGGGTCCCTGACTGCTCAAGTCGGACGGGACCGGGCCGGTTGTGAATGTGGATGTAAGGACCATCCAGTGTCCAGAAGCCTTCCGCTTTAATGAAGTCGGCATCGTTCTCGCCAGACTTGATGTGATACAATGCCGTGTGGTCAGCATTCAGGTGCACGTCGATCTTCATGCCGTCTGCGCGTTCGACATAGCGGTATTTCCCGATGAGCACGCGCTCGTCCTGGATGAACACGGGAACGCTGTTCGAAGGCAACTGCGCTGCGGCGGGAGTGGCCACCATCATCAGCAAAAGGGCAAGAACCTGCTTGTGACGGATGCTGATCATCAAAGTGCTCTCCTTGGCCCTGCTTTGCTGCGTGTATTTGAACGAAGCACGGTGGCAGCTTTCCTGCGTAAGACGTTCTCACTTTGCAACCGCGGCTGACCTACGATCAGCACGGCGCGCGCGCCTGTGCAGAACATCGTCGCAGGCGAACGATTAAAGCTACGATCCCATCATAGAGGCTTGCGCATCCCACTCCAAGGGCCAGTCCGTATTCAGGAGCTTACGCGGCGTAAGTGACCGTGGCTGCCGCCCTTCGACAATGGCAGTGGCGATGTCAGGCGACAGCCAGGACAGCCGGATCAGCCGGGCGATGCGGTGGCGGCAACGCTGCTGTTCGTTGGCAATGTCACGGATAGTTCGGTCGGGCGAGGCGAGCACCAGATCGCGCGTTGCGCGGGCCTCAGCGAGCAAAGCGACCAGCTTAGGGTCACGAGCCAGTGCCGTGCTCGCAGGTCCGGCCAGTACGAGCTTGGTCGCCTTGCCCTCGCGTACCTTGCTCGCCGCAACAGTGAGCACCAGCAGTGTGTCGTTCTGCGGTGTCGGCAGGTCCAGTGTTCGAGCCAGCCCGCCGCGATCGATGGTGATTTTAATTTCATCGCCGGTAAGTGCGATCGAAGTCACCAGCTTCGAGATGACCGATCTCATCTTCACCTGGTCCAGCAACCGCTCAGCCGCCTCCCCTGCCCGCTCGACCAGCGCGCGTATGTGTAGGGCGGAGGCGCCGGGGCCAGCGAGCGCCGCGATCTCGCGAAAGTCGCGGAAGTACGCGATCAGCCGGGTGACCACCGCGCTTTCCACATCGGCTGCCGGCATGCGCCACGCTTCGGGAGCACCAGGCCGCAGTTCGGCGGCGTGCGTGACATAGTAGCGGTATCGCTTGCCCTTTTTCACCGCATGGCTGGGTGTCATGCGCCGGCCATGTCCATCGCGCAGAACCCCCGCTAGAAGACTGGTGCAGTGGCTGTTGCGGGTTCGCCTGTTGCCAACCCGGTTGTCCGCGGTGCGCTGCTGAACACGTGCCCACAAATCATCATCGATGATCGGCTGGTGCTCGCCCTCGTGCACTTCGCCCTTATGTGCCACCTTGCCAATATACACCTGGCTGGACAGCAGGTGACACACCGTGCCGCTCTCGAACGGTATGCCGCCGACCGTGCGGTTGGCGACCTTACGCAGCCGGGTGCGGTAGCCACCCGCGCGGAGCTCTTCGACCACGTCCCGCACCGAGCCAAGCTCGGCATAGCGGGCAAAGATGTGCCGCACGGTGGCAGCTTCAGCTTCGTTGATGACGAGCTTGCAGCTCTGAACGTCGTATCCGATCGGGGCCAGCCCACCCATGAACATGCCCTTGCGCTTGGATGCCGCAATCTTGTCGCGGATGCGCTCGCCGGTCACCTCGCGCTCGAACTGCGCAAAACTCAGCAGTACGTTCAGCGTCAGCCGGCCCATGCTGGTCGTGCTGTTGAGCGACTGCGTCACCGACACGAACGACGCCCCGCGTGCATCGAGCACCTCGACAATACGGGCGAGGTCCGTCAGCGCACGGGTGAGGCGATCTACCTTGTAGACGACGATCGTGTCGACCTTGCCTGAGGCAACATCGGCCAGCAGGCGCTTGAGCCCCGGTCGTTCCATGTTGCCGCCGGAATACCCGCCATCATCATAGCGTTCGGCAACCTCGATCCAGCCTTCGTGTCGCTGGCTGAGGATATAGGCGGAACCTGCCTCATGCTGCGCATCAAGGCTGTTAAACTCCTGCTCCAGCCCTTCCTCGGTGCTCTTGCGGGTATAGATTGCACAGCGGATGATCTTCCGGTCATCCATATGCGCCGACCCCGAAGAACCGAGGACCGGACCAGGCGACCCCGGTCACCTCGCGCGCGATGGCAGAGAGCGAGCGGTACATGCGCCCCTCCCACAGCATGCCGTCTACCGTGACATGGACATCGATCGTACGACCGTTCCACTCACGTACAAACCGGGTGCCGGTTGCGATCTCGGGCGCGACCTTGTTGCCGCTGGCCAGTGCTCGCGACAAGGTTGCCGACATCTTCCCGATAGCGTGTTCCTGCATCCGGTAGGCGATACCGCGCCGGAGCAGGTCCGCTGCGATGCGCGGTGGTTCCGACCGGCAGATGCGTTGCCACTCCGCTGGCAAGTCAGCGGAAGGTAGCGCGATCAGCGTCGCCAACTCCTCGTCGATGCTCGCCATGATCAGGCGACCATCGTGATGGAGTAGCAGGTCACGCCATCCCGCTTGCTCTTGTCCAGCACGTGACCCTTCTTGCGCAGGCCGGTCAGCGCAGCGCGCGTGGTGTGCGGCAGCCAGCCGGTGGCCGCCACAAGCTCGTCGAGCGTGGCGCCGTTGTCACGCTGCAGCAGCTCGACCACGAGGGCCGCCTTGCTCTGCTTCTTTTCCACTGGCGAAATCGAGCTTTCGTCCGCAGGCGTCTCGGCGACAAGCGCGATCGCTTCGCGCCCTGCCGTGGAAATGCTGACGCCGTATTGAGCCTCGCCATCGCCGCGCCAGGCCAGCTTATTGTCAGCGACCTCGCTTTCTTCGATCAGCTCGCGTTTGAGCAGCGAGCCAATCGACTTGTTGATCGCTGGACGTGGCGCGGTGATGGTGGTCGGGAGCGGCAGCAGACTACCGCCTATCTGCTGTGCGGCGTGGGACAACAGCACGAGCTGCGTGTCGCTGAGTTTTGTCATGTGGTGGTCCTTCGTGCGGGACCGGCACCTTGCCGCTCCCCACCGACCACAGCCTCGCCAGTCGCGCTGGTCGAGGCGGCAACCACACGTCTCCGGGCGCGCTTCACACGAACATCAATGCTCCGTTTTCCGGGCAAGTCGACTGGAATGTGCAGCGTGGTGCAAAAGCTGCGTCTGGACTGGTGAGGGGATTATCGGCTGTGTCGTCTCAGGAGGCATGTATGGACGCCGGTACCATCGAGCTGGTCAGGCAGCTCCTCTTGCGCGCAGGCATGGCGATGGAGGATTTCTGCCATATTGCCGTGCTTTCGCCGAACAATCCTGATGCGCTGATTGAAGCTACGGCTCAAATTGCAAAGGCAGTCGTTCACGCGGGTAAATTTGTTTCAGCCGCCGAGACATTAATACCCAAACGACCGCAGACAAGCACGCGGCATGGCTGCATTCGGTCACGAGGGCTGCCGATTAACGAATTCCTATAGGGTACCTGATACCCCTCCAGGATTGCCATACTCGCGTACTTCCGAGTGTTGCCTGACCCCTGCGGGATACCACCCTGTGTCATTAGAGCTGCCCGCCCGCTGGATTGGGGAAGCGATCGATCCACCACGAGATTTGGACTACCAGGCAGCCCACCTGACGGCCTTCGAGACGATTGTTGGACAGGCGGCTCGAGCTACATGCTGTGCGGCGGCAATAATATGTACGACTGTCGACGGGAACCTGATGCCGCTGGCCGGCAGCCGAGAGGGACCATTGCGCGGAGTGCTGCCTTTCCTTTTGGGAGACGGTCAGAGTGCGACAACCGCATCGGTTACACAGGTCATCGGAGGTCCACCGTTAGCGATTGGTTTCCGGGGCGAGTTCGGCGGTGACGTGCGGTTTGCGGCCGCTTTGCCGATCGCTGGCACGAACGGCGCCGTGCTCATCGTCCTCGACACACACGCGCGTCCGAGACTGAGTGCCGCGCAGACCTATGTGCTGCGGTCGCATGCCGCTCACTTGGCAACTTTGTTCGACATGGCGGTGCTTCAGGAGCGAGTCGACCTCGTCGACAGCACTGCAACGCGCGTCAGCCTTGAGCGCCTTCGTCTCCTGGAGTCCGTGGCCGTTCATGCGCGCGACTCCATCGTCATCACTCAGGCAGAGCCCATCGACCTGCCCGGCCCGCGCATTATCTATTGCAATGCGGCGTTTACCGAGGCGACCGGTTACTCCGCCGAGGAGGTGATGGGGCTGACGCCACGCATACTGCAGGGACCAAAGACCGATCCAGCATCACGGGCCAGGCTACGTCGCGCGCTGGCAGCGTGGGAGCCGATCGAGATCGAGATGATCAACTATCGCAAGGACGGCACCGAGTTCTGGGTGGAACTCAGCATCGTGCCTGTCGCGAACGAAATGGGCTGGTTCACGCATTGGGTGTCGGTTCAGCGCGACATCACCGAGCGCAAGGATGCACAAGAGCTGACGGCGCGGGTCCGGGTTGCAGAGATCGAAAACGAGGCGCTGGCCGCAGAGATACTCGAGCGCAAGCGGATCGAAGCCGAGCTGCAATATGCCGCCTTTCATGACAGTCTGACCCGGCTACGCAACCGGCCCTTCTTCATGGAGCGGCTGACCAAGGCGCTCGAGCGCCAAAGCCTGACCTGTGCGACATCTTGCTCCGTGCTCTTTCTCGACCTTGATCGCTTCAAGATCGTCAATGACAGCCTGGGGCACCTTGCCGGTGACGCGCTGCTCAAGGAGATAGCGCAGCGCCTCAGGCAATGCGTCCGTCCACAGGATACGCTCGCGCGGATCGGAGGAGACGAGTTTGCAATCCTGATCGAGGATACTGATGACCTGGAGATGCCGGTGGCAATTGCCGAGGCGATCATCGAAGTCTTGCGCGCGCCTGTTCAACTTGGACGGCAAAGCGTCTTCCCATCGTGCAGCATCGGCGTCGTGCTCGCCGGTGGCGCTGGTGCTGTACCTGACAACCTGATGCGTGACGCTGACATCGCCATGTACGAAGCCAAGCGCGCTGGCCGCGGCGACTATGCGATCTTCAACGCTTCGATGCACGAGGAGGCCGCAGGCCGGCTCACGCTGCAGACCGACCTGCGCCGTGCAATCGGTCGTGGCGAATTCAATCTTGCCTATCAACCGATCGTAGATCCAGCGACCAGCGCGATCCGCAGTTTCGAAGCCCTGTTGCGGTGGGATCATCCGGTACGCGGCGCGACCAATCCGGCCGACTTCATACCCGTTGCCGAGGAGATCGGGCTCATTCGAGAAATCGACCGCTGGGTGATGCGCAAAGCCTGTGAACAGCTCGCCGACTGGCACAAACGTTTTGGCAGTCGAGATCTCCGCCTCAGCATCAACACGTCTGTTGCAGGTTTCGTGGAACCCGATTTCGTGGCCATATTGTCAGGTGTTCTGCGCGAGTTCGATATCCCGCCCCAGACATTGGAACTGGAGATTACCGAGGGAATATTCCTGCATCCATCAGCGGAAATTGCCGAGACGATCGCCGCTGTGCGCGCGATGGGAGTACGCATTGCACTCGATGATTTCGGAACCGGTTACTCGTCGCTAAGCTACATCAATCGCTATCCGATCGACACGATCAAGATCGACAAGTCTTTCATCGATAGTGTCGGCACCAATCGCCAGACGCGTGCGATTGTCGAGTTGATCGTGAAGCTTGGCGTTGCACTCGACCTCAACATCATCGCTGAAGGCGTGGAGACGCAGGCCCAGACAGAGATCCTGATGCAATTAGGTTGCAGCGCAATTCAGGGTTATCACTTTGCCAGACCGCTGTCGGGAAGCGATGCTACTCGTGCACTGCTTGCAGCAATCCACACCCAATCTAATTAGGCGGCCTGCGTGCAGGCAGGCGAGTGCTCCATCGCTGCGCCACTCAGCGGCGCACAATTGGCAGCTCGATGTAGGACGCCGCCTCGCCGGCATGGTGGATCTGATTGTGCGCCACGACCATTCGCTTTTCGGCCTCGTTGTTGCCGCCGGTGTTCAGGTTGCGGACGAACTTCGGAAAGTTGGAAGACGTCACCTCCACTCGGATCCGGTGTCCCGGCAGGAAGGTGTTGCTGGTGGTCATGGGCGTCGGGCGAAGAGTGTAGACCTGCCCGGATGTCATTGCCGCCGGCTTGTCGAAGCCGTTGCGGTAGCGCGCGCGCAGGATCGTGTCGCCCAGGATGTAGGCAGTACCGTCCGGCGCGACATCTACCAGCTTGACCGCAAAGTCGGTGTCGAGCGCGTCTGAGGACACTTTTAGCACCGCTTGAACGAAGCCGGTGACGTCGGTCGGGCGCGTCATGGGATCGCTGGTGTACACCAGTACATCGTTACGCGCCTCAATGACCCGCTGGTCAAAAGCACCCGCCGTTACCAAGCCTCCGTTGCAGCAGTCACCGCCGCCGATGGTTTGGACAGGATTGGCCGGATCGTAGGTATAACGGTCCGCCGCCTCGCCCGCGGGCGGCGGGGCCGCATCGAGCCGCCCGTCACCATCAAGGCCATTCGCGCGCCCGCCCGAGCGCAGGTAGAGCCGCAATGTCGCGGTATTTTCCGGCGGCCACTGCTTCGCTTCGCTCCACCGGTTCGCCCCCATGTTGTAGTAGCGTACGGCCGGCGTGCTCGAGGGGAACGCCGAGCGGTTGCCCTTCAGCCAGCGATCGAAAAAGCTGTACACCTGTGCATCGACGTCGAAGCTCGGGTCGCCCAGGTTGCGGTCGCCCGAAATGAAGTCGGGGCCCAGCCGTGCAAAGGCGCAGTGCGTGTTGGGGGCCACCACGACGTACTGATTGGCGCTTGCCTCCGGATCAGATTTGCTCGCACGCGCGTGATTGAACAGCGCCATGTTCGGCCCGATAGACACGTCGTACCAGCTGTTGAACCACAGCGCAGGCACCCCCCACCCCATCGTGTCGTGGTAGAGTCCGCCCGTCTGCCACGCTGGATCGGCAGGGCCACTGCGAGCGGTGAACTGCTCGAAGGTCGCGGGCGGCTCACCAAGGTCCTTCAGCAGATCGGCATAGGGCAGATGCCGAATCTGCGACTGCCAGTTCACCTCGGGCTTCTTAGCGTCGAGGTCATTGTAGCGTGCAATGCGTGCGCGGGTTGACTGGTCAAGACCTCTCGGCAGCTCGGCACGTAGCGGGTTGTCGACCCCGTACAGCCAGACGTGGAACAGCGTGCGCGGCACACCGCCAGTGTACCAGTTGCCCTGCTCCTCGAACGCGCCGACCTTGCCGATCCCCGCGCCGGACGCCATCGGCACCATGGCCGCGTGCGCGGGGTGATTCATGCCTGCGAGGGCTAGCTGCCACTCAGCCGACGACGAGCAGCCAAGCGTGCCCACCTTCCCGTTCGACCAGGGTTGCTTTGCGATCCATGTCAGCGTGTCGTAGCCGTCGGTCTGTGGACGGCCCAGTATCTCGTATTTGCCTTCCGAAAAGTAGCGCCCTCGCTCACTTTGCACCACGAAGGCGTAGCCGCGCTTCACCGCCTCCAGCGCCCGGCGACTGGTCGCCACCTTGTAGGCCAGCTCGTTGTACGGCGTCTTCCACAGAATAGTGGGCAAGACGCCTACTGCATCTTTGGGACGGTAGATGTTCGTCGCTAGACCCACGCCGTCACGCATCGGCACCATGGCGATCATCTCGACCGTCGCCCGCTGTGTAAGTTCGCGCTCAATCGCCGCATCGGAGTATTTGGCGTAGTCTTGTGCCGGTGCGGCCGCGGCGAGGGAGATGGCAGCGACAGCCCCGAGCAGCTTCGTCAATGCATTCATCGATGCGCTCTCCATTCCGTCAAGGGGCTAAAGCCCCCAATCAATGTAAGCCGCTTAACGCTAGGCACGTCAACGCATACTCCTGAATTCGTCTGCCGGCTTCAACAAGCCTGGGTTGAGACGCGCCCGTCACACGAAACTTGTTTGGCTAGAAGGAGGGGACGGGTTGGCCTCCTCGCGAACGACGTCGTGTACGGTGACGGGCTGCCGCGGCTAGGCTGAATGTCAACGCCAAGGCCAGCAGCATGACCACGGCCCAGAAACCAGATGGCGTGATGTAGAGTTCCCAGCTCTGTTATAGTAGGCGGGTTAAAGCGCTGGCGGCCATCATGTTGCGTGTGCGGGTGAAGGCAAACAGATCGAACAGAGCCCTAGCTCACGACAACCAAGCAAGGACACAATCCCCGTGCGATCGTTCTTTACGCTGTCTATCTGCCTTGTACTTTGCGCCTGTAGCGGCGGTACGGATGGCCCGGCGGTCATCGACGGCAGCAGCCCGGAAGCTTTTAACCGCACCCTCGCCGCTGCCAAGCGCGACCTTGGACCCAAGGACCGGCTGAAGTTTGAGGCGGCGCTTGCCGAGTTCAGGGCCAGGACCTTTGCCAAGGCGGATTCGCGACAGGAATACCAGAAGCTGCTCAGGGACAGCCTGGACGGTTTGACCGGGCCGCGCGTTGTTGCGCAGTTCAACAAAGACGTTGACCGGGTTGGCGGTGACGCGGCCGACGCCGCCTTTGACGTGAAGCGCGTACTCAAGGGTCAGTAGAGCTTGCTCGTGGTCATTGCTGCAATGACTGCTGAAGAGTACTTACTGGAGCCGCTGATTATCAACTCGCAGGAGACCGCCGAGGAACCATGGACCCCGCCGGACGCTTGAAGATGGGCGATCCGTTCGATGACCAGTACACACGCTGAATGTGCGGAGCGCGATCACGGGTGCATCTCATGTCAGGCCGGGGATTGGCATGGTAGATGACCCACGTTTCCTGACCGTTCGAAGACTTGAAAAAACCGTTATGCCCCGGTGCAAAAACGCCTTGGTCTGGCGCCGTGGCAATCACCGGCCGTGTCGACTTGGTCCACGAGGCAGCGTCAAGCGGGTCGGATCCCGCAGGCGCGCTAAGTAACCCAACGGCATAGTCGTCGGACCAACAAGCACTAGCGGAATAGGTGAGGAACAGACGGCCGGTAGGACCTGCGAGGAATTCTGGGCCTTCGAGGATGCGTCGACCGCCTTGCTGTTCCCAAATCAAATCGGGTCTTGCGACGATCGACTCTCGCCCAGCTAATGTCCAAGGATTGGCCATGGCGACAATGGCCAGATCGCTTTCGGACCCGACATAGGGCGAATAAGCGAAAAAGCGTTTGCCCGACACTACGAAGGTTGTGCCATCAATGCCCGGGTACGCGGTCCTCAACTTGCCGCGGTCGAGCCAACTGCCTTGGGTAGGATCTGCACTGCTGTTCTCCAGCACGAAGATGCCGCGATGTGCATCATCATCATGACCAGATTCGGCGGCGGTGTAATAGATATACCAGCGGCCATTTATCCGATGGAGTTCAGGAGCCCAAATCGATACCCCGTTCACGCCTTTTTCAGGCGGCGTCCAGACTGTAATCTCAGGCGCATCGGCTAATCGCGCGATGTCTTTTACTTTGCGGATCGCAAGCCGGTTACCCAGCGTGTTCATATAGAAGAACGTTCCGCCGTACTGGGTGATCCAAGGATCGGGCCCCGATTGTAACAACGGGTTCACAAACGTGCGGCCGCCAGCACCCCCGGCAGGCGGAGAGAAGGCGAGTGCGCAAGCCATGATGCTAGCGCGGAGGAACATGCCGCCCTTGTCCGTCACATCTTCTCTCCGAGGGTTATTGGTTTGGGAAGGCAGCCACGATCGCGTCATATTGTTGGCGCGTGATGCCGATCATCGATCCGTGACGCGTGCCTGCGGGCATCTCGTAGCGATTCCACTCTGGCACGCCGCTATTGCCGGACACCTGATACCAAGGCCCCCTTAGCGTCGGCGCCATCGACAGGCCGTAGCTCGTCCCGGCATATTGCTCATAATATAGCAGCCAATCGATCTTATTAGGCGCCCGAATGATCGTCGGGGCTTCACGAAAATTCGGGCTCAGTGGGGAGGCCGGAAACGGGTAAGGGCCAAGCAGCTTCCTTGCGCAGCTAATCCGAATCGTCTTACCGGTTGGCCAAGAATAGGATGGATAGCGTTCATCCTTGATGATCACGCAGTATCCGCCGTGATCGTTCGGCTGCACGATTGTGTCGATGGTCGCCATGTCCCAAGTAAAAAGCCGGCGAGGTGGCGCAGCGAAGGTCTTGAGGTCGTCAGACTCTACATACAGCGTGCGCTGGCTACCCCAATAGCGTTCCGGATCCTGCGTAGAGCCGTCCAGATTGGGCGTGTGCCACGTCAGCAAGAACCGCCGCGATGCGTCATCATAAAATAGCTTCGGTGCCCCGATCCGTTGCAACGTATGCGGATGGCCATGAATGTTCTTCAGGTCCGGCTGATATGTCCCGAAGCTGGTCCAGCGCACCAGATCGTTGGACACCCAGAAGCGTATCAGCGGGTCATCGTCGCCCTTATTGCCGACCAAGTAATAGCGACCTTCGTTGCTCCGCGCGATTGAGGCATGCCCGTGATATGCCGCCGATACCGGCTTACCGCCATTCAGCCGCGTCCAGTGCAAACCATCTAGGCTGACTGAATAGAATAGCTCGCCATAATGCTCCTTTGTCATATGAGCGAACAGGTAAGCTTTAGCCGAATCCACATACGGCTTGGCAGGGCCACCTGGCGCCTGCGCAGCAGAGGCACCCGAAAGCGCCAGAAGGCCGACTAGCACTGCTGCGCCACCCCGCATTGATCTTAGCGCTTGGGCGATGCGGTTGAAGGTTCCTCAGCTGACGGTACGGCATGCTTCGGGCTTCCAGCAAGGCGACGGATCAAATCTGTCTCGGCCTTACGGTAGGGCGTGCCGTCTCCGCGGAAGACTTCGTGAAACCAGATTGTCGGTTCAGAGACAACGTAGGGCTTCTGCCAGCTGTCCCAAGGCAGCCGTGTCTGCGTACGTCCATCTACAAAACCCCAGTTCATGGCGGCAACATTGTAGCGCTTGGCGATCGGAAGCGATCCGTCGAACGTCGACCCGTTGCCACGTGCCATATATTCCGTGCACAGGATCGGCCGGTTGTAGGGCAGCAACTGCTTGATCCTGCCCTCGAATGTCTCGGGCCAATTATAGTCGTGGAACGTCACCACGTCTGACTGACCCAACTGCAACTTTTCCATGGCAGAGGCTTTGCCGCCTGGCCTCCAGTCGTCCCCAAGCCACACCCCGGAGGTCAGCGGTTGGCTCGGCTCTGCGTCGCGCGCCCAGCTGAATACCTGTGCCAACAGCGCGCGTACCAGCGGCTCCTTGCCCTCCTGTCCCTTGTATTGATCAGCGCCGTTATCGGGCTCGTTCCACAGGTCCCAACCGAGGATGCGGTCGTCGTTAGCAAATGCGCCGATCACTCCTTTCACGTAGTTTTTGTAGGCAGGATAACGGCTGCGATCACGCAGTCCGGGCATTCCGGGGCCCTGCACCCAACCTGAATTGTGCACACCGGGGATTGGGGGATGCTGCGGCCCGAGTTTGGGATCTGGATCCCAGCAGCTGTCGAACAGCACGAACAGTGGCTTGATGCCGTGTGCCTTGGCAATGGTCAGAAATTCACCAATGCGCCGCTTGAAGCCTTCACGATCCTGTTGCCACAATTGATCATGCAGGAACACGCGCATGGTGTTCATGCCGATACCCTGCGCAAGCCCCAGTTCGTAGTCGATCCGCTTGGGATCCCAGGTCGCAGCCTGCCACATCTCGAGCTGATTTATGGCGGTGGCAGGTGCGTAGTTCGCACCGACGAGCCAAGGCTGTTTAGCGTACCAGCCGTTCGCCTGCACTTCGGTCCAGCGGGCACGAGCCTCTGCCGGAGCCGCGATCAGCGCGCCCGAGGCAGCCGAGGCGAGCAGGCCCCATAAAACCAACTTCATTGTCTCTCTCCCGGCTAGCCAACTCAGCGCTGTATGATCAGCTTGTAGACCATCGTGTTCTTGTACGTCTGGCCTGGGTTCAGCCGCACCGAGGGGAAGTTCGGTTGGTTCGGTGCATCAGGGAAGAGCTGCGGCTCCATCACGATGGCATCGCCCATGCGATAAATCTGGCCGTTTTTCCCCGTAATCGTGCCGTTGAAGAAATTGCCCGAATAGAACTGTAGCCCTGGCTGGTTGGACCACAATTCGTAGCCGCGACCCGATACCGGCTCGAAAACGCGTGCCATCAGGTGCGTCGTCGGTGTCACTGCATCGCCGATCACCCAATTGTGATCATAACCGCGACCGAAGGCGATCTGCCGATCGCGCGCATCACGTACCCGGTCGCCGATCGCGCGGGGCGTGCGGAAGTCGAACACGGTGCCCGCCACCGGCGCATGCTGCCCCGTTGGAATAGCTGTCGCATCGGTCGGCGTGTATCGCTCCGCCGGGATGGTCACGAGATGGCCCATCGCGCCGCGCGGCGATCCGACGCCGGCCAGATTCCAATATGCGTGGTTGGAGATGTTGACGTATGTCGGCTTGTCGGTGGTCGCCCGATACTCGATCATCAACTGGTTGCGCTCGTCGAGCGAGTAGGTCGCGAAGGTCGTCAGCGTGCCCGGATAACCCATGTCGCCATCCGGGCTGACATAGCGCAGCGTCACCGAAGATACAGGGCCGCTCTTCACGTCGACTACATCCCACAGCACCTTGTCAAATCCCTTGCCGCCGCCATGCAGCGAGTTGGGACCGTCGTTGGTAGGCGTCTTGTAATTCTTGCCGTCGATCGTGAAGCGCCCCTTGGCGATACGATTGGCAACGCGGCCCACCGTCGCCCCAAAGAATTCCGGCTTGGCAAGATAGCCCTCGAGCGTGTCGTAACCGATCTGCACATCCGCCACCTTGCCTGCCTTGTCGGGCATCTTCAGCGCCTGCAGCGACGCGCCAAGCGCGATGACCGTGGCGGAAACGCCGCGACCATTGGTTAGGGTCACCGCCGGAACGTCACGGCCATCCGGCATGGTGCCGAAGTTCCCGCGCTGGGCGTCGGCGGCGCGCGCCTGCCCGGCAAAGGCGGCGGCGAACCCGAGGGTCGTGAGCGCTGTCACGGCAAGGAGTTTGCGGGTCATGGCTATGTTCTCTCCGTTCTTATCATTCCGGCACACTGGCGCACTCACTCAGCGGCTCGGACTCTCAGCGGCCATAGTTTAGAATGAAGACGGGACCGAGATCGATCGTCTGCTTTGCACAGCCGAGATGAAAGGCCGCGTTGAGAGCGCCCGGTGCGTAGGCCTGATCCGCCTTGCCGGACAGCTTGTACATCTTCCATTCGGGCGTAACGTCGAACGCCTGCTCGAAGATCGTCCGCACCACCGGCGTCGCTTCCAGTTGAACCCGGCAGAGCTTGCCCGGCGCACCAGCCTCGGTACGCTGCGCCCGCGCCCAAAACGCGACGACTATGCGATCGCCCTCCTTTATCGGCTTCAGTGTCGGGGTGATCGCACCGATGCGGCCGAACTCAGCCATAACGCTGCTAATCGGAACGCGCAGCGCCTTGCCGAATTGCACGGTCTTGTCCGCGCGAACTTCAGGCGGAATGCGCTGGCCATAAGGGCGCAGCGCCTCCGCGCGAGGATCGTTGACCAAACGCTCGGCGAACACTGCCTCTGCTGACTGAGCGGATGGCACCGGTGTTTGAGCCGGAGCTTGCGCCGTCGCCGGAAACACGGGTGCGGTAAGCGCCGCACTCAATAGAACTAAGTGCTTCATGGCTATCCTCCGGTCAGAAGCGGAACCGCACGCCGAGCGAATAGGCTCGCTCGAGATCTAAGACCTGGCGCGAGTAGCTATCGCCATTGTCGTACTGACGCGAGCGCTGCAGCGGATTGCCGAGGAGATTGATGATGTCGAACGCCACAGTGATGTTCGGCACCGGCGTGATCGAGGTCGAAAAATCGACCTGGCCACGGCCCTTCTCGATCACGGCATGCGCGATCGGATCGAACGCTTCGAGGCTGTAGAACGACACGAAGTCCGAACGATAGTTATAGGCGACGCGGGCGGAGAATTTCGGCCGTTCGTAGAGCGCGACGACGTTGCCGGTCCATTTCGATACGCCCGGGAATCTCTGCTGCTCGTTGCCCAACGTCGCCGCAAAATTCGGCTGGATATCGCCCTTGGCATCGATGAACGTGCCGTTGGCCTGCACGCCGAAGCCCTTCGCCCAGTCCGGCAGCCCGTCGATATCGAGGAAGCTGGTGAACGACACTTCCGCGCCCTGGAGTCGGGTCTTGCCGACGTTCACCGGCCGGTTGATGCGTAAGCCGGCCTGGCTGCGGTCGTCGACCCCGAACACGAACCCATCGGCATCGTGCCTGAATACTGCCGCCGTGAAGGATCCCGCGCGCGAGAAATAATATTCCAAGCTCGCATCGTAATTGTTCGATGTCAGTGGCTTGAGATCGGGGTTGCCGGCCGAACCGCCGCGACGCCTCCGTTCGATGCAAGGCTCCGTCACAACGGTAGCGTCGAAGCAGGGATCGTTCCGATCGGTGATGACGACGGGCTGGCCGAGCGATGTATTCGGCCGCAAATCAAAGAAATTCGGCCGCGTACGCGTCTGGGTATAAGCAAGGCGCAATTGCAGCTTGTCGCTGAGCGCGATCCGCGCACTCGCGTTGGGCAGATAGTCGGTATAGTCGCTCTTGGCGCTAACGGCCGGGAAATCCAGTATTTCGCCATTGTCGGCGGGATTTACCCCCAGCACGATGCGCGAAAAGCCATCGATCCGCGTCTTCGTCTTGATCGCGCGCAAGCCGACCACGCCGTCAATAACGGTGTCGCCTAGGTCGAAGCCGTATTTCAGCTGCGCATAGGCAGCATAGGACTTCTCGTTCGCGCGGAAGTTCTCGCTGGGGATGAACGCCGGGACGCCCGCTGGGACACCGAACCTGCTGCGTAATTGAACCAGATTGTCACGAATGCTATCGCGGGTGGCCGCTGCAAAGGTCTTGTTAGGCTGCGCATCGTTATAGGTGAAGCCCGGCAAAGTGGCCCTGACATCCAGCCCCAGATCAGTCAACGGAATGCGGTCACCTTCGTTGTTCCGATAGATATCGCCGCGATCGCGCTGTGCCTTGCGATCGCCGTAGCGTACGCCCACCTGCAGCCGCTTCAGGAAACCCATGTCGAGGTCGTAGGACAGATCAGTGCGCGCCTGCCAATCCTGCCCGCTGACCACCAGCAACTCCTGATACAGGCCACGGCTAATATAGTTGGCGGGATCGGAGATGTTGAAATTGACGAAGCTCTGGCTCGCGCCGCCATTCTTCGACGCGTCGAACTGGACGTTGCGCACCGGCGATTCGGCCATGGCATAATCGAGGTTGACGTTGTCGGCGGTGTATTTGCTGTCCGTATAGGCCAGATCGGCAGAGATTTCGAGCCGGTCGCGCTTCCAGATCGCGCCACCGCCGGCCTGATAAGTGTCGGTCTTGCCGTTGAACGAACCGCTATACCCGTCCGGCCGCGACGCGCCGCTGACGGTGGCACTGGTGATCTGGTCGCTGCCCGGACGTGTCACCACGTTGGTCAGCGTAATGTCGCCGAAGATCGGCACGAACATGAAGCGGTTGTAATCCTTCGAGCGGAAGCCCTGGTACAAACCGTCGGCATAGATTTCGAGCTCGGCGGTCGGCTTCCACTGGAAGGCGGCGTTGGCCGACGGGCGGTAGCGCGCGCCATAGCCGAGAAAATTGCCCTGTGCGTCGGGGAAGCGCAGCCCCGCCGGCTGGCCCGGCGCGTTGTTGGAAATTGCGCCATTGTCGGGATTGACCTGGTTGGTCCGAGCGATGACCAGCGATTGCTCGCGCGTCGAATCGAGGAAGTTGATGCCGACATAGGAGGCGTTGACCAGCAGGCCCATCTCGCCGATGCCGGTATCCCAGCGGTTGCTGATCAGCAGATTGCCGTTGGGCACGATCTTCTCGGACTGCTGCGACAGCACGCCATTGGCCGAACCGGACAGTTCGAATCCGCTGAAGTCGAACGGCTTACGCCCGCGCACGTTGATCGCGCCGGCGATGCCGCCCTCGATCTGAGGCGCGAGGCCGGACTTGTACACTTCCAGCGCGGC